>JBJOQC010000025.1:0-5637 GCA_046050145.1 Candidatus Parcubacteria bacterium | reverse complement strand
ATTAATCATACGGGCCCAACCAATAACTTCACGAGTACCTCCACCCGTCATATTTTTAACTCGAGCTTGCTTACTACCCTCATCTTCAGTCTGAAGAGGACATGGAGCAACGTCAGCAAGGTTAAAAGAAAGCCATCCAACAGAGTTTGACCATGCAAAACCAGAAATAACACCTGTCTGATCGTTGAGCTTCACTGAATAAGCAGAACCTCCTGTAGCTCCGTCACTTTCACTACTAAAACTAATCCAACCAATATTTGAAGACCATCCCCAACCCGTAAGAGGCACCTCTGCAGCTTCTGCTTGCGGAGAAAAAACAAAAACACTACATACAAGTGTAGCTACAACTAAAAACAATCCGCTATATCGTGATAGTAGTGACATTGCGTATACATACATCATACGCCCCTCTATATATAGACGCAATACACCCTGTTAATAAGTTCAAAACAACAACCTAGTTCCAATAAAAATCTGAAAATCTGTATGATTGACTTTTGTACTGCTTTGGTATATACTGCAGGGGTAGCTTCGGAATAGCTTTTCTCGGAATTCGCCAAAAGGGCGAATTTATTTTTTTAAAAAAGCCTTATTCTAAGCCTTATAAATACTAAAAATACACATATGTTTGATCTAAAAGTAATACATTCAGTACTTGAACAGCTCGAAGAAGAGCGAGGCATAGCAAAAGAAAAGGTCTTTGAAGCCATTGAAATGGCTCTTGCAACTGCCTACAAGAAAGAATATGGCAAAAAAGGCCAGATTATTAAGTCTAAATTCGATATTTCAAGTGGTTCTACTGAATTTTACCAAGTAAAAATTGTTGTTGATGAATCTCAAGTGATCATGGACAAGGATGCTGAGATCACAGAACATACTGAAAACACTCTAAAGGAAGGTGAGAAGGTTCTTTTTAATCCTGAACACCATATCCTTATTAGTGATGCTCAAAAGATCAAAAAAGGTGTGAACCTCGGTGAAGAACTCATCTTCCCTCTTGAAAATAAGAGTGATTTTGGTCGTATCGCTTCTCAAACAGCTAAACAGGTTATTATCCAGAAGATTCGTGAAGCAGAAAAAGCTTCGGTTCTCAAAGAATACGGTGCACGTGAAGGAGAAATTGTCTCTGGTACCGTACAGCGTATTGAACGAGGAAATATCTTCGTTGATATGGGTAGAGCAACAGGACTTCTCTCATATGATGAACAAATCCCTGGTGAAAAGTATCGCCAAGGTGAGCGAGTGCGAGGGTATCTCTATAGAGTAGAAGAAACTCCAAAGGGTATATTCCTTCGTATTTCACGTTCACACCCACGTTTCCTTGCAGAGCTTTTCAAGGCAGAGTCTCCAGAAATAGCGTCAGGAGTAGTTGAAGTAAAATCAACAGCTCGTGAAGCAGGAAGCCGTTCAAAGATAGCGGTACACTCAAAAGACAGCCATATTGATCCTGTAGGATCTCTCGTAGGACAACGTGGGGTACGTGTTTCTACTGTTATGAGTGAACTCGGTGGTGAAAAGATAGACATCATCGAATGGTCAGAAGACCCTAAGAAATTTATCGAAGAAGCACTTTCTCCAGCCAAAGTCCTCAGTATCGAGATTGTTGAATTAGAAAAACGAGCAACAGTACAAGTTGCCGAAGACCAACAGTCACTTGCTATCGGAAAAGGCGGTCAAAACGTACGTCTTGCAGCAAAACTTACTGGATGGAAGATTGATATTAAATCAACAAGCTCTAAGAAAGAGGAAGCTGCTCCAACAGTAGAGAAAACTACACCAGAAGAGGTACAATAAAGTTTAGCGTTATTATATAAACAAACAATTCTATGAATTTGTGGCACGATATAGCTCCAGGTACAAAAGACGAGATCAATGTTGTTGTTGAAATAAACAAAGGTTCTAAAAATAAATATGAGGTAGACAAGGAAACAGGACTCATTGCCCTTGATCGTGTAGCTCATACTGCTCAAGACTTCCCTTTTGATTATGGTTTTGTTCCTCAGACACTCTGGGATGACAATGATCCTATTGATGTAATCATTCTTACCACATACCCATTGATGCCAGGAATACTCGTACGAGTTCGACCTATAGCCATTATGGGAATGATTGATAGCGGGGATGCAGACGACAAAGTAATTGCGGTACCGATTTCAGATCCTCGATGGAATGAGATCAAAGACCTTAAAGACATCAACCCTCACACCCTTAAAGAAATTGAACATTTCTACTCTACATACAAAAAACTTCAGAATAAAATAGTAGAAGTAAGTGGTTTTAAAGGAAAGAAGGACGCTGAAAAGGCATTTGAACGAGGAATTAAGCTTTATAAAGATAAATTTAGTAAATAGATACTACAAAATACCCCCGAAAGCCCTAGGGCTTTCGGGGGTATTTTGCTATACTGAGAAAACTTTATTAACCATACATAATTATTATGAATTCAGCATACAAATACATAACTATTACACTTGTAGCTCTTACGTTTGTAGGAGTACCTACATACACACACGCAGAGGAAGAATCATCAAGTGACGAAGTAGAAACTACCAACACCCGAAACGTTAAAGACATAGAAGCGAGAAGAATTGAAACAAAGAACCAGATTGAACAAAAGCGAATCGAATTACAACAAAAACGAGAAGGCTTAAGGGCAAGCACTACAGAAAAAAGAGCTGAGATAAAACAAAAGATTGAAGATATACGAGCAAGCAGTACAGAGAGAAGAGAAGATCGAAAGCAAAAAATTGAAGATGTGAGAGCAAGTACAACAGAAAGAAGAGAAGAGAGAAAATCAAAACTACAGGAAGATGCAAAGAAGAGAATTGAACGTCACGCAGCAAACATTATAGAGAAGACAGGAGCTATGATTGAACGCGTAGAAAAACTTGTTCTCCGCACAGAATCACGAATACAAAAAGTAAGTGAACGTGGGGTTGATATCACAGAAGCAAATCGTTTTATTGCGCAAGCTAAGACAGAAATAGCAGAAGCGAAGACGGATGCAAGTAAGCTCGAGCAAGCAGTTCGTGATGCACTCCTTAGTGAAAATCCAAAAGAGGCTCTCGACACCACATTCAAAACACTTCTTGAGAGCATAAAAGAAAACCTCAAAGAATCACACCGATCATTACAAAATGCAGTAGCGAGCATAAAAACAGGAACCAACAGAACAGAGACAGCAACCTCAACTTCTACCACAACTAATTAATAATTAAATTCATACGTTATGGATACAAACCAACCACAACAACCAGTTTTTGGAGGAAACCCGATACCTCCAACTAAAAAGTCTGTCGGTCCAATGGTAGGACTCGTTATTGTTGTTATTCTTATCATCCTTGGTGGAATCTATTTCTGGAAGGAGATGGAATATAAAAAAGAACAGGCTCAATACGGACAGAACGATGAAATGTATATTATAGAATCTCAAAGTGATTCTGACGAAGTAAGCTCAATTGAAGCAGACTTACAAGCGACAGCAATCGATAGTATCGATACAGAACTTGGTAGCATCGATACAGAACTTCAGGCACAGTAGAGATAGTAAAAAAACACCACATGTTGTGTGGTGTTTTTTTATTGCAGATATTACAAATATAATATAAACTTGCACACCATGAAATATCAAAACATCAAAATTAAAAAGCTTCCAAAATCAGAAGCAGAAATAACAGGAGAAATTCCTGTAGAAGTTCTTGAAAAGGCAAAAGCAAAAGCTCTCCGCAATCTTGCAAAAGAAGCAGAGATGCCTGGTTTTCGAAAAGGTAATGTGCCTGAAAAAATTGTTGCTGAGAAACTTGGTACACTCAAAATCCTTCAAGAGGCAGCGTATGACTCTCTTGAAGATGCGTGGCCTGAAGTAATTAAAGAAAGTAAACTTTCTATGTTTGGTGACCCACATATCACTATCACTAAAATTGCTGAAGGCTCTCCTGTTGAGTTCAAAATAAAAGTATATGTTACTCCTGAAGTAACTTTGCCTGACTATAAAAAAATTGCAAAAGAAGGAATGAAGGGTGGTGAAAAAATTGAAGTGACCGAAAAAGATATTGAAGATGTAATTCTTGAAATCAGAAAACATAAAGCACATGAAAAACTTCATGAGACAAACGAAGCACATGATCATGAAAAATTTGTTGAAGAAGTAAAAGAAGGTGAGCTTCCAGAACTTAACGATGAGTTTGTAAAAAGTGTTGGTGATTTTAAAGATGTTACTGACTTCAAAAATAAAATTAAAGAGAATGTTTTAAAAGAAAAAGAGTGGAAAGTAAAAGATAAAAAACGAGGTCTCATGACAGAGACTCTCATCAAGGAATCGAAAATTGAAATACCACTTATTTTAGTTGAAGCAGAACTTGATCGGATGACAGCACAATTTAAAGGAGATGTGGAACGTGCCGGAACAACGTACGAAAAATATCTTGAACATATAAAAAAGACTGACGGAGACATTAGAAAAGAATGGTTTGAGTCTGCAGAAAAAAGAGCAAAACTTCAGCTCATAATTGCGCGTATTGCTGAAGCAGAAAAAATAGAACCAGAGAAAGATCAGGTTCAAAAAGAAGTTGATAATATTTTAAAAATGCACAAAGGTACCGAACCGCTTCGCGCAGAAGCGTATGTACGAATGGTACTGACAAATGAAAAAGTAATGCTCTGGCTTGAAGGACAAAAATAAAATACTCAAACAAAAACCACCGACAACTCGGTGGTTTTTGTTTGAAAATAAAATACGCACATGCTAATCTCACCCAAGATTTTTGAACACCGAAATTAAGGAGACCGAACAATGGGACGAATGAAGATCACTCTCAAAGGTTCACATTTTTTTGAAACAGTAATTCGAGAAACACGCCGTCTTAACATTCACATATATGTATGTAACAAAAAGAAAGGCGTGATTACCTGTGAATCAAACCATGATTTCGTCGACTGGCTCACCGAACATGGTATCATCGTGAATGAAATACCTGACCCAGAAAAAATGACTTGGCATTTTTATCCCGCCGAATTCAGACTGACAAGTGCAAGTCTTCTGAGCAAAGGTGGCGCTCATGACTTAGAGAAAGAACTCGGACTACCATACAACTCTCTTGCTGATGGATATGAACTCACTCTCGAAGAAAAAAATTTTATCGAGAGTTGTGGATACAAATTGGAAATACTTCCTCCTCCCAAAAACTAATACAAAAAACCTCGCAATGATGCGGGGTTTTCTTTTATAAAAGAAGGAGTGATGAAACGGCGACAGCTGCAGTCTCAGCTCGTAAAACCTGATTACCCAAAGTAAACAAAGGAATATGTTTGTCTTTAAATACTTGAAGTTCCCTTTCAGTCCAACCACCTTCAGGTCCAATCAAGATTCCAATTTTTGAATTCGTTATTTGGAATTTGTTATTCTCGAGCTTGGTTCCCGAAAAATCGAAAGCGATAAAATCCATAGGGTACTTTTCAAAAACATCTTGTAACACACATGTTTCACCAAGCTCGGGCAAAGTCCCTCTCCCCGACTGCTCACTCGCCTCTTTAATTATTTTTTGTGCACGTTCGTAATTTAAATTTTTCTTTTCACTTCGCTCTGAAATGATTGGAACAAAATGTGTAACACCAAGTTCGGTACACTTTTCGAGGATC
>JBJOQC010000024.1:0-3814 GCA_046050145.1 Candidatus Parcubacteria bacterium | reverse complement strand
GATAACAATAGGATTATTACAAAAATGTACCGAGCTCAAAAATGGGCACGATTTTTTCATACTTTGTATTGGGTTATTGTGATAGGTACTGCTGTTGGGGCATATTACTTTATTCAACCTTACGTAGATGTAGCAGTAGAGTCATTTGGTGGTTTTGGAGAGAGTGTCGAAAGGGTTAAAACTATATTTAACCCAAGTGAAGCGTTAGAAGGAACTACAAATTCTGTAGAATAATTTGTAATTCAAATCTTTACTTTTTCCTCTTTTATTATAAACTTGTCTTCATGCCAAAGTAGCTGTTTTGGTAGGTAACATCGAATAAATATAGATAGTAGATAAAAAGAGTAGGTACCAATATATGCCGAGAGATAGCTGTTTTGGCTGATAACATCAAAAAACGTAATTAGTAAGCTAGTATTTAGTTAACCAACATACGCCGAGGTAGCTGTTTTGGTAGGCTACATCATATAAGGTGATATAGTGTTAAAAATTGTAGAATCCAACATACGCCGAGGTAGCTCAGTTGGTAGAGCATCCGCCTGAAGAGCGGGGGGTCACCAGTTCAACTCTGGTCCTCGGCACCAATTAAAAACTCCTGTAGAGGAGTTTTTATATGCCGAGGAAAAAAGCCAACCACTTGGCTTTTGTCCAGAGTTGAAAAGCGGAGTCGTGTCGCTTTGCGACAGACGAGCTCGGACAGGAGGTTCTTAATGAGTGAAACGAATTTAGAAACCTGACGTCAATCTGGTCTTCGGCACCACGAACGAAGTGAAGTAGGGGACGAGAACAAGCAAATTTCTTTGCTTGTGTGCCGAGTTGAAAACCGTAGTCATGTCGATCAGAGCGAGACAGACGAGGTGGGGTCGAGAGTACTTAGGATTTTGTGAATGTAATGAAACAAAATACTTAGTAACTCGTGACCAGCTCTGGTCATCGGCACCATCAAAAAACAGCCTTAGGGCTGTTTTTTTACTATTTATGAATTAGTCTTTACGCGAAGTTTTGCCTGTTTATCCTTGTTTACTTTAGGGAGTTTGATAGTAAGAAGTCCGTGCTTTTCTGTTGCTTCTGCTTCTTCTACATCTACTTCAGCAGGAAGGAGGATTGTTCGAGAGAAAGTACCCCAATACAATTCTTTATGAAAATAATCTTCTGTGCTAATAGTTCTTTCAGCTTCACGTTTTCCTTTGATGGTAACCATGTCCCGAGTGATTGCGATGTCGAGATCTTCAGGTCGAACGCCTGCAACCATTGTTTTCACAACAATTTCGCTGTTTGTTTGATAGACATCAACAGTAAGTTGGCCTTCACTATTTTCTTCTTCTATCCAACTTTTCTCATTTTCTGGTTCGCTTGGAGCAAGGTCGTTTTCGTATTCATCGACACTTACAGCGCCTGTTAGTCTTTCAAAAAATGATCTCTTTTTTGCCATACGTATTGAATATTAATTAATTGGGATATATTTTTTTAACTTTTTCAAACAAAAGCATGAGTCCAACCGCTCCAATCCATACTCCGATAAAAGCAAAGAATGCGGGATATTTCGTATATTCTATTATAAGGAGATTGAAGGTTGCGTGCAATCCTGTTGCGAGGATAAGTCCAATAAGTGTGTACAAAAAACGAATCTTTTTTGTTTTATAAAAAGAAAGAGCGATCATGCTACCTAAAAGAGCTGATGCGAGGACGTGTAAGAGACTTGCACCAACAAAACGAAAGTTTCCAGTGAGAAATGCCTGACTCCAGTTTTGGTCAGCTATAGGGCTTAAAAGAAATAGTGTATTTTCAACAGCTGCGAAACCGAGAGCTGTGGTAACAAGGTATATCATTGCATCAATAGGCTCATCACAAGCCTTCTTCCTGAGTGCAGAAAACCATGAAGCAAGATATTTGAAGACTTCTTCTATTCCGGCCCAGACCGTAAAGAGAAAAAGTGCTCCAAAACCTGCATAAGGAAGCGCAAGTTTTTGGAAGGGAATTACAAGCGGTACCATAAGCATCCCAGCGAGGAATGCTTCGAGTAATATTTTTTTAGGTTCAGGATGAAGTCGGTCTTCTTTAAGCCAAAACCAAAGCCATACAAAAGCGGGTAGTATACCTCCTGTAATTGAAAAAAATAATGTTTCGAAAGGCATATTAATTTGAGTGTGGCCACTCTTCGATCATGAGTGTTTTCTTGTTTGGAATCAACAAAAGACTCCAGATTTCCTCGGTTATGAATGGAATGAAAGGATGGAGGGCTTTGAGTATGGTTTGAAGTGTAGAAAGAAGGAATTGCTGGCGTGATTTTTTTTGTTCCTCTGAGCCTTTTTGTAAAACACTCTTACTTTCTTCAAGGATTACATCTGCCAAGGTGTGCCATACATAGTGATAGAGCTTCTCAGCTACAAGATGAAATTTATACTCATCCATTTCAGGAATAATCTCTGAAAGGAGGGTGTTAATTTCTTCGGTGAGCTTCATATCCTCTACAGTCCATGCTTTGAAAGTTGGGTCAAAAGAAGTTCCCTCGGTGTTTGTGAGGATAAAACGAGTTATGTTCCAGATTTTATTTGCAAAGTTTTTGTATCCTTTTATTTTATCTTCAGATATTCGGGTATCGGTTCCAGGAGTATTTCCTACAATAAGTGCCATACGTCCAGCATCTGTGCCAAACTTTTCCGCTATATCCATAGGGTCAATACCATTACCAAGGGATTTAGACATTTTTCTACCTTGAGCATCTCGTACAGTGCCATGAAGATATACTTGCTTAAAAGGAATAGTGCCAAGACAAAAACCTGTCATAAGTATCATTCGGGCAACCCAAAAGAAGAGGATTTCATGTCCTGTTTCAAGAACGTCAGTTGGGTGATATAGAGAGAGGTCTGGTGTTTTTTCAGGCCAGCCAAGTGTAGAGAATGTCCAGATGCCAGAAGAGAACCAAGTATCAAGTGTGTCAGGGTCTTGTGTCCAACCTTCACCTTGAGGTGCTTCAGTACCGCAGTGCACTTCTTTTTCTTTGTACCATACAGGAATTCGATGTCCGTACCAGATTTGGCGACTAATGCACCAATCACGAAGATTGTTAACCCAGTGGAAATAGGTTTTTTCAAAATGGTCAGGAATAATTTTAATTTGTCCTGATTCCACAGCATTTTTCATGATTACTTTCAGTGTGGTTTTACTTCCTGAAGGAATTCCCGAAATCTCTGAGTGGGGAAGTATGAATTCTTTATTTACATCAATAAACCACTGGAGTTTAGGTAGAGGTTCTACGATACCGCCTGTTCTTTCGGCTGTACTTATGTTTTGGTTTACCCCCTCTTCTTTTTCAAGGAGGTTTTCTTGTTTGAGCCATGCAACAACCACCTCTCTTGCTTCTGTTGTTTTTTTACCAAGGATATTTTCACCACCCACGGTCATTTTTGCGTACTCATTGATCACTTGTTTGAGAGGGAGTCCGTGTCTTTGTGCTATTTCCCAGTCTATTTGGCTATGAGCAGGAGTGACTCCTAGAGCACCTGTTCCAAAGTCTTTATCAACACTTTCATCTGCGACAATTTTTATTTCGAGAGGTACCTCACAAAAAGTAACTGTATATGTTTTTCCTATGTATTGTGTGTAGCGAGGATCTTCAGGATGTACAGCAACAGCAGTATCGCCAACTTTTGTTTCAGGTCTTGTGGTTGATATTGAAATGGGGAAGTCTTTTGAGTACTTAAATGTATACAAAACAGCCTTTCTTTCTTCATGCACTATTTCATCATCGGAAATGGTTGTTTGGCCCTTGGGATCCCAATTAACAACTTTATTTCCTCGATATATGAGTCCT
>JBJOQC010000023.1:0-4959 GCA_046050145.1 Candidatus Parcubacteria bacterium | reverse complement strand
ACAATTCCGTATTTGTTTAGAATTGATTGTCCTGGAAATGCCTTTGATTTTATAAATGTTCAAGTTAATCCCGCTTCAGGTAATGGTGACCCGCTAGATGTTACCTGTTCAGTCTTTGACCTTTTTGGTAATGCAACAACAACGGTTGAAGTCGGTACTGCCGTTAAATACAGAGCTTCTGTCGTGGGAGGAAATCCTGATTATGTATATACATGGAACGGATCAGGTTTTGTGGTTCCTGTTGTGAGAACAGCTGCGGGTGCAAGTGAAATACAGAGAGTGTATACAACAACAGGTCTTAAGAATATTATTGTTGATGTTACTGATAGTTCACAAACAACTTCATCTGGGCAGTGTTCATTGAATCCTGCTGTAAATGTTATTCTTAAGGGACCAGTAATATCGCCAAATTAATTCCTTACATATGGACGAAACTCAAAAACTTATAGAAGCTCCACACCGTTCAAAAAAGACTTTGTATTTGTTTTTGATACTTATTTTTTTAGTAGCACTGGTTTCTTTGATGTTTTTTAATAAAAATCGTGATAATGAATCTAATCTTACTGAATCTGTGATTGTTCTGACTCCGGAAGAAGAACAAGAAACTTTGACTAAAATTGATACAACTGTGGTTCCGATAGATATAAGTAATAGCGATCTGGTTAAAACTTTAAAAGAAGTCGATAATAGTCAGCAAGTAATAAAAGAATAAAAAAATGAAAAATTTTAAAAAAGAGATAATACAAGGAATAAAGATAGTGACTCTCGCTCTCATGTTGAGTGTGGGGGTTTCATATGTATTTGCTGATTGGACTCCACCTCTCGCAACCCCTCCGGGATGTACTACGGGACAACCTGGTTGTGACGCACCTATTCATGTTGGCTCTGTAGGTCAAACAAAAGTGGGGAATCTGATTATTAACGGTCAGAACGCAGCAGGAACTCCATACGCAAATGGATTACTTGTGTTGAATGGAAGGGTTGGTGTTGGAACAGCAAGTCCTGATACGAAGTTTACGGTTCAAGCTGCTGGGGCAAATGGCATTAATTTAGCTCCAGATACTGGCGACACCCAAAATTCCGGAAGACTTTTCTTTTCAAATATAGTTTCAAGTGCGTCAAATGCATTTTCTATCCTTGCTTCAAATCAGGAACTTCAGCTTAGATACAATGCAGTTCCTGGTTCATCAAGTGGAAAGGTCGGTTTGATTATGAGTTCAAGCACAAACGGTTCTCTTATTAAAGTGCCAGGCTCTATACAAATTCAAGATGGTACTGAAGGCGTTGGAAGGGTTCTCACGTCAGATGCAAATGGTCTTGCGAGTTGGACTACTTTCAGCGGTAGCGCAACAAGTAGTGGTTCTGTGTCATACGACTCAGGCTGGTTTCCTATTGCTACGAATGGTAAATATATAACTGGCGCGGGCGGGATTCCTACAGTGGGAACAATTCGATTGCCTTATGTGGTGACGGTTTATACTAGTGCAACAAATAATGGAACCACTCCAGCTGTTGTTGCTTCAGATATAAACGGTGGAAGTACAACTTTTGGTGTTATAACAGAAATAACCACCTCAGGTGAGGTGAGGCTACATGTTGGCACAGGCGGTATAGCTCCAGCGAATACTCCTAATTTTACAGCTACAGGAGGATCAAATGCGACAAGCGGTTTTGCAAGAATCGTTATTTCTAAAGGTGGTTCTGGCGGAACAGGAGGTTCGATTACAAACATTACAGGCGGTCCAAATATCACAATCACAAACCCAACAGGTCCTACGGTAACAGTTTCGGCTCCGACCGCAACGTTATGTACTTCTCTTGGGGGTACATGGAGTGGAACGGCATGTTCGTTTGGTGGTGCGACAGGTGGAGGTAATGTTGTTGGGGGTGGACTTGAATTTGCAGGAGACATTGGCAATAGTGCGTGCGAAAGATTTGGTTCTGCAACATGTAATGGTTCTAATAATTTGATTTGCCCTGCTGGATCAGATAAGAGGCAGGTTGCTCGAGGTACTCGACTCGTAGCCGACGGATTTGCGTGGAATGGTTTCCTGTGTGTTGGAAGTGGTTCTGCAGGAGGAGGTGTGGGGTCTTGTATTTTTGCTGAAACAGGAAATGCCTCAACTGAAGCGGTTGAAGTTAGTCTGCTTAGCGGTGCAAGAAACATATGTGACGATGGTGCTGGTTGTACCTATAAAGTGTGGCGATATACAACAGCTAAACCAGCAGGCTCTTCTTTCTATGGATCTTCAGGTGTTTCTTTTAGACAAATAAGTGATGGTAATTGGCATGACGCTGAAGGTAACGAGACTGGTATAAATGGTGATTCTACTAAAACTACAATATTTAATTGGAGTGATGGTTTGGCCATGTACGATGATGACTCGGCCGTTGAGGTTGACAGAAATAAAGTTACTATAAAAGACAATAGTACGACGGGAGGTTTTAGGGTGGCAATTTGTGACTAAAGTAAGAATAAAAAACCGCGCACTTCATGCGCGGTTTTTTTATCAACATTTTTTGAAGTCGAACATCTATCCTCGTTGTATACTTAAAAGGTGGAAGATTAAGGGTGATTTTTAACCTTTTCTCTTTAATTTTTTATTTCTCCTGTGCACATAGATGACAAACAACTAAAGGAATTTATTGCCGATTCAGGTCTTGTTTCCAAGGCTGATATTGACGCGGCAGAGAAAGAAGCTGTTAAGAAGGGGACTCGTCTCGACAAGGTCTTGGTTAACCAGAATAAAATCAGCGAAGATGATCTTCGTCGTATGCAGGCGTATATCCTCGGTATACCTTTCGTGGATCTTAAGAGTCAGAAAATTGATTTTGAAATTCTCTCTGCTATTCCTGAGCCGATTGCGCGTAATCACAATATTGTTGCTTTCCGCAAAACAAAAGATGCACTCGAAGTTGCCATGCTTGATACAGATGATCTTCCTGCGATTGATTTTATAAAAAAGAAGACAGGACTAAAGATTACGCCACGACTTACTGATGGGGATTCGATGAAAAGTGTTCTTCTTCAATATCAAAAGAGTCTCAAGGCTGAGTTTGGAGATATTATCCAAATGGAGGCAAATACTCTGAAGATGGTTGCTGACAAGCAGGGAGGTGAAGAGGTGAATGAAAAAGATTTGAAGAAGATGGCAGAAGATGTGCCTGTGGTGCGTATTGTGGACACACTTTTGAAGCATGCAATTATTCAGAATTCTTCCGATATTCACATTGAGTCTCAAGAAAACCAAGTGGTAGTGCGCTATCGTATTGACGGACTACTTCATGATGCGATGGTGTTACCTAAGAATGTTGCACCTTCTATAGCTGCTCGTATTAAAGTGCTTTCAAACCTCAAGCTTGATGAAAAGCGTCTTCCTCAAGACGGACGATTCAAAATAGATATGGATGGAGAAAAGGTTTCTTTCCGTGTTTCTACACTTCCAACATACTATGGAGAAAAGATTGTAATGCGACTACTCCGAGAAAATGTGTCAGGCTTCACTCTTGAAGCTCTAGGTTTTCATGGTGAAGGACTCGAGCGTATTCACGACGCTACCAAGCTTGCTTCAGGTATGATTTTGACTACAGGACCTACTGGATCTGGAAAAACTACAACTTTGTATACGGTGCTTGATATTTTGAATACTCCTGATGTAAATATTTCAACCATTGAAGATCCGGTGGAATATCAAATGCAGAGAGTAAATCAGACTCAAGTGAAGCCAGAGATTGGTTTTACCTTTGCTTCAGGACTTCGCTCTCTTGTGCGACAAGATCCGGATATTATTATGGTGGGAGAAATTCGAGATGGAGAAACAGCCTCTCTTGCTGTGAACGCTGCTCTTACAGGTCACCTTGTGCTTTCAACCCTCCACACAAACTCTGCTGCAGGTGCTATACCTCGACTTGTTGATATGAAGATCGAACCTTTTCTTATTGTTTCAACTATTAGTGTGATTATTGCTCAGCGTTTGATTCGTAAACTTTCAGACAGTAAAGAAAAACATTTTCTTACTGATGCAGAAATTACAAATTTAAAGAAGCTTGTTAATCTCGACAAGGTGCTTAACGCTCTCAAAGAAGAAAAGATTGTGGGAAAGGCTGATACGTGGGACAAGGTGCCTTTTTGGAAGCCAAAACCTTCAACAGAACATGAGGATGGTTTTGGTGGACGTGTTGGTATTCATGAAGTTATGAAAATGTCTCCTGCTATTAAAGAGATTATGATGAAGGGTGGCACTTCAGATGATATTGAAATTCAGGCAAAAAAAGAAGGAATGATGACCATGCTCGAGGATGGTATTTTCAAAGCAGTTCAGGGTGTAACAACAATTGAAGAAGTTCTCCGTGTTATAACAGAATAATTTTCAATTTCTCTATGGCACTTTTTAAAATTAAAGCTCTTGATAAAGATGGAAAAACGGTAGAAGACAACCGCGAAGCGCAGGATAAATTTGCTTTGTATCGAGAGATTCGAAAAGACGGTCTCACGATCGTTTCAGCTGTTGAAATTTCAAAGCGACGTTTTTCTTTTGGGAGCATATCTCTTTTTGGTCGAGTAAAAATGGCGGATAAGATTATTTTTGCCAAAAATCTTGGGGCCATGCTTGAGGCTGGACTGGCTTTGTCTCGCGCTCTTTCGATCATGGAGCGTCAGACAAAAAATAAAAAATTTAAGAGCATTCTCCAAAATCTCGAAGATACGATCAATAAAGGAAGTACCATGAGCGACGGAATGGCAAAGTTTCCTAAGGTGTTCTCGAGCCTCTTTGTTTCAATGGTTAAGGCAGGAGAGGAGAGTGGAAATTTGGTGGATTCTTTGAAGATTGTAGGTATGCAGATGGAGAAGTCGTATCAGCTTCAAAAAAAGGTGAAAGGGGCGATGATATATCCGGTGATCATTATAATTCTCATGATTGCCATCGCTATTCTAGACCTTATTTTTATTGTTCCAAC
>JBJOQC010000022.1:0-3418 GCA_046050145.1 Candidatus Parcubacteria bacterium | reverse complement strand
CTTGAGAATGTTCCTGGAAAATTCTTCTTTACTCTTATAAAAACAGGATTTGGTCAAAAAAGAAAACAACTCGCAGGCAATCTCACAAAACTTTTTAAAAAAGAAGATGTGGTAAAAGCTTTTACTGAATGCTCTGTTGCTATACAAGCTCGATCAGAGGATCTTTCGCTTCAAACATGGATAGAACTTTCTAAAAAACTCTTTAGAGAGATGTCCCATGAAACGGTAAAATAGTGAGGCCAAAACCTATTGGGCAAAGTCCGACAAAACAAGGCACGAGGCACGGCGCAGGAGCACTTGCATACCCAACAGCACTTTGACCAGGGTGACTCAAGGGACCTGAAAGGAAAGGTGATACTGAAGCACCATAGAGATACATATAGAGACCAGGTATACCTGTACCTCCCATAGTGATCCACAAACCATTAACACAAGGGACAACACTTACCACCGTACTTCCGAAGGGGACTTGGGCAATAAGAGCAGAAGGGGTCACAAAAAATATCATGAGGATCAAAGAGAAGGCTCCGAGAAAACGAACATTTTTTATACAATTTAGAATAAATTTCATTACACCTAGTATACTATAAGTATGCATAGGCACTTTATTCTTATAAGTATCATCGTACTTGTTGCCATACCTGTAGTCCTTTTCTTTATTCTTAAAGAAAAGGATGTGGAAAATATACAGCCACAAGAAATTAAACAAACTATAGGAGAAATTCCTGAGAGTTTGATTGATACTGACCAAGACGGCCTCAAAGACTGGGAAGAGGTGTTGTGGGGGACAGACCCGAGCAAGGCTGATAGTGATGGGGATGGGGTAGGCGATAAGGAGTTTGTTAGTAAACAGCAAGAAACTATCAGTGCTCGACCAACAACAAAAGAAAACTCAACAGAAACAAGCACAGCACAAAGTAAACCTCCTATTAAAACACCGGTAACCAAAGCTCCAGAAGTAAAACAGCCCGAAAACCAACTTAAGGTCTATGGAAACACTCTTGGGGTCTTTATTTCAGCCCAAGCACAGAAAAACTCTCTAGAACTTCAGATTTGGAATACTTTTTTTGAAAAAAAATCTCAAACAAGTAGAGATGCCTTAAGAAATGTAGGCCTTTCGTATGGAATACTTGCCCAGAACATACAAGACATTACAAGTATTCCTGAAAAAGCCTTGGTTTCGAACACTAAACTGAGCAATTCTTACAAAACACTTAGTGAAATCATCCTTCGCATAGCAAACACAGAAGATTCGGCAGAATATGAAACATATAGTAAGGCTGTTGTGACAGCTACTAACGATCTTATAGATATAATTCGTCTTTTTCAAAATAATAACATCACATTCACATCAAAAGAACCTGGTTTTGTATTTATGGTGAATCTCTAAAATAGAACTTGTGATGTTGTGGTGTACAATATCTACATGCCAAGCTCACGAATACTTCTACTTATAGCATCAATCTCTGTTGCTGGAGGTCTTATTTTCTTTGCTACACAGACTTTTAAACCTCAAACATTCGTTCCAATACCCGAAAAATCAGGATTGATCGTAGAAAAAGCTCTTCAAAATACTTCTTCGGAAGACACTGACCAAGACGGCCTCAAAGACTGGGAAGAGGTGTTGTGGGGGACAGACCCGAGCAAGGCTGATAGTGATGGGGATGGGGAAAATGACGGAGACGAAGTTATTGCTGGAAAAAATCCTAAAGTAACGGGTGCAGGAAGTGGAGCAGAGACTATTTCAAGCATTAAAAATGAGGAAGAAAATCTGACTGAAACAGACAAATTTTCTCGTGCTTTTTTTGAAGAATACCTTTCTTTAAAACAAAAAACGGGAGCGAGTGTGAGTCCGATCACTCAGGAAAACATCATTAAAGAACTCCTCGAAAATCAAAAACCTTTTACATTCACTACATATTCGGAAAGTGACCTCTTTGTTAATCAAGACATAAGTACACAGGCGCTCAAACAATATGGAAATGCCGTTGGAAAAGCTTTCAACAATAACCCCACCCCAGCAGGACAAAAACATGAAATAGATATATTTGAAGCCGCTATTACCTCAGAGAGAGCTCAGGATCTAGCAGGACTTTCTCCTATTATAGATAGCTATGCGGGGACACTTAAAAATCTACTTTCTATACAGGTACCAAAAACAGCCCTTTCTCTTCATCTCAATCTTATAAACAGTATGTCTGCAGTTGTTGAAAGTATAACGGCAATGCGAAGCTTTTTTGATGATCCTATTAGTGCACTTCCTGGAATCGGAGCATACAACACCTTTTCAAAACAATTGAGAAACTCTTTTGGAGCATATCAAATATTTTTCTTGCAAAAAAATGTGACTTTTCAACAGTCTGAGCATGGTTCTCTTTTGATGAACACCATATAATAAGGTTACGACATACACGGGGTGGCCCGTCGTGTTCCTATATGTTGGTAACTTTTAAAAAAATGTGTAAGTGGCTTGTACCTTTTATTATTGTGCCACTTATTATTCCTGTTTCTTTTTTTAGTCTCCCTCAAAAAATTCAAGCACAGGCACCTGTGCCAGTAGGAGATCTTGTAAATGCACCTACTCATATAGAAAACGCTGTTCAAAATACGATTAAAGCAGCAAAAGAGTATGTTCTTGATAACCTTGTAACAGTACTTGCAAAAACTCTTATTCGCCAAATCAGTCAATCAACAATTAACTGGATAAATTCTGGTTTCAAAGGTAGTCCTTCTTTTATTCAAAATCCTGAACAATTTTTTACCGGTATTGCTGACCAGGTTGCAGGTAATTTTATTGAGAGTATTGGTCTTGGATTTTTGTGCGAACCTTTCCGTCTCAATCTCCAACTTTCATTAGCCCTTCAATATGGTGGACAAGGTAGCGACACCGATATTGGGTGTACCTTTAGTGATGTCTTAGGAAACGTAGAGGGTTTTGTTGAAGGGGATTTTACCCAAGGAGGTTGGGATGGCTGGTTTAAGATAACCCAAAACAGAAACGGTAACCCTTATGGGTCTTACATTCAAGCAAAAACAGCTCTTGATATAAAAATCGCAACAGCACAAGGAACAGAAACATTAAAACTTGATTGGGGTAAGGGCTTCCAATCACTCACTGACAGTCTTGGAAATATACTTACTCCAGGAGCAACTATCGAAGCACAACTAAGTGAAGTTCTGGGCACAGACCTACGTCAACTTGAACTTGCTGATGAAATTAATGAAATTATGGGAGCTCTTGTGGGACAACTTATTGGTCAAGTGATGAGTGCTACCGGACTTGCAGGATCTCCATCATCATCGAGTGGCTACAACCCAAGTTATGCATATCAAACAAATCAAGAAATTGATCCTGATTTTACAGATTCTATTACAAGCGCCCAAGCTGAATATGACAGTATTATTCAAGACTCCGAAG
>JBJOQC010000021.1:0-22158 GCA_046050145.1 Candidatus Parcubacteria bacterium | reverse complement strand
AGTCCTTAGGGACGTAAAGATCTTTTACACGGGAAGAACCCTCCGCAAGGGGGAATGACGGTACCGTGGGAATAAGGGGTTGCTAAACTCGTGCCAGCAGCAGCGGTAATACGAGTGCCCCGAGCGTTATCCGGAATTATTGGGCGTAAAGGGTGTGTAGGCGGTTTTGTTAGTCTTCTGTTAAATTCTTCGGCTCAACCGGGGGTCTGCAGAGGAAACGGCAAACCTAGAGGGTGCGAGAGGTATATGGAACTCATGGTGTAGGGGTGAAATCCGTTGATATCATGGGGAACACCAAAGGCGAAGGCAATATACTGGCGCATTTCTGACGCTGAAACACGAAAGCGTGGGTAGCGAACGGGATTAGATACCCCGGTAGTCCACGCCCTAAACGATGATCACTAGCTTTTCGGAGTATCGACCCTCTGAGAGGCGAAGCTAACGCGTTAAGTGATCCGCCTGGGTAGTACGATCGCAAGATTAAAACTCAAAGGAATAGACGGGGACTTGCACAAGCAGAGGATTATGTGGTTTAATTCGATGATAAACGAAAAACCTTACCAGGGTTAGAAATCTAACTGAAGGCACGCAGAAACGTGTGTCGTCCGCAAGGACAGTTAGACAGGTGCTGCATGGTTGTCGTCAGTTCGTGGTTTGAGCTGTTCCCTTAAGTGGGGTAACGAACGCAACCCTCGTTGCCTGTTACAAGTGTCAGGCGAGACTGCTCCCTTACGGGAGAGGAAGGTGAGGATGACGCCAAATCAGCATGGCCCTCTGATACCCTGGGCTACACACATAATACAATCGCCGCTACAACGCGTTGCGACGGGGCAACCCTGAGCTAATCGTTAGAAAAGCGGCGCCAGTTCGGATTGGGGGCTGCAACTCGACCCCATGAAGCCGGATTTGCTAGTAATCGCGGGTCAGCCATACCGCGGTGAATACGTTCTCAAGTCTTGTACTCACCGCCCGTCAACTCAAGGGAGCCGGGGGTACCCGAAGTATGTCTTTGGACATCCTAAGGTAAATTCGGTAACAGGGAGTAAGTCGTAACAAGGCACGGGTAGCGGAAGCTGCTCGTGGAGTATTTCAAGGTGAAACTTTCCAATATCATACGCTTATAGCTATATATTGGGTTAAACGGTTGATTTTCTATGCCTCGTACGAGCGTAGAAAGGATGATAATGTTCATGATCCTAAAAGCACATTTGACCTATTGGGAAAGTCCAATATGACACGCCTGGAAAGATAGGCAGGAACGGAACAAAATAAAGAATATTATATTAAACAAAACCCGCAGAGCCAAAAGCTCTGCGGGTTTTGTGTTACCATAAAAATAGATTCGCACACTTAAGGAATTTTAATTATGAAAAAAACAGCGCTTCAGATGGAGATTGATCGCATCAGAAAAGAGATACAAGAACGTCTCAGGAAAGTGAAGAAAAGTATACTTCGCAGACTATGATTTCATCACAAGATATTCCTTACAAATACCGTCCTTTTTTGGTCGGTATTTTTTTGACAATATGTACATATAAGTTATGTTTGATGCAGGTTAGATCTTTTTAAGCAAGGAGGCTTTGTATGGAACAGGAAGATTCAGACAGGAAAGAGATTATTTTGATCAAGGGTGGTCATCGGTATGTATTTCGGTATGAGGTTGGTCAAGAAATTAATCTTTTTGCAGGGCTTGTAGCCATGGCCCGAGATCCTCAAAGCGGTATTAATTGGTTTGATGTGGGGATCATTTCGCATCCTTTAGGTGATCGGATGACAGAGGTTTTGGACAGGCTTAGAGATCCAAAATAGAAACATTTCTTTTGAGCGCGAAGCCGAAGGCTTCGCGCTCTTTATATTTGACAGAAAAAGCAAACTATGCTAAGGTATTTACTCGTAACGTTCAAGGTGAACGTTACCTTTTTGGTTCTTTAAAGGAGTATCGCATGAGTCGTCGTAGAACGGATTCTGGTTCTAAGGCAGGTCCAAAACTTGCCATCGGGTTTCCTCCAGGGAAACCTTGGATGCTTGGCGGAGTTCGTCAGGGTCTGGTTTCAAGGGTTCGTGGAGAAATCCATGCTGGAACCTACGAAACCGATGAAAAACATGCTGTTGCGGCTGATGCGCTTCAGGCTGAGCTTGATCAGGTGCCGGCGGGGCGGAGGTGAGAAGGCACAGGAGGTGTTCCGCAAGCATATCTCCTGAAAATATAAGAGAGAGAACCATGTCTTAACTCCATTCGGAGCCGGAGATGAGAGAAAGAGAGTTCACGAGGCGTCTGGGAAACCCACCCCTAGACGCCTCTTTTTATACTTAAAAATATTTGACATTTATTAAATTTATAATATAATACTAAAAAGTGCTCGTTGACAATTAAAACAACTAACGATCTAACGATCAGGAGGTTTGCCGTGGCCAGTATCCTTTTAAATTTGATGTATCCTAAAGGTAGGATTCCGTTATCTTCTTCTGCTTTAGCAGAAGAAGAGGGGGTTCGATCTGTGAGTGGTACTACCATATCAGAGCAATATGGGATTGCTACCTCTCGTAACATTGGCTGGGTAACTCAGAAAGAACAAGAGTTTCTGCGTACGAAACGAATTGCAATTGCGGGACTTGGTGGAGTGGGTGGTCATTACCTGCTCACTCTGGCGCGTTTAGGTATTGGTGCGTTCAGTGTTTCTGATTTTGATCGGTTTGAATCCTCAAACAGGAATCGGCAGGCTGGATCATTCGAAAGCACGGAAGGTGAATTCTAGATTGATGTGCTTGCGCGCATGGCTCGAGACATCAATCCTGATCTCGACATCAGAATGTTTTCGAAAGGAGTCAACAGTGATAATGTCCGCAGGTTTCTTAAGGATTGCGATTTGTACATTGACGGCCTCGATTTTTTTGCACTTGATGTTCGACGCGAAGTTTTTGCTGTTTGTGCAGAAATGGGTATCCCTGCAATTACTGTCGCTCCTCTCGGGATGAGTGCGGCTCTTATGGTGTTTGTTCCAGGAGGAATGACATTTGAGCAGTACTTTAAATTGGAAGGTTTCTCGAAGCAAGATCAACAAATTCGGTTTCTTGTAGGTCTTGCCCCGGCATTACTTCATCGGAAGTATTTGATTGACTCTCAAGCTGTTGATTTCAAGAATAAGAGGGTTCCTTCAGTGCCGATGGCCTGTGAACTTTGTGCGGGAATTGCAGGAACTGAAGCATTGAAGATTTTGCTTGATCGAGGAAAGGTTCTTTCTGCGCCTTGCGGAATGCAAGTCGATACCTATCGACATAGGCTCGTTCGTACCGGACGATGGGGGATTTTGAGTAAACTTTGGAGAGAGATTACTTTCCGGTTTGCTCGGTATGTTTTGAATAAGAAATGAATAAGTTGATAGAAAACAAAATACAAAGCGCCGCTTAAAAAACGGTGCTTTTTTATGGTTAAGCGTGTCTTGACTTTTATATAAAAATATGCTAATTTAGTCTTACTAATCGCACTGAGGAATGTTCCTTGGTGGAGAGTTAGAGTTCTTCGAAAAGGGGTTTACAATGACTCGAATTCTTTTTTTGATGGCGTTCATTTTTTCTTTCGTTCCTTCTTTCGCCTTTGGGCAAATGAAAGATCGGGAGAAGACCGATCTCATTGTGATTCATCACAGTGAGACGACCGGCGGAAGCGTGGAAGCGTTTCGACGTTACCATGTCGAAACCAACAAGTGGGCTGATATCGGCTATCACTACGTCATTACCAATGGTAATGGCGGACCAGATGGCATGCTTCACAAGGGTCGATCTATTGAAAAAGTCGGCGCGCATGCGCCAGGACGAAATGATCGCTCTGTCGCTATTTGCTTGGTCGGGACGGATAAGTTCACCGACAAGCAGAAAGAGACACTGATCGATACGATTATTGTGGTGTGTAATCACTACAAGATCTTTCCTTCAGAGCGAACCATTCAAGGACATCATGAAAAGTGTCCGGGTGATGGTTGCGACCTTGGTGCTGTCATTAAGGAAGCGCAGCGTCGCATGACCCCGGAAAAGAAGGAGAAAGAATAAAGCTAAGGTCGGACCTTGGCAAAAAGCGTGAGGGGAGATTCACGCTTGATGGTCGAAAGACTGTCGAATGTATTTCAAATCGCCGTCTGGATTAAAAGCCCGGCGATTTTTTTTATGTGTTATATTTTAATTATGAAAAATAAGTTTTCTTTACCAGTAATTCCCATCGTTCTAACTGTAATTTGTTTATTGTTTCTTTTTAATAAGTCCTTGAGTAATACAACAAAATTTATGTTTTTTATTTTGTTTTTAATTTTGCTTATATATTTTGCTATACCATACGTTGTTCATGTTTTAAATCTTAAGAGAGCCCTCCGCCTCGGGGGGAGTAATTTGAATACAACAGAGAAGGAAGACATAATTAAAAAATTAAAACCAGTTTTTATTATTTCCTTAGTGTTAATTTTGATTCCGATTATTTCATTAATTTTAAAATTTTTTAGTTTTTTTTAGATTAAATCACTATTTTTGGTCAGGTTTTTTATACAAAAAACCTCGCGCAAGCACGAGGTTCGGTTCGTCTTTGGATTATATTATTTTCTAAAAAAGAACCCGATGATATTGTTGGTCCAGAATCTGATTCGAGACTGGCGTTTACTTGCAAAGTAGGTCGTAAGCTTTTCTTTTCGAGATTGCTTTTGTTTCCTTTCTTCGGTTATTTTTTGACCAGCTTTGATCAAGGACGCCGGTAGGTATGCGATAGTGTTTGTTTCGGTCACGTTATATCTCCTGTGGGTTTAAGAAACTTTTCTGTGCGCGTGCCTGGAGTCGAACCAGGGACCTTTCGAGTGAGAAGTGGTCAAAACCACTTCGCAAGATCATTTGTGATATTTTGTTTTATATTTTGTACCAAACTCAGTGCGCGTGCCAAGGATCGAACTTGGGACCTTTCGAGTATCAGTCGAATGCTCTACCAACTGAGCTACACGCGCACGGAACTAACTACGTTATATAAGATATCTATTAATTTTAACTTTCAAAAAACAAAATATCCAAATGGTGTACTGCTCCTGTAGGGAGTCAGTCGCTATACATGCGTATCCAGTACGATACCAAAAAAGCTTAGGATATACAAGATAATAATGGATTTTTAACTTCGAATATTGTATGATACTACCTCGTTATTAATGTAAATACTTTATTTATTTCTATGTCAGTTCACAAGAAAACCAAGATCGTTGCAACAATTGGCCCTGCAACACAGTCAGAAGAAATGCTTTCGAAGTTACTTATCGAGGGGTTTAATGTTATGAGACTCAACTTTTCTCATGGAGATTTTGCTGAGCATCAAGGAAAAGTAGATAACCTCAAAAAAGCTATTAAGAAGACTGGAATTCATGGAGCAACTCTTCAGGATTTGGGTGGTCCAAAGATTCGTATTGGTGATTTTGAGAATGGAGTAATTACTCTAAAACCAGGACAAAAATTTACTCTTACAACAGAAAAGATTGTAGGAAATGACGAACGAGTTTCTGTGAACTACGAACCTCTCCCTCGAGAGGTTAAAAAGGGTGGATTTATTCTTCTTCATGATGGAAAGAAGAAGCTTGAAATTGTAGACATAAAAGGTAAGGAAGTTATTTGTAAAGTGATCGTTGGAGGTGAGACAAAAAATAAACGCGGTATCAACCTTCCAGGAGCACATCTTTCTATAAGCTCTCTTACAGACAAGGACAAAGCAGATCTTGAATTTGGTATAAAAAATAAAGTTGATTTTGTTGCTTTCTCTTTCGTTCGTCGTGCAGATGATATCCGTGAGCTTCGAGCACTTCTCGATAAAGCAGGATGCAAAGAAACTAAGATTATTGCAAAGGTTGAGGATTGTGAAGGTGTAGAGAATATTGATGAAATCATTGAGCTTGTGGATGGTGTGATGGTTGCGCGAGGAGATATGGGTATTGAGGTAGGGGTAGAAAATGTACCAGTGCTTCAAAAAACAATCATCAAGAAATGTAATGAAAAGGGTAAGGTTGTTATCACAGCAACTCACATTCTTGAAAGTATGATCAAGGCTCCTGTGCCAACTCGTGCAGAGGTGTCTGATATTGCAAATGCGGTTATAGATGGAACAGATGCAATAATGCTTTCAGAGGAAACAACTCTTGGGGATTATCCTATTGAATCTGTGCGCACGATGGCAACGGTTGCTCGAAATATTGAGCAGAGTGAATTATATAAAGAGCATGTTTTGATCATGCAAAAACATAAGCATGCAATCATGGGTACAGGCACTTCTGATGCTGTAACAAACGAGACTGTGGACTTGGCAAATGCTATAAATGCTAAAGCAATTGTTGCTCTTACTCAAACAGGTAAGACTGCTCAGCTTATCGCTCGTTACAAGCCTCTTCAGCCAATTTTTGCTTTTACTTCGAGTGAAAAGACTCATAACCAACTCCTTATGTCGTTTGGTGTGACTCCAGTGAAGTCGGAGAAATTTAAAGATGTGAATGATGCTGTAAAAGCAATTAAGGCACATCTAAAGAAAGAAAAAGTGGTGGTGTCTGGAGATAAGATTGTGATTGTCTCAGGTACTCCGATCTATAAAACAGGAACAACAAATACTCTTATTGTTGAGACGATATAAATCACATTAAAAAAACCACTCATACATAGGGTGGTTTTTTTAATTGTTGTATTGTAATATCGCACATAGCTCTGTTCGTTGTCGTTTCTTTTTCTACGGTTTTTACACCAGGAGGTTTCTCATGTTAAGTCAATTTCTTGATGTTTCTCCGTCGTACGTACGTTCGTGTGCTCAAGGCAGGGTAGAGATTTCAGTTTTTGGAAAACCTCATAATTTTAGAGGTCTTTCTCAAAATACAGAACTCCTCCAGTCTTTGGTACACCATGCTCATGAACACCATATTGCAAGTCTTTGTTTGCCGATGGTTTCATTGTTCAATGCGTGTGTTGCAGAAGGCTTGTCTCAGTTTCGAAAGTCTCGAACAGTTCTTGAGACCAAGGTCTTTGAAGAGTGTTTTGTTGATGGAGTAAGGATTTCAAAAGGCGAGGCATTCTTTGTGGCAAGTGCAGATTGTCCGACCTTGGTATTTTCAAGTCCAAACAAAAAGTATGTGGTTGCTTGTCATGCAGGACTAAAGTCTCTTGTTGACTACAATCGTATTTATCACGAGGGTCGAATCCGGACACATCAAAGTGTTGTTGACCGAGCTCTCGAATTTTTTCGGGGAGATGAATTGAATGTTTCGATTGGTGTTGTCTGTGGTATCGGAGCACATGCAGTTGAATATTCTACAACAGACAAGAAGTATGGAACTCGTAATTCTATGCTTGTGGAGTACGTCTTCGGTCAATGGGGTGGAGACTGTTTTGCGCCTTACATTGACAAGACTCGAGGGGATGTCAGTGATAATCCAAAACTGGTAAGGCCAAGCAGTCTTTCTCAGTGTCTTGGTGGACACATCGATCTTTTTGCTCTTGTGCGTGCACAAGCAGAAAAACGTAATGTGCCTCGTGGGCAGGTTTTGACTGATGGTATTTGCACCTATACGACTGGTAGCGGAAGTCATGGAGGTAAATTCCACAGTCATAGGAGGCAGATGCAAGACGGTGTTAAGCCGGAGGAAGGTAAGCGAAATGGTGTGTTGGTTATGATGAAGGGGTAACTACTATCGTTAGCGGCAGGGGAAACCCTGCCGCTTTTTTTGTTGACAAAAAATAATATATATGCCATTATATTATTCACGTTGTGTTCTTTGATTTGATCTCTAACAACCTAAGAAAGGGGATGGCTTATGACACAGTTTGTGATTCTGGTTCCAGATTTCGGAGGTAGGGCAGTAACAGGGGCTTTTGCCCAAGGTTTGCGGGAGATGTATCCCACTGCGCATTTGATGTTTGGTCTCAATGGTTTGCCGAAAGTTGACTTACAGAGTATTGCTCAGTCTGTCCCGACTTTCTTCGACACCCTCATCTATGACGGTGATACGAAGATTGTCGGCACACTGACAGCGCTGTACAACAAGGCTCTCCTTTCTTTTGCCGAAGGTTCTGTGTTTGTTCGGCTCGATAGCGCAGAGCATGATCCGAACTACATTGGTATCTTGGCGAAGGAAGCTGATCAAGATGAAGTGCTTGTGGTGGGGGATCTGTCCTTTGTTGAAGGTCAGACTCTCAACAAAGGAACTCCTGATTGGGATGCTCACAAAGAGATCTTCCCAAAAATGTATGGAGATGCAACTCAGGGTAAGGTTCAGATCGGGTGCGCTCATGGATTCATGGCCGCTCAAGCAGGGGTGGTGAAGAAAATTCTTCCCCGCATGCTTCGTATTCTGGAAAGAGCCGGTCAAAAAGCAGGACAGCCTCTCACGTGGGGCTTCGATGGAGCAATGATTCTTGCTGCTGTCCAGGAGGGCGTTCAGGTCAAGATCTCTCCTGTTCCTGCTATGATCTTGAGGAATCGCAATGCGGGGAAGGTGAAGGACCAGACGGATCAGCACTGTCTGCTGACAGAAGCTGCGATGGAGGTCGCGAAAGAAGATGGAATCAAGATCTGACTGATCTTGTGCTTGAGGGTAAAACACAAAACCCCGCGACTGTGTCGCGGGGTTTTTTCATATTTGTATTTCTAAACTAGTTTTTCTTTCTAATAATTTCTTCAGCTATTTTTATCATTTTTCTTGCACGCTCTTTTTGATCATCTGTTTTTTTTAAGCCACGATTTAGTTTCCATGGTGTTGACCACCCACCCCACAGAAAGTCAAAATTATCTTTGAAATGATGTGAAGTAAGAAGAATGGCAAGAAGATCGAGTCCCCATGTCGCAGGCCTACCTTCTTGTTTATTGAAAATATCTACCCCATGTTCAAGATTGGGAAGTAGTTCTGTTAAGGCATTTTTTGTAAAACTTTGATATCCAAGAGGAAAATTAATATATGCTGAAAGAATTTCTTGTTCGTTCATTGGGGTTAGAGCGTCTCTGAAAGCACTTAATTTTTTGTAGATTTCTGTAGTAAGAGGAGCTGGTTCTCCGAGTGTTTTGTACCAAATTGGCAGAAAAACAGCTTCGGCTTCGGTATTCATCATATGATCTACAATTTCGATAATTTTAAAAGGGGAATGTTCTTGGGAGTCGAGTCGAATGATTAAATCAGGCACAGATTTTAGGTTGAGAACTGCACGGTAGCCATCAATGAGTGTTTGGGCAAGACCTTTATTTTCAGTATGACTAAGTAGTATTGGTACTTCTTCACGTGGTAAATTTATTGCTGCATCATCAAGAAAAAAATGACGAAAACTGATGGATCGATTGATAAGGGTATTTTTTATTTCTTCAATTCGGCTATTGAAATGCTGAATAGTATAAATTTCCTCATTATAAACAGGGGTAATTGCGACAACATTACTAATTCTTCTTTGATAAAGAAGTTCATCTTGAGGTACCTTTTCATTTTTGTCTTGTGTAACCATGGTGTGTGTAATTATAACTCATTGTTTTTGTTTATGCATAAATTGTATATAGAAGTTCCATATAGGGATTTTTTTATGAAAAAAATGTAGGATAGGGGTATGGACTATAAGAGTTATTTCAAAGGAAAAAAAGTAACCGTGATGGGGCTCGGTCTTCTGGGAGGAGCTCTTAATGATGCTCTTTTTCTTGCCGAACAGGGAGCGGAACTTCTTATAACTGACCTAAAGACTGAAGTAGAACTCAAGTCTTCTCTTGAAAAACTATCTCATATCAAAAATATAACTTACGTTTTAGGTAAACATCGGCTAGAAGATTTTCAAACTGCTGATTTTATTATTCAGCCAGGAAATGTACCTCTCGACTCTGTATTTCTTGCGGAGGCACGAAAAAATAATATTCCTATATATGTAAGTGAATCGTTATTTGCTAAGTACACAGAGGCAACGCTTGTGGGGGTTACAGGGACACGTGGTAAGTCAACAACTGCTCATATGATATATGAAGTTTTGAAGAAAAATCCTCCGCAAGGAGCGAAGGTTTTTCTTGCAGGAAATGTAAAGAATGTTTCAACTTTGGCTCTTTTAGGAGAGGTTCAAAAAGCAGATATTGCTGTGCTCGAGCTCGACTCATGGGCACTGCATGGAATGGGGGATATTAAAAAAAGTCCTCATGTGGCGGTGTTTACTACTTTTTTCGATGATCATTTAAATTTTTATAAAAACGATAAAGCTTTGTATTTTGAAGATAAGGCGCAGATTTTTAAACATCAAACAGAGAAAGATGTTCTTGTTTTAGGTGAGCAGGTTTCCGATATGATACGTGAGAAATGTGGGAAAGATATAAAGAGTAAGGTTGTTGTTGCAAAAAAGATGGACGATATAAATTTACAAATTCTAGGCGAGCACAATCAGTATAATGCGTCATGCGCATATCAAGCTTTGAGTGCCTTGGGTATGAGAGAAGCTGACATTAAAAAAGGACTCGAAGATTTTAAGGGTGTTTCTGGCCGACTTGAATTGGTGAAGGAAGTTGGTGGAATAAAAATCTACAACGATACAACAGCGACAACTCCCGAAGCAACAATTGCTGCTCTGAAGGCTCTTGATAAAAATATTATTTTAATTATGGGTGGGGCCGACAAAGGGCTTGATATGACCAAACTGGTAGAAGAAATTCCGAAACACTGCAAGAAGGTTGTGTTGTTGTCGGGGACGGGAACAGACAAAATAGAATTAAGAATTAAGAATTTAGAATTAGGAATGAAGGTAAATAATTTAAGAGATGCTGTTAGAGAATCTCTGGCTGATGCGACAGAAGGTGATGTAATTCTGTTCAGTCCAGCTTTTGCCTCGTTTGGTATGTTTAAAAATGAATTTGATAGGGGTGAGAAGTTCTTGGAAGAGATAAAAAAATTATAACTTAACGTATACTTAGAGTAACTTCCTTAGTTGAGAGGTGTATAAATTTTATGGAGACATTTAAAATTAGCATTTTTTATTTTTGTGTGGGAGTTGTTCTTGTTGGTCTTATTTTTTTAAATTTTTTTCACATTGAGCTGTATCAGTCTTTTCCACTAATACCAGAATCTACTCTGCCTATTTTTACTTTCTTATTTGTATGTTTTTTAGTTTTTAGCTTATGGCAACGTGAGAGGGAGGTTCTCGAGTTGAAGTATGAATTTCTGACTATTGCAACTCATAAATTTCGAACTGCTCTCACAGGAATTAAGTGGGTCACTGATCTCCTAAAAGGAGACATTACTCTGAAGGAAAAAAATGATTTTTTGGCACAGATCGATAACTCACTTGAAAAGCTTATGACTGTTGTGGATCATCTTGCTGGTATTGCAAAATTTGATAGCCATCTTGCATATGCTTTTAAGGCAATATCACTTCGAGAAATGATAGACGAGTCACTTCAAAGATATAGTCAGCATATTAGTAAGAAAAATATTCACTTTGATATAGAAACAGGAGAAAAAATACCCCTTATTATTGCAGATGCTCAAAAGATTCAATTTGTAATCGATACTCTTTTTGAAAATGCAATTAAGTACACTCCCTTAGGAGGCTTGATTAATGCTGCTGTTTTTTCTGAGAAAGGTTGTATTATTTTTGTTATTAAGGATTCGGGTATAGGTCTTACTTGGAGAGAGAAAAAACGTATTTTTAAAAAGTTTTTTAGGGGTAGTAGAGCAAAATCTGCTGACACGGAAGGGTTGGGTCTTGCATTATTTATGTCAAAAACAATTATAAAACATCACAAAGGAAAGATGTGGGTTAAATCTAAGGGTAAAAATAAAGGATCAACTTTTTATGTGATGCTTAAAACAGCTCAAGCTTAATTAGTATTTTTTCTATGATTTGTATCGAGGTTCTGGTATAGTCTTCAAAGACTTTTTTTAAAGGAGGTTTTAGATGTCACGTAAACAATCATTTTCTATTGAGGAATATAAAGACGCATGGGAGAGAGTTAAGGATCTTTTACGTAAGCGGGTTTATCAGTGTGCACCACGTACATCAGTGTCACATTTGAATAAGACACATGACGTGTCGCATGTGTTTGCATGTTGTTTGCAGGTTGCAACTGATGGAAATGGTGTTGTTAATGAAGATCTGTTTATGGATCTTTTGTCGAGAAGGAGTGAGTTTGAAAAGGAGTAGATCTGAATACAAAACTACATGCAAAAAGCCCGTTTGAGAACGGGTTTTTTTTAACAAACTAATTTGTCTTTTGATTATTGGTATTATACTGTGATTATTGGACTTAAATGTTGAGTTCGTTACCTAAAGGGAGATGTCTAATGAAACGTATCAAACAAAGGAAGTTAGCAAAAAAAGAGGCTGATATTTTTTTAAAACAAAAATTATTAAAAGGGGATGTGGGTCGTTCGTGCCTAACAGCTGGAGAGGCAAACAGGCTCTCTCTGTTGTCCAGGCTCAGTCCTGGCTTACGGACAAGGGTTTATGCTCGACTACGAATGTAGTTCCTCTGAGGTGTTGCAGTATAGACCGTCCTTGATTGGGCGGTTTTTTTCTTCTTAAAAAAAGATATACTGAGCGTATGCAATTTGTAGATATTAAAAAAATAAAACATATTCACTTTGTTGGTATTGGTGGTATCGGCGTGTCTGCTCTTGCTCGAATGATGATTCAAGAGGGTAAGAAGGTGAGCGGGTCAGATAATTCAATATCAGAAATTACTGAGGAGTTAAAAAAGCTTGGTGCAGAAATTAAGCAAGGACATAACAAAGATAATGTAGGTGCGAATGTTGATTTGGTTGTATGTACTGCTGCAGTTCCAAAAGAAAATCCTGAAGTTATGGAAGCTCATCAGAAACACATTCAAGTAGTGTCTTATTCAGTTATGCTTGGAATGGTTTCGGAAGGAAAAAAGGTGATTGCAGTTTCAGGAACACATGGCAAAACAACAACGACAGCAATGCTTGCAGATATTTTGGTCGGTGCAGGCCTTGATCCTACTGTTGTTGTCGGTTCACTTTTGTTACCTTCTCGAACAAATTTTATTGCAGGGGAGAGTGATATATTTCTTACAGAAGCGGACGAGTATAAAAAATCTTTTTTAAGTCTTTCTCCGTATGTGCTGGTCATTACCAATATTGATCTTGATCATCTGGATTTTTACAAGGATCTCGAAGATATACAGGATGCATTTAGTGAATTAGTTTCAAAAATTCCTCACGATGGGTTTCTTATTTGTAATACACAACATCCGCATCTTATTCCGGTTATAGAGAAGGCTAAGTGTACGGTGATTGACTACTCATCAGTAGACAAGTTGACCTCACTTAAAGTTCCTGGAAAACATAATCAAGAAAATGCACAGGCGGCTTGTGCTGTAGCTAACACACTGAAGGTTTCAAAAGAATCTATAGAAAAATCTCTTTCTCAGTTCAGGGGTGCATGGCGAAGATTTGAATTTAAGGGAAAAACAAAAGGAGGTGCTCTTGTGTACGATGATTATGCTCATAACCCTCAAAAGGTTAGGGCGGTGATTGAGGGTGCTCGAGAACTGTTTCCTCAAAAGAAAATTGTACTAGTGTTTCAACCTCATTTATATAGTAGAACAAAAACACTCCTATCAGAATTCGCCTCTTCTTTGGGTGAAGCAGATGAAGTACTACTACTTCCAATTTTCGGTGCTCGAGAAGTTTTTGATTCAACAATCTCTTCAGAAATGCTTGCAGAAAAAACATCTGCACAAGCAAAAACTTTTTCTGATACAGGGTTATTGAAGAAGTATCTTGACTCTTCTCTTACAGAAAATGACGTGTGCCTTCTCGTGGGAGCGGGAGATATATATCTACTTGCAGAGGGTTTGGTGGTGTAACTCTTATCAACAGTTTGGAAAGGGAGTGTAAGTGTATATAATAGGCGTATGAATATGAGTGGAATTCAAAAAAGTATTTGTACCATAGGTATTGTTATTGCACTCATACCTTTTTTGGGTTTTCCAAGTTTTGCGGAGTCTTTTTTGATAGTAGTTGGAGGTATGCTTGTGTGTGGACTAACTCTAGTTTCTACCAAACACAAGCAAACGTTTGGTGAAAAAGTTTTTGAAGGTATAGGTTCTGTTGCTTCGCGAGTTTTTGTTGAAAATAGACCACAAAGTAGTGAATAAAAATAAATATACAAAGAAGGCTTTTAAGGTACGTGCACAACACGTTTTTTTTGCTTGTGTAGTTTTCTGTGGTACGTACGGGTTGTATGTGTACGGGCCAACTCTAGGTTCGGTAGTTTATTCAAGTACGCAACAAGCCTTTCCTTTTACGGAAGATGGGGTTGTGGAAAAAGAAGAAGTGTTTGTTGCAACACATATGGAAACACCTTCTGCTGTTAAGGCTTTGTATATGTCGGGATGTGCAGCTGCTACACCTTCATTTCGTTCAAATCTAGTTACTTTTATAGAAGAAACAGAGATTAATTCTGTGGTGATTGATGTAAAGGATTATAGTGGACGACTCTCATTTACTTCAGAAGATGCTATTTTGGCCGAAGCTGTCTCTTCTGAGTGTGCTGTTTCTGACATGAAATACTTTCTTGCTTCTCTTCATGAAAAAAAAATATACACCATTGCTCGAGTTACAGTTTTTCAAGATCCTTACCTTACACGTACTAAACCAGAACTTGCTGTGAAAAAAAATAGTGATAGAGAGGCTGTCTGGAAAGATTTTAAGGGTTTAAGCTTTACAGATCCAGGAGCTCTTCCTGTGTGGGAATACCATGTTCAAATTGCAAAAGAATCATATGCTTTAGGATTTGATGAGATAAATTTTGATTATATTCGATATCCCTCAGACGGTCCTATGAATGATATTTATTATCCATGGAGCGACGGCAGGCAAAAAACTGTTGTTATGGGTGAGTTTTTTAAATATCTCCACGATGAATTGTCTCCTTTAGGAATAGTAATGTCTGCCGATCTTTTTGGTATGACAACGACGAATGCTGATGATTTGAATATTGGCCAGAAGCTTGAAGTTGCCCTACCTTATTTTGATTATATTGCCCCTATGGTGTATCCATCACATTATCCAAAAGGATTTCTTGGTTTTGAAAACCCTGCAGCGTATCCATATGAGGTTATCAAGCATTCAATGACTGAGGGTGTAAAAAAAGTACAGAGATTTGATGCAACGGTTGCAAGTACTTCTTCGTTGAAGTTACGTCCGTGGATACAAGATTTTAATTTGGGCGCAACATATGGAGCTGATAAGGTTCGTGCGCAAATACAGGCTACGTATGATTCAGGACTAACATCATGGATGTTGTGGAATGCCTCTAATAGATATACAAAAGAAGCACTTTTGGCTGAATAAATATATTCACAGAGATACTTTAGGGTGGGGAAATTTCATTGTATAATTGATTCTAGTACTTCTCTTATGAATGATGAAAGTAAAATAACATATTTTGGTGAGACGGATTCTCGTAATAAACGAGTGCCTTTTGGTATAAAGGCAAAAGATCGCTTGAAGCATATGTATGTTATTGGAAAGACAGGTATGGGTAAGTCTACTCTTCTTGAAAATATGGCAATTCAAGATATTCAGAACGGTAATGGAATGGCTTTTATTGATCCGCACGGAGGAACTGCTGAAAAGCTGTTGGAATATGTGCCTGAGCACAGAATAAAGGATGTGGTATACCTTGCTCCTTTTGATATAGAGTACCCAATCTCTTTTAATGTGATGGAGGATATTGGTCCAGAAAAAAGACACTTGGTCTTGAGCGGTTTGATGAGTGCCTTTATGAAACTTTTCGGAGAAGAGAGTTTTTCAGATCGAATGCAGTATATTTTACAAAATACAATTTTGGCACTCTTGGAATATCCAGGAGCAAACATGCTTGGTATTAACAAGATGCTTGCAGAGAAAGAGTATCGAAATAAGGTGATAGCAAATATTACTGACCCTTCAGTAAAAACATATTGGACAAAAGAATATGCGGGATATACAGAACGTTTTGCTGCGGAAGCAATTCCTGCTATCCAAAATAAGATTGGTCAGTTTACTTCAAATCCTCTGATTCGAAATATTATCGGGCAAGCAAAGTCCTCTTTTGATTTTCGTGATGTTATGGATAAGGGGAAGATTATGATTATTAACCTTTCAAAGGGAAAGGTGGGAGAAAGTAATGCAAACCTTATTGGTTCAATGATTATTACCAAGATTTATCTTGCGGCTATGTCTCGTGCGGATGCGGGTCAGGGAACTCTCGCAAAACTTCCTAATTTTTATTTGTATGTAGACGAGTTCCAGTCATTTGCTAACAAATCTTTTGCTGATATTTTATCTGAAGCAAGAAAATATAAACTTAACCTTACAATCGCTCACCAGTATATAGAACAAATGGAAGAAGAGGTGAGAGATGCTGTTTTTGGAAACGTTGGTACAATGATCACATTTCGTGTAGGTGCTCTTGATGCAGAGCTTTTAGAAAAAGAATTTGCACCAACTTTTACTGCTGAAGATTTAGTAAATTTGGGTATATATCAAGCATATCTGAAGCTTATGATAGATGGTGTTTCATCGGCTCCGTTTTCTGCGCGAACATTGCCACCAATCAAACAGCCAGAAGTTTCATTTAAAGAAGAGGTGATAAAGACTTCTCGTGCTCAGTTTGCTACACCTCGAGAACAAGTTGAGAAAAATATTGCTGATTGGCATGCTCAGTATGGACCTAAAGCACCACCTTCTCCTGAGGTAAAAAAAGAGAGTGTGAGTAAAATAGAAAAACCAGCTCCAAAGAAAGAAAAAATAAGTGTTCCAGCTCCTGTTGTTCAAAATACCAACCCTCTTCCTGTAGAAAAGCCAAAAGAGAAAGAGATGGCACAGAAAAATCCTTTCAAGGATTTAAAGGTGACTTCTGAAGGAAAGGTTGTGGAGAAAGTTCAATCTTCAAACACTGCACAAGATAAACCAGAAGTGGAAGATGCTGATTTTGTTTCTCTTAAAAATTTAAGTAAGGTAAATAAAAAAGATACAAAAGGACCGACACAAAAAAATCTTGCTGATCTAAAGTTGACCCTACAGTCTGTGCTTAAGAAAGCTGAGACGGATAAGGTTGCTTCTAAGGTAGAGACTAAGTCGAAAGCTGTTCCAGAGCAGCAGTCTCAAAAAGAACCCCCTTTTGTTAAAAAAGAGCAAACAGTACCTCCTCCAAAGTCTGGTCAATCAGAAATACCCGAGGATACGTTACGGAAAATGCTTACTATTGAATAACTATCATGAAGCGCTCACTTCTGGTAACAACTTTCATTTTTCTCTCTCCAATGATCGTTTGTGCTGAAGTGAGTACTTTTGTGTTTACCTCAGTCTCTAGTTTTCCAGTCTTAGAAAGGCAGACTGTAACACTTCAATCTCAAAATAGTTCTGGTGAAAAAGAAAATACAGCAAATACAACCTGTATTGAAGTTCGTACAACCTCATCGACAGGTAAGTTATTTGCAAGTGCAAATGGAACTGATTCAGTGTCAGTGCTTATTTTGACGATGAATAAAAATTCTGCTAATAGAAATTTTTATTATGAAGATGCTCAGCCCGGATCATATTCGTTTACGGTAAAAGCCGTCTATCGTCCTGAAGAAGAAAAAAGGACGTGTGCTAACTGGCCAGTTAGCGAATGGGGGAATACATGGAATGTGCAACAGTCGTATATAGTAGGTTCTTCATCTGGTTCTGTTACTCCTCCAGAAGTTCCTCAACCAAGCACTTCATCAGAAAATTCTTCGTCACAGCAACAGTCTTCGGGCGGTTCGTTTCCTGTGGATCCTCAAGTATTTGCTGAAATAACCCTTCCTTCAAAAACGATGATTGCAGGCGCACAGTTTTTTGTAAGTGGTGAAGGATATGGTATAGAAAAAAAGCCTCTCGCAAACGCACGATTTATATGGAATTTTGGTGACGGTACTGTGAAGTCTCAAAGGTCTATTGCTCATACATATAGAAATCCAGGAGAGTATCTTATTGTTCTTGATGTGTCTTCAGAGAAATTTGGGGGAACTGATCGTGAGGTAGTGACAGTAATCCCAAGTCCTTTGGAGATACATATTAAAAAGAGTGGTGGTGAGTCTCTGGTTCATATAGTAAATAGTTCAAATCTTGAACTTAATCTTTCTGGTTGGATTGTAGATGTTGGAGGAACTTTTTTTGTAATTCCTCTACATACAATTGTGTTACCAAAAAAAACTTTGATTTTTGATTCTATTGTGTTGGGAGTGGATAGTATTTTAGAAGCATCACTTCTGTATCCTAATGGATCAGTTGCCGACAGAGCTTATCTTTCACAAAATGTTGTGTCACAACCAGTTGCTACAGTTGGAGCGCCTCCTAGTAAATCTCCTGTGGTGCGCCCTACTGCTGAGGTTTCAAAACCACTAGTATTACCTTCTCCACAAACAGCAAGTGCTGTTTCGGCTTCTGTAGATACTGCAGTCGTCAAGGAAAATGAGGAGGTTAAAACAGGATCTTTCTGGTGGATTGTTGGATTTGTTACACTACTTATTGTTGCTTCAAGTTCGGTTTTTCTTATTAAACGCCCCGTGTATAATCAGGGTCATGACTTCACTATCAAAGAATAGTCAAAATTTTCCAAAGCGAATTTTAATTTTTTCGCTTACACATGATCCTTTTATTGGAGGTGCAGAAATTGCTGTCGATGAAATTACTGAACGTTTGCCTCACTATGAATTTGATATGGTGACACTACGGTTTGATAAGACCTTACCTCGCGTGGAAAAGAAGGGGGCGATTACTTTGTACAGAATTGGTTTTGTAGGTAGGAAACCTCTTTTATCAAGATCACAAATTCCATTTCCGCTATCTCTTAATAAAGTTTTGTTTCCCTTACTTGCTTTTATTAAAGCGATGAGACTACATCGTAAACGAAGATATGACGCCATATGGGCAATTATGGCTGCTTATGCTGGCTTCGGGGCACTCTTCTTTAAGTTGTTTCATCCACGCATCCCGTATATCCTTACCTTACAAGAGGGTGATCCAATACATCACATTAAACGTAAGGTTCGTTTTATACACCCTTTGTGGCGAATGATTTTTATAAAGGCGAATATCATACAAGCGATCTCGACTTATCTTGCTTCTTTTGCACATGGTGTTGGGTATAAGAAACATATTGAGGTTGTACCAAATGGTGTCGATCTCACCTTATTTTCTCTGGATCAAAAACCGTTTGAAATTGAGCATACAAAAAATATTATAGAAAAACGTATACATAATTCTCAAGAAGAGGGTATGGACGCACCACAGCCAGATGATATTGTGCTTGTTACAGCTTCTCGTTTGTATCCTAAAAATGGAGTTGAAGATATTATTAATTCACTTGTATATCTTCCTAAACACATTTCACTTCTTATAATAGGGGACGGTCCTTTAATGTCTCGTTTGAAGTATGTTGTGAATGAAAAAAATCTCACTGATAGGGTACGATTCTTAGGGTTTATATCACATGAAAAATTACCACTCTATCTTAGGGTAAGTGATATTTTTATTCGACCTTCTATTTCAGAAGGTTTCGGTAATTCTTTTATTGAGGCGATGGCAATGAAGATTCCTGTAATTGCAACAGAGGTTGGGGGTATTACTGATTTTGTATTCGACCCCCTTAAGAATCTTGATAAAAAACCAACAGGTGTTTTCTGTGCCGTAAATAACCCAAAAAGTATTGCATACGCAGTGAGATTTTTATTATCTGACAAAAAAATGAGGGATCATATCATTGCTAATGCGTATAGTATGGTTCAGGAAAAATATGATTGGAACACAATAGCAGAACATATGGATAGAGAGGTTTTTAAAAAAGTGTTGAAATAAAAACCGAGCTCAGGAGCTCGGTTTTATGGAATCTCCAAGGGTCGAAATGATACCCGTTATCGTTCCCATAATTAAAAATATTGTAAGACTGTCTAGACTTTTTCTTTCATCTGCTTCCAAAGTTACAATTATCACTAAGGCCCAATAGTAAGACATTGTGATCCATATGTGGATTAGGTTTGCTACTAGCGGTTCGTCTGTGATTTTTTTGACTCCCGCTTGTACACAATCTTTGAATCCAAAAAGAAGTACTGAAACTACCAATAAAAGAATTGCTATAAGGCCCCATACACACATTGATAAGGGACTGTTCCAGAATTTATCAATTAGGGTGTGTGTCGAACTGTCTGTCTGTAGCTGTTCTTTGAGTAGTTTACGGATAGTGAGGGTTGCATAGGTAACGCCCACTAATAGGCCTGTGGCAAACAAAAAGGTAGCAATTTGAAAAAGCATGTAACTGACTCCTTATAGTTTGGTTAAGACGCACTGATCTATTTGTAATTTATCATCTTTATTTTGAATGTCAAGTTTGTTGTTTGTCTAATATTCCGTTATTCTTTGATCATGAAGATTCTTATTGCTACAGGCATATATCCTCCCTCTATAGGTGGACCGGCTTTGTATGCACAGGAGCTTAAAAATACCTTCGTAAGGCAAGGGCACAAAGTCATTGTTAAAACCTTTTCTTTTGAAAAAAAATTACCTTCTGGATTACGACATATTTTATTTTTCTTTAAGTCATTTTATGCAGTTTTGGTATCAGATATGGTAATTGCTCTCGATACAATGAGTGTAGGTTTGCCTGTTGTTATACTTTCACGACTGCTGAGAAAGAAAATAGTGGTTAGAATAGGAGGTGATTTTTTATGGGAGACATATGTTGAAAGAACAAAGAAAGATGTGTTACTTAAGGATTTTTATAAAGATACAACACTTTTTTCATTTAAAGATAAGTTTATTTTTTTTCTGACCCATATTGTTTTGAGGTGGTCTACAAAAATTGTTTTTAATTCAATATGGCAGAAAGATTTATGGGTTTCTGTTTACGGTATTGAACCAAAAAAAGTTAGTGTTATAGATAATTTTTATGGTAAAAAAATAAGTTCTGTTGCTCCTGTGAAGAAAAATTTTATATGGGCAACTCGACCACTCTATCTTAAAAATGGTAATCGTCTGAAGCTGGCCTTTGAAAGAGCTCGTCAAATAAATCCAGACATAGTTCTTGAGGTTGGTACAATGCCACGCCCTATTCTTATGGATTGTATATCGAAGTGCTACGCTGTTATAGTGCCATCTTTGACTGACATTAGTCCAAACCTAATTTTTGATGCCCTACAATACAACAAGCCTTTTATTGTCACAGAAGAAACAGGTCTTCCTCAGGATATAAAAGAAACTGGTGTACTTGTTGATCCTCTTGATATCAAAGACATAGAGGAGAAAATACTTTTTGTGGCAGAGGATAGAAACTACGAAAGGTTGGTTGTTCAAAGTAGGTCCTATAATAAAGTGCATGATTGGGATGCAATAACACGTGAGTTTCTAGCTCTTTTTTATTAATATGAAAAAAATTTTAAGTATCGGTTCGGATAGAGGTGTTTTTCGAGAAGGAAGCGCGGTACAAAAGCGTATTTTAAAACAGGCTGAGTATGTTGAAGAGCTTCATGTGATTGTATTTAGTCATTTTTTTAAACATAGGGGATTAAAAGCACAAAAATTAGGTTCAAATGTTTGGTTGTATCCAACGCGGTCTTGGAGCAAGATTTTTTATATTCATAATGCTGTTAAAATCGGAAAAAAGATTGTTGGTAATTTTAAATTTATAAATTCTAATTCTGTAATAACGAGTCAGGATCCTTTTGAGGCTGGTTGGGCTGGAATGAGGTTGAAAATGCTCTTTAAAATTCCTTTGCAGATTCAGGTTCATACTGATTTTCTAAGTCCTCATTTTGCGCACATTCTTCTTAATCGTGTTCGGGTTCGAATGGCGTTTCGTACACTGCCATATGCTGATCGTATTCGAGTGGTAAGTAAGAGGATTAAAGACTCTCTTGTAGAGAGTTTTAAAATATCAGGTGATAAAATTTCAGTCTTACCTGTATTTGTTGATATTGAACTCTTGCGAAAAGAAAATCTTCAAGGTATTGATCTACATAAAAAATATCCTCAGTTTAATTTTATTATTCTCATGGCTTCACGACTTACTCGTGAAAAAAATATTGATCTTGCATTGCAGGCATTTGGTCGGGTTAAAAAAGTATTTCCACAGGTGGGTTTGGTTATTGTTGGGTCTGGGGGAGAGCGGAGCGGTCTAGAACAGCTT
>JBJOQC010000020.1:0-5789 GCA_046050145.1 Candidatus Parcubacteria bacterium | reverse complement strand
ATGATATGCAGTAATTTCCTTTTCTTTCTTTGAAAGCACATGGCTCTTTCGCTCGGGTCCAAGCATTACTTTTTCAATTGAACGAATAAGGTCATACTGAGAAATTTTTGTTCTCTCCTCTCGAGCAGCGAGTATTGCTCCTTCGTTCATAAGCGAATGAAGATCAGCTCCAGAAAAACCAGGGGTTCGTTCTGCAATCACTTTTATATTTACATCTTCTGCAAGAGGTTTCTTTCGAGCATGTATAGTAAGAATTTCTTCTCTGTCACTTCTGTCAGGCAAATCGAGAGTTACCCGACGATCAAAGCGTCCCGGACGAAGAAGTGCAGGATCTAACACGTCAGGTCTATTTGTTGCCGCCATCACAATCACCTTTTCATTTGGTTCAAATCCGTCCATCTCCACAAGCACCTGGTTTAGAGTCTGCTCTCTCTCATCATTACCTCCACCAACCCCTGTACCTCGCACACGTCCTACCGCATCTATTTCATCTACGAAAATAATTGCAGGCGCAGAAAGTTTTGCCATCTTGAAAAGATCTCGCACACGAGAAGCACCAACACCCACAAACATTTCTACGAATTCTGATCCTGAAATAGTAAAGAAAGAAACACCCGCCTCTCCTGCTACAGCTCGCGCAAGCAACGTCTTTCCTGTACCAGGCGCACCCATGAGGAGAATACCTTTTGGAATTCGCGCACCGATATCAAGAAACTTTTTTGGATTCTTTAGAAAATCAACAATCTCCTTAAGCTCTTCTTTTGCTTCTTTTACTCCTGCGACATCCTTAAACGTCACACGCTGTTTTTTATCATCAGGAGAAATCATGCGAGCTTTTGACTGACCAAAAGTAAACGCTTGCATTCCGGCACCCTTTACTTGGCGACTCAAAAACCAAAGGAATAAAATAATAAAAATAAGAGGTATGAGAATTGGTGCAAGGTTGAAAAACCAAAAAAGAAAACCTCCCTTACCTACCACCTCAACATTTACTTTTGAAAATGTTTCTGGAGAAACACCATAGTTCGCAAGTGTTTGTGAAAGTCCTACACCCTCTTCTTTAATTGATTTCTTTTGTTCCCCTCCAACATACGAAAGCTCAAGAGAGTCACCTTCAACTACAATTTTTTCTATCTTACCCGCTGAAATATCTGAAGCAACTTCTGAAACTGATATGGTTGGGATCTCACTTTGATTTTCAGTAATAAGAGAATATACAGTAATGAGTACAAGAAAAATTAAAAATGCAGTAAAAAACTGTGAGACAAGTCCCTTTTGAGGACCGCCTGTTTTTTTTATCACAACCTTCACTTTTTGTTTTTCTTTGGGATTCATAGTACATGCATTATACATTTTTTCTTCAACAAAAAAAGGCTTCCGACGAACGGAAAGCCTTTGTGGGAAAGTATGAAGAGGGATATTTCACCCCCTCATGGATTTACGAACAGTAAACAGCAAAGTAGCGAGCACGAGAGCAATTGATCCGATATACAAAACCGGACCAAGCTCTACCCCAACGTCATACAAAGGACGCAAATACTCCAAGGCACACCTCCTTCACTTTGTATTAATACAAAGTAAAAAAACCGACAACAGAAAGAATAGCGAGACAGACAACGGCGCAAACAATTCCAATTCCTCCAAGAACATCACCAGGTTTGTTCATAAGAGTACCTCCCAAAGAATTCTTGTATAAGTATATCGTGGCATAAGGGTGAAATAATCTGTTATGATGCAAGGGTGTTGATAACAAATAAAAAAGCCCATTTTAACTATGAAATTGTTGAGAAGCTCGATGCAGGTATCGAGCTTTTAGGTGTTGAAGTAAAGTCAATTCGAGCACACCAGGGAAGCCTTGAAGGGTCTCATATCACCATACGCGGAAATGAAGCTTATCTTATCAACTCAGAAATTCCCCCATTTCAGCAAGCAAATACACCCGCAGGCTATGAGCCACGCCGACACAGAAAGCTCCTTCTTACAAAAGCTGAAATTGAAAAACTAGGAGAAACTGAGCATACAAAAGGTTTGACAATAGTACCTATTTCAGTGTATAATAGGGGTAAGAAGATCAAGGTTGAAATTGCTATTGTTCGCGGAAAAAAGAAGTTTGATAAGCGCGAAACAATCAAGAAGAGAGAAACCAACCGAGAGATTAATCGTTCATTGAAAAGAGACTCCGACTAGCTTAGAGCTTTTAGGTGTTAGCTGTTAGCTTTTACTATCTTGAGAACTAACAGCTGGTAGCTAGAAGCTAACAGCTTTTTTAATTCGGGGATGATCGGCCTAGACAGGATACAGATCAATATATGTGCAAAGTAGAGCTCCAACATCTCTTGAAACTGTTGGAAAACAATTAAGTGCAAAAAACTTAGTTACAAAAGCAAAGTCACTTGTTTCTCCATATTTTGGAGCCAACGATTTTGCCTTCGCTTACGCTAACGCCTAAGCGACGTGTGTGTACTCTACATCCGTAATGAGTACATATATGTCACCCTTTCGGAATAGAACACTCCCCCGCTCGAGGAATGTTTGAAACAAAGAGCTCGGCATATCTAGAGTCTCGTTTATCTCTAATCTAATCATGCTTAAACACCCCGAGGTAAACTACACTTTGTAGATGCATATATTGATTATATCTTGCACGGCGGTTCGATTCCGCCCATCTCCACTCGTAAAAACATTAGCGCCCTTTTTGGGCGCTTTTGTTTTTTAAGTGGAGTGGAGCGAGCAAACTGCTTTGCCCGCATGCGGAATCGAACAGGCGGAGTCCTGTCGCTTTGCGACAGACGAGCCCGGGCAGGAGCCACACAGTATTTTTAGAGCCTGCGAATAAAAATACTGATGTGAGCTGACGCTCGATTCTCACCAAAAAAACTTAGTGATTCGTGACCGATTCCGCCCATGTAAGTCCCAAAAAGACTCAATTTAATGTATTGACAAATAGACTATATTGGTATATAATGTATATAGAAGGTCTTTAGACAGTTAACGAGATGTTCTCGTTAACTAAACAATAGTGGCTCGTTACCACAAACAACCACCCCTAAATATAGGGGCAAAAGAAAGGAGCTGTCTATGACAGCATCACTGCAAAATCGGGATTTCGGAACGAATCTTCAGCTTTCTGCCGAGGGCCTGCCCCATGGCAAAGAGCCCAAGGCGCGGACTCGACTCGAGACCCTCATGAATTCCAAGGAAATCTCCTGGGAAGAAATGTTGGAACTCGACAAAATCTGCGGAACCCCCACTCTCGAACAGGAGGCTTATCTGGCGTACAAGAAAGGGGTCGAACGGAACGGTGAAGAATACCGTCCGCCGTTCGGATTTTTTCTTCACATGGAAAACCTTCGGATTTTCCGTGCGGCAGTGATTCGGTACGAAGGAGTGCCTCGATCCCTCTCAACGGAAGAACTCAATCTTCTCGTCGGAGAAGACATCGAGTTCACTTGCTTCGCAACTGAAAAGAAGACGAAAGGTGTTTGGTGGATCGAGCCCTTCAACGAGCTCCTGGATGAGATCGAGAAGGTTGGACTCGAAGAGGCTAAGGAAAACCTCTTCGACAAGATCTACGAGTTCGGAGCGTTTTACACGCTCCCCGGCAAAGACATCAACAGCGAGGTCTTTGGGTTTTCCGGACCTGCCTACTTCATCCTGAAGCAAGGCAACAACTTTCGACCAGTCCCGTCGAACCGTTCACCGCTGGGAAAAGCTCAGATGAACCACCCTCAGCAGTTCTGGGGACTTTCGATGAAAGAAATCGAGAAGCGTCGGCAGATGAAGAAGGATGCGATCGCCGCTGCCGAAATGGAACGCCAAGCCAAGCTGGCTCAGCGCGCCCAACAAGGAAAGAAAGTGGACGACAAAATCGCCAACTTCTTCGGCACGAACGAGAGACTTGTCATGAACGAGCCTCGAGTTCGCAACGCCAGACCTCAACAAGGTGGTGGATGCAAGTAAAATTGCAACCACAACCCAAAACCCCGCGACATCCGTCGTGGGGTTTTTTCTTTTTAAGAGACTGCTATAATCTCAAAAGAATCGTGAAAAGTTTTAATACAAACCACTACCTCGAAAGGACCTTTGTATGGAAGCGTCAAAACCAAAACCGTTTTCACCCCTGCTCTTTGTGATCACAATCATCTTCTCTCTTGCTCCATTCGTATACTTTGCGTGGCTTGTAGCTCCGCAAAGCTTCAGTGCATCTCCATGGACATATGTTCTCATATTCATCTGCATGCACTTGGCAACCTGCTTTTTTGAGCATCCATTCCATCGATACATTCTCCACGCTCGGGTTATCCCAGGATTAGGCAACCTCTACACAGCACACACAAAACATCACGCTTTGACGACCGTGAGAATTCGTCTGGAACCAGATTCGAAACTAGGCAGAGTCTGCAACAACTACCCTATCGTGAAAGAAGAGCAACACGAGAGTTCGTTTTTCCCATGGTGGTCACTTCTGGGATTTTCGGTATTTGCGAGCCTGTTCTTTGTACCACTTCAAATCGTGCTCCCCGAAGTTCCCATACTCCTTGTTGGATATGCAACAATCGCATGTGCGATGTGCCTCTACGAAATCGCACATGCGATCGAGCATTGGTCATTTGAAACATGGTGGAAACCAAGAATCAATATTCCTGGATGGAAGGGAAATTTTTGGAAAAAAATCTACATGTTCCATTTTCGCCACCACCTCGACATTTTATGCAATGAGTGCATTTCGGGATTCTTCCTGCTTCCACTCGCTGACTGGGTATTTGGCACATTCAAGATGCCAAACATTCTGTATCAGGATGGAACAGTGGCCCACATCGAAGAAGCCGCGTCACCAAAGCCAATATGGCCCATTCGCCAACTCGACAGGTTCGCTAACTGGAAAATGGGACGACGAGCAAAAACATGAAGGTGATTCATCAAACCAAAACCCCGCGACACAGTCGCGGGGTTTTTCATTTATTTCTATTTTTTGATTTTACTATTCTGTTACGATAATCACACCTTGCTGTGAATCATCATTGAGATTCGTAAAGCTCCATGCACCAACTTTAGTAAATGGAAGTTCGAATGTCTCACCTTTTGCAATCGAAGAGGCTGCGGAAAAGCCTGGATAAAAGAGATCACTATTGTCCGGACTAGTTGAAACAACACGAAGAGCCTTATCACTTCTATTGTTTACGAAACGAACAGTCTCACCAACTTGCACCTCAACAATAAATGGAGTGAAGCCTTTTGCTGTATACGAGATTACCGTTATTCCGTCCGCAGAAGCGCGGAGTGAAGGTTGTGTCTTTGAATAACTTACAACCTTTTCAACTTCCTTTACTTCCATATCTGTATCTTTCTTAAAATATGAGAAACCCCATACAGCAAGAAGAACAACGACAATCAGAATGATTAGATTTTTCATAAGAATAGATTAAGATAATAAAAACTCGTCTACGTCTAGTATACCCTATTATGAGTTTTATTGTCTGACACAAAAAAACTGAGCATACAAACTCAGTTTTTTATTTATTGTTTATTTCACCAAAATCACCCCTTGATGACTTCCGTCATTGAGATTTTTATAGCTCCATGCTCCCACCTTAGTAAAAGGAACAGTGAATGATTCGCCTCTAGCAAGCGACTTTGAACCTGAGAAACCAGCATAGTACTCTGCTGCCCCTGCTGGATGAGTAGAGGTAACCCACAAAGCCCTATCACTTCTACTATTTATAAATCGCACTGATTCACCAAGACTTACTTCAATTATAAACGGTGTAAAACCTTTTGAGGTGTATGAA
>JBJOQC010000019.1:0-8427 GCA_046050145.1 Candidatus Parcubacteria bacterium | reverse complement strand
ACATCGAAGATCCTCAAGACATTCCAAAAAAAGGTTGCTGAGGTACAAAGTCAGATCCACACACGGGAAGAGAAAGGTCTTGTGCGTGACCCCATGCTTGATACTGCCTACCAAGACCTTGAAGGACTCCGCGACCGACTCCAGCAAGCACAAGAGAAGCTTTTTGACGTTGGTCTTTATATCTCTGTCTACGCAAGCACCTCGGATGAGCTTGATAAGATAGAGTCTGAAATACGCTCGATACTCGAAGCAAAGCTTGTGTATGTAAAACCAGCTCTTTTCCAACAAGAACAAGGGTACAAGAGCGTTTTACCTCTCGGCACTGACCTTCTCGAAGTGCACTCAAAACTAAACTCTTCACCACTTTCAAGTCTCTTTCCTTTTGTTTCGTTCGACCTTACCTCGAACAAGGGAATTCTATACGGCATTAACAGACACAACTCAAGTCTTATCCTTTTCGACCGATTTTCACTTGAAAACTATAACTCAGTAACCCTTGCAAAATCTGGTTCTGGAAAATCATATGCAACAAAACTTGAAATCCTTCGAACTCTTATGTTCGACACCGACGTTATTGTTCTCGACCCAGAAAGGGAATACGAGTATATGGCTGAGGCAACAGGAGGGCGTTATTTTAATATTTCACTTACTTCAGAGCACCATATAAACCCTTTTGATCTTCCTGTTATTCGAGATGATGAAACATCCGCAGGAGTATTGCGATCAAACATTATAAATCTTGTGGGTCTTTTCCGTATCATGATGGGTGGACTCACAGCAGAAGAAGACGCTCTTATGGATAGAGCAATTACCGAAACATACGCCCTCAAAGACATCACCGCTGACTCAGACTTTACAAATGTTGAAGCACCCCTCATGTCTGACTTCGAACTTGTACTTTCTGGCATGGAAGGGGGTGAATCACTCGCACAACGTCTCACAAAATACACAAAGGGTACATGGTCTGGATTCATCAACCGCCCAACAAATGTTGATATGAATAAAAAGTTCGTCGTCTTCTCCCTTCGAGATATGGAGGATGAACTTAAACCTGTTGCTATGTACATAGTGACACACTACATTTGGAATGCGATTAGAAAAGATGTAAAAAAGCGCCTCCTAGTGATTGATGAGGCGTGGTGGATGATGAAATCAGAAGACACAGCGTCGTTCCTACTCTCTCTTGCAAAACGAGGTCGTAAATACTATCTCGGCCTTTCAACGATCACCCAAGATGTGGACGACTTCCTCAAATCTCCTTATGGTCTTCCTATCATTACCAACTCTTCCATACAGATGCTTTTAAAGCAGTCTCCGACATCTATCGACAAACTTCGGGACACCTTTAACCTTACTGACGAAGAAAAGTATCTTCTTCTTGAATCAGATGTGGGGGAGGGTATATTCTTTGCTGGACTTAAACATGTGGCGATTAAAATAATAGCTTCTTATACAGAAGACCAGATCATTACTTCAGACCCTTCACAAATACTCGCCATTGAAAAAGCTCGTAAAGAACTCGAAGCAAATCAATAATGTATGGCACAAATACAAAACAGACCTCGAGAGCGAGAAAATGAAATAGAAAACGCTTATGCAATCGAGCGTGAGCGTTTTTTAGAAGAGGAGAGAATTCGCCGTGCCCAAGCTGAGACAGAAGGAAAAATCATGGAGGCAGAGTATTATGCCCAAAAAACACAGTCTCAAGCGGGAGTTAGTCGAATTACTTTTTTAATGATGATGGCTGTTGCGATTGTGTGTGACATCAGCCTTGCATTAATCGCACTCATTCCTTATGTTGGTTGGGTTATAAATGGACTACTCAGTCCTTGTGTTTTTATTTTATTTTTTACCTGGTACAAAATAAAAGGTATAAAATACACATCTATGCGTAAAATGGCTGTTTTACCTGCGGGACTCCTTATAGAAATGATCCCTTATATAAATATTCTTCCTGGTTGGACAGTGTCTGTAATACTCAACACAAGAGGGGATATGGTAAACAAAAAAGTAAAACAAATTCCTATTCAACAGAATCAATTTAGAAATCAGCAGTATGCGCCACTCCAACCCGGAACAGCATCTAAGGCAGAGCTTCAGATACAGGCTCGCCAGGCAGCAAAACAAGGAGTTAGTCTGCGACCAGATATAATGAAGGGATATTATTCTCCTGGACCTGTTTCTTACTTAAAGTTCCCAACAGTAGAAGAAGCTGCAAAGACCCTTCCAACAGCGGAACAAAAGACACAGAAATCAATATCTGCAGAAGACGGTTTCAAACAAATACCCTCAAAAAACCTCCCTCCGAAGGAGAATTACCACTTCGCAGAACGTAGAGAGCGAGAACTGGGAAGGAGAGAGAAGAGAAGAAGAGCTGCTTAAGTGTTAATACTTTTGCTGTGGATTCCGACACAATGTAGAAAGACAAACTCTGTTACTATACATATATGCGTTTTATTGTTTTTTGTTTAGCACTCTTTGTCCTAACTACTCCTTTTGTTTTTGCTCAAAATTTTGGAGCTCCTGTATATCTAGAAATTACACCTCAAACACCTGGGCCGAACCAACAAGTTACAGCAACACTTACAAGCTATTCAACAGACCTCAATGCTGCTGATATTTCTTGGTTTTTAAATGGCGCACTTCAAAAGAAAGGGACTGGTATAAAAACTTTCTCATTTCAAACTAATGATATAGGAAAAACCACAACAGTTTCTGTAAATGCTGTAACTATTGATGGGAAACTGATTGAGCAAAGCCTTACTATACAATCCGCTGAAATTGAAATGTTTTTTGAAGCAGACTCTTACACTCCACCTTTTTATAAAGGAAAAGCTCTCTATACACACCAAGGACTAGCTCGGATTGTCGCCCTTCCTCGCTTCGTGAACAGTGAGGGAGTTCGAATAAATCCTAAAAACCTTATTTATACATGGAAGAAGGATGGGGTAGTACTTCAAGACTCTTCTGGATTTGGTAAACAAACACTCTCTCTTTCAGGATCTCTTATTGTAAGACCTTCAAATATGGAAGTTGAGGTAAGTAATCTTGATGGAAGTATTAAAAGTGTGTCTCGTAGAGTACTTCGATCAACTGAAGCGGAAGTGCTTGTATATGAAGAAAGTCCTTTGTATGGAATACGCTTTAGTAAGGCTATAGAAAACAGCCTTGACCTCACTCAAGCAGAAACAACTCTTGTTGCTGTGCCGTACTTCTTTTCAATTTCAAAACCTCTCCAAGCTTCGTACTCATGGCTTATGAATAGTCAATCCGTAGGTGGAAGTGACTCTGTCACATTTCGTAATGAATCAAAAGAAACTGGAATCTCTCGCATATCTGTAAAAGCTGAAAATCTTTCAAAAATACTTCAGTTTGGATCAAAGAATTTTAATGTACTCTTCACAGCCCCAGAAGGGGATTCATCATTCTTCCGTTAATATGAAAAAAATATTTTTTTACATACTTATAGCAACCCTTGTAAGCCCTCTCTTTGTGTCCGCAGAGGTAACATATATTCCCTTAGTAAGTGACTTACCTGGAGTAACAGCAAATCAACCAATCAACCTCGCTTCATACCTTGGGGCGCTCTATAAAATCCTTATTGGATCAACTATAGCCCTTGCTTTTGTTGTTATTACTTTCGAAGGGTTGAAACACATGGGAAGTGAATCTCCATTTGCAAAGAGTGAAGCAAGTCGACGAATAGGAGAGGCAATAGGGGGTATTATCCTTGCCGTTATGTCTTGGCTAATCCTTTATACTATTAATCCTGACCTTGTGAGTTTTAAATTCTTAAAAACAGCAGAAAATGCTGCTAAAACAGTACCTCAAACATCATCAAAACCCCCAGCAAACCCGGTGGATACATCAGGCCTAACCCCTCCAGCAACACAAGCTGGTCAAAAATTTTGTTTTAAATTTCTTAGCAGTTCTACACAAAGATCACAATTTCAATGCATAAACAAAACAGGATCTGAAACATCAGCACAAACAGAAGACAGGTGTCTTACAGCAATGATAAGTGTGAGTAGAGACTCAGACGATAAGGTGGTGGTCCCTTGTGTAGATGCTTTTACTTCAAAAGAAACTCTTGGATTATAAAAATATGCTCAAAAAAATACTTATTGTAATGCTTGCTATCGGACTCATCATTGCTGGTATTTTCTTATTTACTTACAAACCTCAAGGAGAAAGTACTGAAACAGACAGTGTCGATATAGATAATTTTTTTCCTTCAGGAGACGGTGAGACCTCAACTGAAGGGGGAGTAGTAGGTGAGAACGGTATAGATTCAAACAGTCTCCCAACAAGCCAAATTCCTCGCCTACAACAAATATCAAAAAACCCAACATCTGGTGCAGGAATAGTACGTCTAACAAAAGGAGATGTAGTACGTTTCATAGACAAAGCAACAGGACATATCTTTGAAACCTCTCTTGAAAAGGTTTCTCCTGCAAAAATATCAAACACCACTATTCCAAAAATATATGAAAGTGTTTGGACAGAAAATGGGTCTGGGGTGATCATTAGGTATTTAAAAGAAGACAAGGTAACCATAGAGAGCTTTTACGCAAAACTTAAGAGTGCAACATCAACAAATATAGAGGATGGGGTAAACCCTCAAACTCTCGAAGGAAGCTTTCTTCCACAAAACATACAAACTCTCGCAGTCTCTCCACAACAAACAAAAATATTCTTTTTAACAGAAACTGTAGATGGAAGTGTGGGTATCGAAACAAACCCTGACGGCACAAAAAGGAATGAGATTATAGAATCTCCACTAAAAGAATTTATAGTTTCATGGCCATCTTCAAATACACTTGCTCTTACTACAAAAGCTTCTTTTGGGGAAAGGGGAATACTCTACCTTCTCAACAGAACAACCCTATCTCTTGAAAAGACCTTAGCAGCTACCGCACTTACAACCCTTGTTGCACCTGACGCTGTACGTGTCCTTTATACAGAAAACATTGGGGGTCTTACACAAACAGCTATCTTCGACAGCAAAACAAAGCAAACAGCGAGCTTTCCACTTCAAACACTCCCTGAGAAATGTGTATGGAGTAGAACTGAAAAAGATGTAGTGTATTGCGCAGTGCCAAAAGAATCTCTCTTTGGAAATTTTCCTGATACTTGGTACCAAGGCAAAGTAACCTTTTCTGATGAAATGTGGAAAGTAGACCTTGAGTCTGGAATCACAACACTCCTTACAAACCCCACAACAGAAGCTCGACAAGATATCGACATGATCAATCTAGTTCTTTCAGTAAACGAAGACTATATAGTGTTTACCAATAAAAAAGATGATTCTCTCTGGAGGGTACGAATCAACTCAATAGAAGAAAACTAAGTTGTAATAAAAAACCACCCTTAGTTCTTGGGTGGTTTTTTATTATCTTCCTGTGCTATTTCTACCCATGAATCCTCACCATCTCTCTTTTTATATAGATCTCCTGACCAATCATAAACAGGTTACTTGTAATCCAATAAAGAGCCAAGGCTGCGGAGAAACTATACGCAAGCACAGCAACAAAAACAGGAAATACATACTGCATTTGTATCCTCATACTTCGTGCGAAATCATCTTTGAATTGATTTCCTGAAGGTGTAGTATTTGCGGGTGGAAGTGAGAACTTTATCTGGTAAAAGCTCGTAAGGGCCGCTAGGAAGGCAAGAGGTACACTCTTTGAAGCTATATCAATAAGACCAAGGAAGTAAACCTTTACAAGCTCAGGTTGTGGAACAAAAGAGTAGAGGGAGAGGGTGTCTATTGCGGGAAGGCTTGAGGCAGTAAACACTCTATAAAGAGCAAATATAATAGGTAATTGAATAAACAGAAGAAGTAAACTTGAAAAAGGGTTAATTTTCTTCTCCTTATAGAAATTCATTGTTCGAAGAGCTTGCTCTTGGCGATCACTTTTGTATGTTTCGCGAATATCCTTAAGTTCTTTGTCGTATTTTTTTATTAAAAACTGTGTACGAACAGATGTGCGAGAAAGGGGGAAGAGTATAAGTTTTACTATGATAGTAAAGAGAATAACAGCTACCCCCGCATCAATCCACGGAAGCACATCCATCAAAAAAATAAGACCATTGTAGAGAGGTTGATAAAAAAAAGTAAAGAAAATTCCTGTTTGCATTGGACTATTCTAGCCTTTAAACCTCTTAAAATCAAAAAGAAACAACCTTCGCTTTTTGTAGCAAACCAACAACATCATCTTTAAGGTCCACAAAAGAAGATGTTTCTATTCCTTTTTTTGCTTGCAAAAACAAAAGTAGGTTTGGTTTTAATAAATTAAGCTCCGTTTCAAGTATTGAGTAAACCCTTCGTCTTATCTTATTCCTCACAACAGCACTCTTATCTATTTTTTTAGAAACAGACACAGAACATCTCGTTACTTGTGGAGAATTAGTCTTTGTAAGTTTTAGGGTTATAAATTTTGAATGAAAAAAAACCCCTTTTATTGCATAGAGTTTCCTTGGTATTCTCCGAGAAGAGGGGAGCATATACTAAAATATATACTATACAGAGAGTTTTCGTCTTCCTTTCTGTCTACGAGACTTTATAACACGTCTACCGCCGGCCTTTTTTTGGCGAACCAAAAAACCGTGGGATTGTGCTCGTTTCTTTTTCCTTGGATTGTATGTGAAAGACATGGAAGAAATTATACATATTTGTTTTTAAAAAACAAGTTTCTTTACGAAGACAGTACCTTACTCACAACATATACACAGGTTATAAACATAAAGACTGACTTTGTTCAAGTTCTAGGACTTCAACTTACCATATATAATAACCAATCATGAATGAACCTAAGAAAATCTGGGAGACTGCACTTGTTGAACTTGAACTTGCTGTATCGAAAGCAAACTTCAGTATGTGGTTTAAAGACACTTCTATTGTACGGGTAGATGACGGTACTGTTCACCTTAGTGTCCCAAATGTGTTCACAAAAGAGTGGCTCACAACAAAGTTTTACAGCCTTATTCTCAAAACACTTCGTGGAATATCTGAACATGTTCGATCTATTGAATTTATCGTTGTACGTCCAGATGTAAAGAAAAAAGAGCCTGAAAAAGAGATTTCTGTTAAAAATTTTGGGGAATTACCATTTCAAGACCTCTATATAAACAAAGAAGACAACCTTAACCCTCGATATACTTTTGATAATTTTGTTGTTGGACCTTTTAATGAGCTTGCTTTCGCAGCATCTCAAGCTGTTATCAAAAGACCTGGGATAACCTATAACCCCTTATTTCTTTATGGAGACACCGGCCGAGGGAAAACCCACCTTATCCAAGCAATAGGGAACCATATTAAAAACTCTTCGACAGAAAAAAGAGTTCATTATGTAACTTCTGAAAAATTTACTTTGGATTATTTAAACTCTCTAAAAGAGAATAAAACAAACTACTTTAAAGAAAAATATCGTAAATATGATGTTTTAATTATGGATGATATCCAGTTTTTCTCTAATACAGAAAAGACTCAAGAGGAGCTTTTTCATCTTTTTAACACCCTGTACGACAACAATAAACAAATTATCTTTTCTTCAGATAAACACCCTAACTTTATACCCAACCTTGAAGACCGACTCCGATCTCGTTTTAGTGCAGGAATGATCATAGATGTGCCTCAACCAGATCATGAATCACGTGTAGCAATACTTAAAACAAAGTCTCAAATCCAAAATTTTCCACTTACTGACGAAATCATAAACTTTCTTGCAGCTTCTGTTACAGGAAATATTCGAGAACTTGAGGGTGTCTTAAACTCAGTTATCTGCCAATCCCAACTCAAAGGAAAGGAGTTGAATATAAATGAAATAAAAAGCCTTATAAAAAACAGTGCTAAACCTAAAAAAACAATTTCCCCTAAGGAAGTTATTAAAATAATCGCCGATTTCTACAATATCGAAGAGGAGAGTATATATGAAAAAACTCGAAAGAAAGAAATTATCAAACCTCGCCAACTTATTATGTATATATTAAGAGAGGATTTTAACATTTCGTATCCTTCAATAGGTCAAAAATTAGGAGGAAGAGACCATACAACCGTCATGCATTCTTGTGAAAAAATTAAGAATGAAATAAAAACAAACCAAAGTTTAGAGCAAGAGATAAACCAGATACGCTCAATGGTGTTGTAAGTTGTGGAAAAACATGTGTATTATGTGGGTATAGCATATAGATAGAGAGGGGTATGTTTTGGGGGTAACAGTAAATAAAACTCACTATTCATGAAGTTATCATAAATACCAAGAGACTTATTAACAAAATAGACCCGAACCCCTTCTTGTTTTATAGCCAACTAGAGCCACCAAGAAAGATATACACATATACACACCCCTAATATAATAAACATTTTAAAAACCCATCTATATGAAAGTTGAATGTGTACAAGAAAAACTTAAAAAAGCTATTTCT
>JBJOQC010000018.1:0-13249 GCA_046050145.1 Candidatus Parcubacteria bacterium | reverse complement strand
TTCTGACACTCTGACCGAAATGCTTTCGGGAAAATAGCTTCGTCCAGAACTGCCTGAACCACATCAACCACCTCCTCGAGCGTCATCGGAATCGGCAGAGTTTTCGAATGGGACAAACTCCCATTCAAGAGAAAGCCTCCTTCGGGCATGTAGTAGAGCTGATCGGCTCCATCTACCTTCTTACCTTTCTGAGAAAGATTTTTCCAAAAACCCTTCCAGTTGTCGAGCGAACCGAGATTCAGCTCTGCATTCTTCGTCGTATGTTTCTGAACCTCACGACGAACTGCTCTTGCGATGTCGTCAATCGGACCGGTCACCTTCACATTTCCAAAAATCTGAATGTGACCCTTGCTCCCTCTCTGAACAACAACCGCCAGACTTCCGCCAAAACGATTTCGTGCGGCTTTCTGCACCGACTCGTTATCAGACTCGATCGAGTAAATCAGAAGTTTTTTGTCTCCAGCCTTAATCTCTCGAATCTGACCCTTTCGTTCAGCGATCAACTTCTTTGCTGCAACAAATTCCGCCTGAGCAGCATACTTCGCCTCCACAAACGGCATGATTGCACCGATCACTCGATCCGGCTCCTCAGGAAACATTCCGTTCATGAGCTTCACAAGTGTCGGAAGAGACCAGTCTCGAATTGCCTTAAGCTTTCTTTTGCTTTCAGGTAAAAATTCACCCTCACCTGCAATCTCCAAATTCTGTGAATCGAAGATCAGAGCGTCTTCAAGGATGAGACGGAGCTCCTCCTCTTTTTCGACACCGAGATCTTTGGCAACCAATGTTGCCGCACACTCATTCTCCTTTGCACCCCCATCAGCGTTTGGATGTTCGTCGAGCGAACCTCCACCGAAGCCAACAAGAAGAACACCCTCTGCAAGCCACTGATCTGAGGTCTTTCCTTCGAGATCTTCCTCACCTGCGAAGACTTTAATCTTCGCTTCCGAGATGCCGGGGTACTTTTCTTCGCCGTACAGACGAAGAATGAAGATCGCGATGATCTCATCAAAGTGTGGCCGGCGGTGAATCCCAATCGCACAAACCTTACGTCCTGTTTCTGTCACAGTCTGCATAGGAAACCTCCTGGTTAGAAAGGGCAAAGCCCTATGGGAAAAATTGACAACGAACCACTTACGCAAGTAATATTATAGCATAATTTATATCAATTTGTCAATATGTTCTTTGTACGGAGTTTGAAAGATTTATATACGATAAGCATCAAGCTGATTACAAAAAATCCAACGCCTGAAAACAGCGAAGCTGATTCTTTATCGAAACACATATTTATATATCCCCCACCACAAGAAACGGGAGTATTGATTATCCAAAGCGCCAGAAGTGGAATGGCGACAAGTGCAAATTTTGACCATGTCTTAAATACTTCTGGTTTGGTGAAAAATAAAAAAATAGAAGTTATAAATAAAGAAAGTGACATTAAGACTAGTGGCTGCGCCAACTTTTCACTAAACAACTCAATACAATCAAAGGTACTCTGCCCACAAAGGCCATTTTTTTCTGGAAAAGCAAAAAACAAACCTGAGATAAAAATTCCCATTGAAAATAAAGAAATTAAAATTATTTTATTTTTCATTAATTTAAATTATTTAATAGATTAGTAAACATATCTACCAAAACCTGCCTATCATCTTCCACAATCTTTTTTTTCTTATCAATTTGTTTTATATATTTCTTTATTTTCTCTTCAACCCTTACAAGCTTTCCTTTCTTAATTAATTGTATCGCTTTATCTGCCTTCTGAAGTAGTTGTTTTTCAACATTCTTTTTTAGTCCTAGTGTAAGTATTGTTTTTTTAATCATATCTACGTACAAGACTGGATCGAATGTATCTCCCGAAGAAACTTGAAAATCAACAATACCGTCACTCTCAATATCAATTTTTAAAATAGGTTCTATTGTCCCTGTATTCATACTAATTTCCCCAGAAAGCAGTGGTGTTACAAGAAGGTCTTTGAAAAATACCTCTTCAACAACACTATCCCCCTCAACCTTTTGAACCTCTATCGTAAATGTACCGTAACCAGTTCCTTGTAATAAAACCTGCTTATCTTCTTCATCCAGAGCAAACCCTACATATTTACCCTCTCCAAATTCCATATAATAACTATTTGGAACCAACTCTTCGATACGGACAAGATCAGTAGTTGGATCAGTAGCTATTCCTGTATGATTTCCAAAAGAATCGTAAATACCTACAGATACAGGGGAATGAACAGAGAGTCTAATTCTTTTATTTATGTCATTATTTGGTGGTTGTATTTCTGAAACATATTCAAGTAAATCATCCATGTCTTGAACCAAATTAGAAATTAACAACCTAACAGGATTTGTTTCTAAAATATCTGCATGCTCTCTGTTTATATTAAACTCAAGAAAAGCATTATGTTTGAATAGATTAATATAAAAGTTTTTAACATCATACAAAACCGCACTAGGCGTCACAACCGTCCCATCACCATCTCTTACAAATAACGGTCTCCTATCCAGAACATACGACTTATTTACACAAAAATCTCCACTTGAATTGTCACAGGTTTCCTTTGCTCTGTACTCAACACCTTTGATCGTATCCAAACCCCAACCAGCTATTTGAAAAACTTCAATATTTTCTGGAGGAACCCATTCATCTAAATCATCATGAATATCTTCTCCGTACTCAACAAACATTGTTTTTAAAACATTCGGAGTGAAGGAGTCGAACAAAGGAGGCTTTACTCTATCTCCATTTTGAGCAGTCATAAAACTCTTCAAGCCTTCAAAAGAAGTAATAGAACTTCCATATCCCAAAAGACCACTACTTACATTTGAAACACTTGGATCAAAAACAACCACAGGATCAGATACTTTTTCAAAATATTTTTCTGAAGGTAAAAACGAATATGCACCAAACATATGCTCACCAAATAGTTTGGCATTTCCTTTACTCAACAGAAAGCCGAGTCCCAAAATCTGACCGTCACCATGAAGTAGCCCTGTAATAGCCTTTGGTGTCCCGAGCTGTGGCACAGCAACCAAAATTAACTTATCAACTAAATTTGCCTTACCCCTCCTTTCAAGCTCTCTCACAATCTCCTTCGAAACCAACCCTCCATTACTATGTCCTATGAGGGTCACCTTTCCTGTTGGCGACCTTTCTGCCAAACCAATTACTTCATCAACAATTTTATACGTTTCCCTATTTTCTAATTTCACTGGGTTTTGAACAATGTCAAAGATCTTAAGTCGCCAGTCATACGGCATCGACTTCCATTCAGCTATTGTTCCATCACCAACTAAACCATTCATAAACTCAATAAAACCTTCGTATATATTTGGACCAACAGCAAGCCCTTCATCGATAATATCGCGAGTATAAATTGTTGAATCTATTGGCACACCACTCTCATCCAAGAATAGTTTTTCTACATCCCCATTTCTATTTGGTTCCCACAGTTTATTCTCAAAAAAAGTACCCTGATTGTAGAGTCGACTCGCCTGAAAACCTGGAATAAAAGCTACGCTCGAGCAACATTCCGGAACCACTACAGCAAAAGGATCTGCCTCAAGCCAAGGAGACATGAGTACAGACCCTTGTATGGAATCTCCTAAACCTGCACTATTCAAAATATAATATGGACCCGAAATATCTCCCCACCAATTATTTCTAACATCAACAACATCGACAGAATTATTTACAAGACCATGCTGGGTATTTTCTACAAACGAACTCTGACTAATCCTTTTGAGAAGTCCGGCATGTGCAGTCTTAATAAATAAATTTTTTATCTTTACCAAAATTGGATCATATACTTCCTCAACAAAAACACCTGTAGTATTACCTTTAAATAGAGAAGCTTCCACTTGTAACCCTCCATCGTTCATTCGAATACCAGCACCCGCAAAACCTTCAATTGTTGAAGAAGAAACAAAAAACGTATTTGATCCATTATTAAAAATAACACCATCAGAAGACCCATATGAAAGAATACTTTCTCTTAGTGTCAGTCCTGAATACACAACAAGAGCAGGGTTGGAAACTATGTGTTGTATGGTGCTTTTTTCTATAGTAAGAAAAAGACTTGAAACGATTCCTGAAAAGTAACTAATATGAGCATTGTGCAACTCCGAACCAAATCCTTGAAGTTCTATATTCCACATTGATTCAGAGTAAGGATCTGTAAATGCCCCATCAGCATTTGTATCACCCAAAACACTGTCATTAGAAAAAGAAGTGAGAAATACTTTCTCACTTCCTGTTCCTAATATCTTTAAAGCCCCATTCACATACAACCCTCCAAAATTTTTAAACTTCACTACTGTCCCCGGCATTAGTGTGAGAGTTTTGCTAAACTCAACAAAGATAAGATTTTCAACCACATACGGACTCGCCTCTTTGGTCCAAACAGTGTCAGATGTAATGTCACCAGAAATAAGTGTGTACGCGAAAGAAACACTTGGAATAAAACAGAAAGAGAAAATAAGAAAGACGACACAATAGAGAGAAATTGATTTGGAAAAACCTATATTAGATTTCCACAATACCTTTTTCACTTTGTCATCATTGTAACGCCACTAAAACAACCTTCAAATAGGCCTTGTGGATAACAGAACCTTAAACTTTGCCAAGGTCCGACCTTGGCAAGAATTTATACTGTAACCAATCCTCAATAAATTTATCAAAATCCCTCTTCTCTGAAAAATAATCTGGAAAAACCTCCTTTGTAAGAATTTTTTGCTGATCTCGAATAAATCCTTGATAATCAAGATAACTTGAATGGGTATAATTTTTTAAAAAATCTTTTGTTTTAAGAAGATCTTTTAAACCTCTTTCTTTCCATTGACTATCTACAAGCTTAACTGGATTGAGATGTATATAAGAAAAAAGATAATTCAGATGAGTATCTTGAGTAATATGCTCAGACTTAAACTTACCTTGAAACAATGAACCGTTTCTTTCGTACTTTCGATTAAAATACATTGAGTAACTCGTTAAAAGTTTTTGCATAAATAAACTTGTACCGCCCTCATTTTTTTCCTTAATCAAAATATGAAAATGATTAGGCATTAAACAATAAGCACCAATATCAACCAAAGTTTCCTCTCGTTGAATAGAGAAGAAGTCTGCCAAGGTCCGACCTTGGCGTAAATGTTCCCGCACATTTACTGATACATGACTATTGGTAATGTAGAGCAGAACAACAAATCTATCGTAATCTTGTTTATCACCAAAAATTATTCTTTTGTCTGTCCCACGATTGTAGAGATGGTAAAATTCCCCAACAGCAAGAATGTTTCGACTCATATAAACATTATACCTCATCTGCCAAGGTCGGACCTTGGCAGATGAGTGTAAATCTATTGTAGACCTATGATATTCTTAATATATGTTTAGTTATTTTGATAAAACTTTTTTTAAATTCTTTTTCGGATTTATTACCATTATCGCCCTTAGCTTTGTGGCCACAGCTCTTATACTTGAAAAATCAAACAGCTCTCAACAAGCCTTGCCTCTCGTAGAGAGTAAGTAATAAAAAAAGCGCCCTAGGGCGCTTTTTTTATTCTATTTATTGAGACTTTCGTACAGATCTTGAAGATCCATATTCTTAGGATTAAGTCTTACTCCCTCCTCTGCAATTGCTTTTGCCTTACTTATATCCCCCACCACATCCCTATAGAATGCTACAAATTCAAAATACGTAACAACATATGAGGAAGAAATTGTAAGTGATTTTCTAAAGTATGTCTCTGCTTTAGAAGCATTTTTGAGATAATAAGCCTCGACAAGTGCAATATTAAGAGGAGGTACAGCACTTCCTGGTCGTATCGCATGAGTATACTCCCAGACCTCAACAGCTCGTTCATACTTACCTAGAACCTTAAGATTGAGACCTAGATTAAGCCAAGCCTGAAAGTCCGCAGGTTTTTCTTCAAGTGTCGAAACAATAGTATTGTAGTTTTCCGTAAACTCCTCCTTATGAGAAGCTATCCAATCCTTTGGAAGAGCTGGCATTGTAGTATCTGGACGAGGAAGATTAATATCCTCAAGCTTACTTTCTTCAAGAGCAAGTTCTACTTCAGTAGTTTCTTCCACAGCTTCAATAACCTCTTTATTTCCACCAAAGAAAAGCATCATATCGTCATACATATACCAGAAAAGAAAAGCCACAAGCCCTAAAGACAAGATAAGTAATAGTTTTTTTTGCATAGAAACTATTGTATCGAAGATCCACATAAATGCAAAAACCCCACTCTTTCGAGTGGGGTTTTTGCTATCTAATAACTAAGTTTGTAGTCCGAAGACTAGAGCGTTAGTTATTTAGAAAGAACTTCAGCTGTCATATTGGTTGTTGGAAGACCAATAAGTCCAAATCCGTTGGTAAAGTCGTCAGTATCAACTGCCGTTGTACCTGTTGAGTTTGGTGACCAGATAAAGTCATCGTTAGCATCTGCATCAATTCCAGACGCTGAAGATGTGAATCCTGAGAGACTTGGGAATGCTGCGTCGCCTTCGATTTGAGTCTGAACAGATGTGCCTGTTGCAGCACCTGCTACAGTACCTCGAACTTCAAACCATCGTGAACCACCTGCAGGAATCTGCAATGTTGTCACAACGTTACTTGAAGTGTTTGCGTAGATTTCTACGATACCACTTGAGTCAACACCAGAAACATCTGAAGCTTCAAGCTGACCTCCTGATGTAATACCTGAAACAGGTGTTGAGAAGCCAGAATCTGTGAATCCGAAGATGTTAATGTTTGTAACGATAGCAGTAGTTGTAGCAATCTTTACAGTGAACTTGTAGATACCAAGATCGTTTGCTGAGTTAGCATCAACCTTGAATCGTAGAAGTGACTGTGAACCGTTGTTCAAAGTATTTGTAGGAACAGAAAGCTTTGTGAATGTTGGGAATGTATTGAACATTCTTACACCTTCAGCTGCTGTATCTGAAGTTGAACTAGTGTTAATAGTTGAACTTGAATCCTGACCAATACCTCGTGTACCAGTTGAGTCATTTCCATCGTAATTAACTGCAACAAGGTGACCTGATGTACCAGACTTACTTACTCCAATGTCTGAGATATCTCCCTTCAAAGTAAGAACTTTGTCAGTGTCTCGTGGAATAGTAAATGTTGATGTCAAAGTCGATGTTGCGTTTCTACTTGAACCTACGAATGTAGCTGAACCAACTTGAGTTGCACCATCCCAGATAGTTACTTGTCCTCCAACCAAGTCATTCGCCGATGAAGACGCTGAGTTTGTAAGTTGAAGAGCAATTCTTTCTAGTCTGATTGGCTCATTAGCTGCACGAAGCTTCAATGTAGCCAAAGTTACATTTGATTGTCCTCCTGCCACAACAGTATATGAAGGGCTTGAAGGGTCAATAATAACTGTAAGAGTACCTGTTCCTGCAACTGTCATTGTCTGACCTGCAAAAGCAGTTACTGTTTCTGTTACCGCATTTGAAGAAGTAACTCCAGTTACTGTGATTGAAGGTGCTGCGTCAATACCCCATGAGAAAGTATTGCTTGTTACAGAAGAACTTGAAAGATTACACTTGAGTGTCAATGTCTTTACAGTTCCCTTAGGTACTGTAAGTGCATTATCAAATGTAAATGTTTCTGCATCTCCTGAAGCATTTCCAGACAAATCACTTGCACTTACAACATCAGAGTTTGTAAGTGATGTTGCTCCGTCAAAGATCTGACAGTTATCAAGCAAGTTTGCTGTAGCTGCTCCACCAAAAGTAAGTTCTAATGGAATTGATGAAAGACGAACATCTTCACCAGATGCTGTTGCATCAAGCTGAATGTTTGTAAATACAAGACCATTTGTTCCAGCAACAACGTTTTGTGCTGCAGGTTGACCTGAAATACTAATTGCAAGAGCCGCAGCTTTTACAGTCATAGTATTGAATGTCACAGCTCCGTTTGTGAGTGTCAAAGTATTACCTGTGAGCTCACCACGAACGTTTGTCCAATTTGATGAAGGTGTTGTTGAGGCTGTGATTGTCTGACCGTTTGTGAAGTCTGAACCAACTTGTCCCTTAAGAACATATGATTTCAAACCTGTTCCGAATGTAATTGTGTCTGTAAAAGTAATTGTTCCTGAAGCTGCTGCTCCAGATGCGTCAACTGGACCTGCAACTGTAGCACCGTTTTGATCAACGATAGATACATTTGTAAGGTCTACAACTTGACCACCTGAACCAGTAACTAGAACATTCACAACAATTTGCTGAACTGAGATCGGCTCACCTCGAACATTGATTTCGAAACCTCCCAAAACTTGATTTGGAACGTTTACAGCAATGTTTTGAGCTGGAGCTGAACTAGCCTTTGAAACTGTTGTAACAGTTCCTCCAGTGATAGTTACTTTAGAACCATCAAAGAAAGGTGTTCCTGTTGTGAACTGAGATGAGTCATCACTAGCTGAACTTGTTGAGTTAGCTGTAGGTGTGATGCCGTATCCGAAGAGTTCACCAGAAACGTAGATATCACTGTTCTTGTCAATATCGAAGATTACTGTTCGTCCAGAAGCATTTGATCCAACGATATCTCCTTGAACATGAACGTCCTTAGAGAAACCTTTGTCGATCAAGATTCCTGAACCGAATGAAGCTGTGAAATACTTACCATCCTTTGAAACAACCGCATCGTATGAAGTACCGTCAACAACTACTTTCAAGTTAGCTAGATCGTTCGCTGAAACAGAACCTGTCTGATTCCATCGAACTGAGTGTAGACGAACTTGTTCTGCTGATCCTGCTGTTACGCGGATACCAGCAAACTTGTAGTTTGTTGTACCGATTTCTTTTGTAGATGAAGTGTTTGGATCAAATGAAGATACAGCAAGGACTGCTGAACCAAGTGACAATGATGCGTTGATTGTATGAAGCGCTCCTGTAATTGGGAGTGATCCTACAACTGTTGCACTTGTGTTGATACCAACAACTGTGAGTGCAGCAACCTGACCAGCTCTTGTTGAAAGATCTGAAGCCATGTTACCTGCAACTGTGTATGTTCGAGATGTTCCTGCTGGAACTGTGAAAGCTTCACCAATAACTGCTTGGTGATTTGAATTCAAAGTCTTTGCAGTTCCAAGCTGGATACCATTCTGATCCAAGAGTACGATTCCTGAAAAAGCGGCGTCAGCAGCAAGGGCTGTTCTCTCAACTGTAACACTGTTTACAGTCACATCTGTTCCACCTGCAGTCAAAGTGATGCGAGTGAAAGGAATTCGAGCAGCACTTTGTGGTGCAAGAGATGCAGCTGGCTGTGATGCTGCTGAAACTGTAAGAGTTCCTGCAACACCTGGAATCACTGTTGTTCCACCAGTTGAACCTGTTGAACCGCCCATTGTGTTGAGCTTAGCTCGAGTAACAGGACCTACGAAACCTGCAGCTGGGCTGATACCGTACTTAAGTTGAAACTTAATTACAGCAGCTTTTGTTGCTGGTCCGAAAGTTGAAGTTTCAGAACCAGGTGAACCTGCGCCAGTTGTAGATACTCGTGTATCTGCATTCATGTTAAGAGTCTTTTGAAGATTCATAACATCAGTTCCTGTACTACCGATGGTAAGGTTTGTGTTGAACACAAATCCTGTTCCAGTTCCTGTAGTAGAACTTCCTGATAATGAGTTAAGTTGTGATTGCAACGCTGCGATCGTTGAAAGCAAACTATTGATCTGTGCTGTAAGATCCGAAACGCTTTGAGCTTGTACTGGAGCGACTACGCCACCGAATACAAAACTCAATGCCATTGCGAAACCTACAAAACCTGAAACTGCTTTTGCAGTTTTAGATTTCTTAAGGTAAATATTCATAATTTTTTAATGAAACATTAAGTTGTATGCCGCAATTATTTTTAAAATGTTGAGCGACAAAAATTAATGTGCACAGGAAACTATTCGACTTGAGATAGTTTCACCATGACTCCATGACTGTGTTTGCATAAGATTGAACGTATGTCTTTTTAGAACATACGTTAATCTGTATCGATTTTATTTTTTACTATTCCCCTTGCCTTATCTAACTGTTAATGCTTAACGGTTAGACACTTGCCGGAGCGCGATGAGTTGGATAGACCGCCAACCCAACGCGCTCCGTCAAAATAAATCGACACAAAACAAAGGGACTAGTGATAATACATGGGACGAACTGTAAAGCATCCGTAAAGGAAAAAGGAATACAGCCATTGTTTTTTCTGCTATGTATTTGTCAAAGACCCCGCTGTTACTGACGTTTCAACCACACCATTCTTTCAGTCTTTTCTAGAATATATGCAAATAATCGAAACGCTCACATATTGAGCGAATCGTTTAGTTACATACTTACTATTATAAATGTTCAGAAAAGACACTTCCAAATGCAGTGTGTGGATAACCTCTCTGTAGACACGTTTTTTAAGACGTAACCACAGCTACAGCTATCAGGATAATGATATAAAAATAAGGGTTAAAAGTCAATAAACCACTTCTTTATTATAGAGCTATGGAGAGGCTCCTGAAACAGCCCCTAATTCTATAGGACATTAAATAAGGCTGTACTTACTCCATCTCCTTTCTCCCTCCTTTTTCAAAAGACCCTCAGAAACCATAGAAACAAGCTCTCTCTGTATGGTTTTTTCACTACAATTCTTTATAGAAAATGCAAGATCTTTAATACTTAAAGGTCTCTTTGTACTTTTAAAAAAATCCACTATAAGACCTCGTCTATCTTGTCTTTTTTCACCTCCACTAATAGTGTCCTTAATATGTCCTTTATTAAGGACATCCTGTCTTTTATATAAAGATTTCTGTACTTGTGTTGGCGCAAATTCTTTAAGAGAATTATTCTGACTTTCTGGAGCAATACTTTCTTTCGAAGTAAAAAAATCATGAGAAATAGAGACAAGACTTTCTTTTATCTGTTGTTCAACATTTTCAACCAAACCCTGGAGCTCAGGGAGAATTATGTTGTAGTTCATTTCAGAAATAAAACCTGCCAATCGAGCAACTCCAAGTAACGACACAAGACTTGTGACAAATTGTTTTACTTGCTCAAAAGAGTCATTAGACCAACCTTGTGAGGAGATAATTGTATGATTTACAAAAGACAAAAGACCTATAGATTCCTTTTTTAAATTCTCAGCAATAATGTCTTGGTGTGGAAAAAACTTACTGATCATATATAAGACACCTACAAGTTTTTCTGTCTTTTTGAGTAAGAATTTCTTATATTCATTGTCCCCAATAAAACCATATGCAGAGGCATATTTTTTAACTATTCCATTGTCTTTTCTTATATCCATGTATGATAGTTTTTATAGAGTCCTTTTGAATTGATTGTGTCTTTTATGACCTTGACATGTCCATAATATATCGGACAAATTAAAAAATCAATAGCTGTCTTTAATGTGGTTATTTTTCCCCGACCTCAACATACTCTTCTAAACCTCTTTTCTGTATCGCTTTCCAAGCCCATTCTTCTTCATTTCTCACCAAAAATACCGACCCCTTGCATGGTATGATTAAGAATCAATAGAGAATATACGTTAAATATTTAAATGATTCATATGGGAAGAAAAAAGAAAGAAAAACCAAATTCACTCAACAGCCTCAAGACAGAAACCTTACAATCAGTTGTAGCTATACTTTGTTTTGTTTTAGCATTCTTTTTTATATTGTCCGCATTCAAAAAAGCAGGTTTAGCGGGTACTTACGCCTACGATGGACTAAGTTATGTCTTTGGAGTTGGCTTCTATCTCCTGCCAGTAGTTCTTATTACACTCGGTATATCATTTCTTGCATCATTAAAAAAGCATGTGGCACGAATGCAGGCAGTAAGCGGTCTCATTCTTTTTATTTCACTCCTTGGAATTATCAGTATTTCACTTTCGCAAGGTGGAAAAGTGGGAGAACTAATAGCACTCCCTTTCCTAAAGCTGTTTGATGTTTACACAAGCGTAATCATTCTAGGTTCCCTAGTTATCATTTCCCTTCTCCTCATGTTTGATGTCAGTCTCAATCCAAAAAACCTTCTTTTCTGGAAAAAAGAAGAGATTCTTGATTCTGAAGAAAGTGAGGACGATGAAGAAGATGACGAGAAAAAAGCAATCAAACCACAGGAGGCGCTCAAGACTATTCCTCCCCCACTTTCTCAACCAAAAATCAAGAAACAAATTGAGGATGTTATGTCTGATTTTCCTCTACAAAACAATCGAGCAGGTCTCATAAAAGAATATAAAGCACCTCCACTATCTCTTCTTGAACGAGACAAGGGAAAACCTGTTGTTGGGGATATTAAAGCAAATGCCAATATCATCCAAAGAACTCTCCAGAACTTCGGAATTACTGTTGAGATGGACGAGGTTTCAATTGGACCTTCAGTTACAAGGTACGCCTTGAAGCCTGCAGAAGGTGTAAAGCTGTCACGTATTGTAGGTCTTCAAAATGATCTTTCTTTGGCCCTCGCTGCTCACCCACTCCGTATCGAAGCTCCTATTCCAGGCAAATCTCTTGTGGGGGTTGAAATGCCAAACAGCACAAAAACAACCGTAGGACTCGGCACACTCCTTGCAAGTGAATCATTTCAGAAGTCAGACAAACCTCTTCTTGTCGCTGTCGGTAAAGACATCTCTGGTGAATCAAACTTTGTAAACCTTGCAAAGATGCCTCACCTTCTTATTGCTGGAGCAACTGGATCTGGAAAATCTGTAACCATCCACGCCCTCATCACATCACTTCTCTACAGAAACTCTCCTGAGCAACTAAAGTTTATTATGATCGACCCAAAACGAGTGGAGTTAACTCTTTACAACAAAATCCCTCACCTTCTCACTCCTGTAATTACTGATGCTAAAAAAGCCATCCTTGCGCTCAAGTGGGCAGCAAAAGAAATGGATCGACGATACGACATTCTCGAAGGAGAATCTGTTCGTGACATCCAGTCATATCACGAAAATATTCTTGCTCCAGCATTAGCAAAGATTAAAAAAGGAGATGTTGACCCTGAAGAAAAGCAACCAGAAACAATGCCTTATATGGTTGTTATCATCGACGAGCTTGCTGATATTATGCAGTCATATCCTCGAGAACTTGAAGCGTCTATCGTACGTCTCGCCCAAATGAGCCGTGCTGTAGGTATACACCTTATGCTTTCAACACAAAGACCTTCTGTAAACGTTATTACAGGTCTCATTAAAGCAAACGTTCCTTCACGTATCGCCCTCCAAGTAGCCTCTCAAATAGACTCACGTACCATTCTTGATCA
>JBJOQC010000017.1:0-25406 GCA_046050145.1 Candidatus Parcubacteria bacterium | reverse complement strand
TATTCACTACCTCATATCCTGTCTGGTCTATTCTTGGAGAACAACAGAAAAAGTTTGTCTTAATTCTCTGCCAGACCCAAGCTCAAGCCAAGCAACACATGATGAACTTACGTCGTGAACTTGAAAATAATCAGCTTCTGAAAAATGACCTTGGTCCATTTCAGGAAGAAAACAATGAATGGGGTGCGACATCTCTTGTATTCTCCAATCTCAATGCTCGTATTACAGCTGTATCTTCAGAGCAAAGTATTAGAGGGTTAAGACATAATCAACATAGACCTGATCTCATCATAGCTGATGATGTGGAAGATATAGCTTCAACGAAAACTCATGAGGGACGACAAAAGACATATAACTGGCTCATGGGTGAAGTCATTCCTGCTGGTGATAGAAGCACAAGACTCATTGTTATTGGAAACTTACTTCATCAAGACTCACTCCTCATGCACTTAAAACGTGATATAGACGAGGGACAACTTAATGCAGTATTCAAAGCATACCCCCTGATTGATGAAAACAAAATTGTAGCTTGGATTGGGAAATATCCATCGTCTCAAGACATAGCAGAAGAAAAAAGAAGATGTGGAAATGAATTTGCTTGGCAGAGAGAATACCTCTTACATATTGTTCCTGATGAAGATCAAGTCATACATTCAGAATGGATAGACTATTATGATGAGATTCCAATAAATCGAGATTCATATCATGGAGTGTTTGTCGGTATAGACTTAGCCATTTCACAGAAAGATACTGCCGACTACACAGCTATGGTCAGTGCTGTTATTTGCGGACACGACGAGACATTTTGTGTATATATCTTACCTAACATCATTAATCGCCGAATGACTTTTCCTGAAACTATTAACCAGATAAAGTTCCTGAATACTGCAAACAAGAGTTTCTACAGTTCAGTCTGTTTTCTAGTAGAAGAAGTTGGATATCAAAAAGCAGTCATAGATCAGCTCTGTCATGATGATATTTGGGCTGAAGGAGTAAAGGTATCGTCAGATAAACGATCAAGACTCATGACCATCTCTGCAATGATACAGAGCGGTAAGATCAAATTTCCAAGATATGGAGCTGAAGAATTAATACGTCAGATAGTAGGTTTCGGAGTTGAGAGACATGATGACTTGGTGGACGCTTTTACTATCATCGGACATTCAGCTATGACTAAAGATACTCCAATGCCTTGCATCCTTTGGCTTTAAAGTGCGAGTATGCGACGAAAAACTAGTTCTGCATAGCTATGCAAGGATGGTGGTTCTGTCATTAATATATGTATGGAAACACATATACAATCGACAGGTCTAATAGGTAAAGAAGTAATCTTACCAACGATAAAAATAAAATATTGTCTGTATGCTAGAAAATCAACTGAATCAGATGAAAAGCAGGCATTGAGTATAGATAGTCAGGTAAAGGAAATGCTTAATATCGCTGAAAGAGAAAATTTAGAAATAATTGATATTCGTCGTGAATCTCATTCAGCCAAAGATTCAGGTCAAAGACCTGTATTTAAAGAATTACTGGAAGATATAAGACGAGGTAGATTTAACGGAATACTGACATGGGCACCAGATAGATTGAGTAGAAACGCAGGAGACTTAGGATCACTTGTAGATTTAATGGATGAGAAGCAACTACTAGAAATTCGTACTTACGGACAACATTTTCATAATTCACCGAATGAGAAGTTTTTACTGATGATTCTATGTTCTCAAGCTAAGTTAGAAAACGATAACAAAAGTATAAACGTAAAACGTGGATTGAAAACTAGAGTGGAGATGGGACTATGGCCATCTGTCGCTCCTACTGGATACTTGAATAGTAAAAATGTTGGAGAAAAAGGAGTTATATATACCGACAAGCAGAGAGCGCCTATTATTAGGAAAATGTTTGAGAAAGTAGCATATGAAAAGTGGAGTGGAAGAAAGTTATACAACTGGCTTAAATTTGATTTGAACCTTAAGACAGAAAGTGGTAACAAAAACCTGACACTAAGTAATGTCTACATGATTTTACAAAACCACTTCTACTACGGAACATTCGAATACCCTAAAGATTCTGGAAACTGGTATAGGGGTAAACATGAACCACTCATTACCAAAGAGTTATTTGATCAAGTTCAAGAACAGATGACGAGATCAGTGATTAGAACAGAAAACAAAGAGTTTGCTTTTACTAAATTAATGATTTGTGGATTATGTTCTTCCGGTATCACTCCAGATGAGAAATTTAAAAAGCAGAAAGACGGTAGTGTTCATAGACATGTATATTATGGTTGTAACGGATCAAAAGACAGAGATTGTAAGGGTGGATACATAAACGAAATAGATTTGATTAAACAATTTGAAAATTTAATGGAGACCATTAACATAGATGAGATAGGAATAAAGGAGAAAATCAGAAACGAAGTGCAGAGATTTAAGAAATTTAATCAAATAGTACTCAACTCAAAGGATAAGATAGAAGTTGGAGATATTGATATCCGTAACTACTGTAAATACATCCTACGAAATGGAACTGATGGGGAGAAGAGAGAGTTGTTGGGATGTCTTCAAAGTAAACTATTCCTGAAGGATAAAAAGGTGACGCTAGAATAATTAACTAACCTTAATCTGGAAGTTATACATTCCCATTCCACACACTCCTTGTACTTTCTCGCCAGATTTTGGAGTACCCAAATCTATAACTTCTTCACCCGTCGGTTGCAGTATTTTTTGGAAACCAACAGAACGAACCACGAGTGATGCTGAACAATCATATGTACCATCTGTTTTCACAACTAGTTTGGTGGGCAAGCCACCTTTGATTTCTGTGATACGCGGAGAATAACCTCCTTTTGCAGTTATAGTCACATATTGTACTCCATCTCTAATTTCAACATTCTGTGATTGTGCAACTTCACCACCTGAAGATGGCGACCTGTCAGAAATGAAGTAAAGCGTTCCTCCAATGAGAGCAATACTAATGATAATGGATATGATTGTGTTTTTTTGCATAGAAATTAACTAATAAGGTTATATGTTAAATAAAGGTTCAATGACGCCGAGCCCAGCAAGTCCTGCGAGCAGTGCAAAGGCGCCGAGACCAATCACCAAAACACCTGCTGACTTGAAAAAGAGCGGTGCGTGTTTTGACTGAGCGAACGAAGCTGAGCCAAATGACAAAAGTGCAAGCATTGGTAAAGTACCGAGGGCAAAGGATCCCATAATTAGAAGTCCAGAAATAAATGAGTCACTTGAAAGTGCTGCGACTTGCATTGCCTGAGTGAATCCACACGGCAAAAAGAAAGTACCAACACCGATAAGAAATGGTGCGATTGTTTTGTGTTCGACTTTACGGAAAAAACTGAAAACTCCTGATGGTAGAGCGACCATATTTTTCTCAAACACTCCGACGAGATTAAGTCCCAACAGAATCATTACTGTTGAAGCGATGATACCGAGTATCGCTGTCACGGTAAAACTTATACCTATGGCACTGCCAATAGCACCAAGCACACCGCCAAGCAGTGCAAAGCTAAGCAATCTTCCACCATGGAAAAGAACCATCGGCTTTGTATCTCGAACCGAATCTTGTGAGACAGTAGCGGAGAGCGAAAGTACGAGACCTCCAACAACGGCGAGACAACTAGATACGGAAGCGACAAGACCGATAATAAAACTGGTGACCGGTGTTATTGTCCCACCCAAGCCAAAGTTTAGAATTCCTGACTTTTGTACAATAAAAAAGATTGTAAGGAGAGCTAAGCCAATTGGTAAAGCCTGCCAAATGACACCATTGTCTTTTTTCTCTTTAGCTTTCTTCTCAACTGAAAGTGAGTAACCGTTATGTTTTATTTTTTCAGTCAATATCTCTGCAAGCTTGTGCTGGCTCTCATCAAGAGTGGTTTCAAGTGAGACGGTCTCGTTCTTTAAATCAACTCTCGTTTGTTCAATACCAATCTGTTCATTCAAAGTATCTTCGATGAAGATTTTACATGATGGGCAGTGAGTACCAGAGACATGAAAAGTATATATGTGTTTTTGAATTGTCATAATATTTACGAGATTATTTTACTTATCATGTTTATGATCCCCATGCATAAACATGTGCATAAGTGGACATGCCAACAAAACGAGGTACGGCAAAGCTATGAGTAAATGTGATGAGTGATTTCTCAAAAGTAACACGAGGCCGATAAGTCCAATAACTAAGATGATGCCCCACGTCTTTTTTGAGAAAGTTTTTTGTGTGTGTTCTTCCATTTTATTTTGATATATTATCTTTCTCTAACTGATAACGGTACATTGCACATATACCAGCTGATATGGAGATAAGTGTAAGAATAATTGCGTCATTAATGCAGTGCTGATATGTAAAACCCCATATAGTTCCACCGCCCCCCGCAAGCCATGCACCAACAAGAGCTAGTGCTCCCCATATAGCTGTTACAATTGAAACTCCATGTATAAATGTTGATTTTTTCATATTATTTATTTGATTAATTTTTAATAATTTACTTATACCACTCTACATACCAAACTTGCATTTGTTGTATCTCCTTTGATTGAGAGGAAATAATATTCTTTGCAAGTTGTTGCATTTCAGGACGATTCGTTCCTGACTGAAGCATGTTTGCCATCATGATTGCTAATTGATGGTGAGGAATCATTTCTTCTACAAATGCTTTATCGAAATCAGATGCATTTTCTAGTATGGTCATATCTTCTTGTCCTCCCATATGCATTCCATTTTGCGACATCATGCCTCCACCCATCATTCCCACACTTACTTTTGGCACATCACTTCCGAACCAATCATTGTACCATCCGTTCATACTTTGAATTTCTGTGGTCTGAGCTGAAATGATTGCTGTTGCTAAAGTTTTAATTTCAGGACGCTTAGATTTTTTAAGAGCTAAGTTCGCCATAGCAATTGCCCCTTCATGATGAGGAATCATCTGTTCAATGAAATGTTTGTCGATAGTACTAGCAATCTGGCTATTTCCATTTACTCTTTGATCTGATATTGAACTGCTTCTCCAATTCATCATTCCATAACCACCGTAACGCATCATTGGATAAAACACTCCCGCAAGAATAAGGCCGATAATCAACCCCCCTATTCCATATAATATTTTGTTGTTTTGGTTATTGTTCATATTTTTGAATTAGCTTAATAATTATTCCCCAACATACTTTACTGGATCGGCTGTAAAATGATTCTTGCAGTGAATGGCACAAAAGTAATAGGTTTTCCCTTTATAATCTGCGCTCGCTTTAATACTGTCTGCATCAAGTTCCATCCCGCAGACAAGGTCGAATACCAATGCTTGATCGATATTTTTATATTTTTTATTTTTCTTAGACTTTTTTGTTTGCATAGATTTATATAATTAGAAGTAATAATAGAAATTTTCTGCATGGATGGAGAATTTTCAAACAAAGCTAGCCATTTAATAATTTTCCAAGAATGAATGGGTGGATACTCAAAACTATGACTTCTTAATCGAAAACTCCTGCTTGTATGTGTTACTAATTTGTACAGACAAAATACTAGACCTACTAATAGAGAACAAAGCAGTAGTACTACGAGTAACGATTGAGTTGGGGGTAATATATTCAAAAGTGATGTATATGCTTGCAAATGATGCACCGTCATAGCAATTATATTTTCTGGACACGGAGTACTATCTGCCACAGAAAACATACATCCTGAGGTATGCTCAATCCCATGATTCATAGAACTAAATCCAATAATCCCTATTGATAGGAAGCTAAATAAAACAAAAATTGTAAATAATTTTTTTATCATATTTTTTTAGCTTTGATTCGAAGAGAATTTGAAACTACTGATACAGACGACATAGCCATCGCAAAGCCAGCAAATACAGGATTTAAGAGCCATCCAAATACTGGATAAAATATTCCTGTCGCAAGTGGGATACCAATGACGTTATAGATAAACGCCCAGAAAAGATTTTGTTTGATACCTCTCATGGTAATTTTTGAGAGTTTAATTGCCTTTACTAATTTAGATATATCTCCACCAAGTAGAGTAATTCCGGCTGATTCAATAGCTACATCCGTACCTGTGCCCATAGCGATACCAACATCTGCTTGAGCGAGTGCAGGAGCGTCATTTACACCATCCCCAGCCATGGCTACGATTTTTCCTCGAATCTGCAGCTCCTGAATTTTTGCCAATTTATCCTGCGGTAAAACATGCGCAATCACTTCATCGATACCAACAAGTGAGGCTATGTGTTTTGCTGCTTTTTCATCATCACCTGTAAGCATCACAACTTTGATCCCAAGCTTGTGGAGATCAGCGACAGCTTGTTTTGATTCTACTTTGATTTCATCAGAAACCATTACAAACCCAAGAACTTTTTCTTTTGTAGTAAGGATAACAGGAGTTTTACCTTGTGCAGTGAACTGATCAATTTTTGTTGAATCAAAAGATATCCCTAAATCAGAAACAAGTTTTACATTTCCTACAAGATATTCAGTCTCTTTAATTTTTCCCTTTAATCCCTTACCTTGAATACCTTCAAAATTTGAAACTTCTTCAATTCTTAAGTTTTTTTCAACTGCATAATTGACGATTGCATGAGCAATAGGATGTTCTGACTTTTTCTCAAGTGAGGCAACGATTGAAACAAAATCTTCATTACTAAAACTCGACATATTTTCAATATCAACAAGTGTTGGTTTGCCTATAGTTATTGTTCCAGTTTTATCTACGATGACGGTGTCTACTTTATGCAACTTTTCCAGAGTCGCAGCATCTTTAATTAGGATTCCTTCCTTTGCTCCTTTACCGACTCCTACAATAATTGCAGTGGGGGTGGCCAAACCAAGTGCACAAGGGCAAGCAATGACCAATACTCCCACAAAAGAAACTAGCCCAAATGATAAGGCTTGTGAGAATCCAAGTGAACTAGTGCCAATTAAGAGCCAAGCCCCAAGTGTTAGAAAAGCTATTACAAGTGTAATAGGAACAAAAATGGCTGATATTTTGTCTGCAAGAGCTTGTATTGGAGCACGACTTCCTTGAGCATCTTCAACCATTTTAATAATTTGCGCGAGAAGGGTTTCAGATCCAACTTTTGTAGCTTTGAATGTAAATGATCCGCTTGTATTTATTGTTCCTGACACAACACTATCACCGATCTTTTTCTGCGCAGGCATTGGCTCACCTGTAACCATAGACTCATCTACAAAAGAAGACCCTTCTGTAATAACTCCATCAACAGGAATTTTTGCACCAGGTTTAACAATTATTAAATCTCCGTGTTTAACTTCATTTATAGAAATCTCTATTTCTTTTCCATCACGAACAACGAGAGCAGTTTTTGCTTGTAAATTAAGTAGTTTTTCAATTGCATCGCCTGTCTTTATCTTTGATCGAGCTTCTAAATACTTACCAAGTGCAATGAATGTGATGACAACAATTGTTACATCGTAGTATTGATAATCAACATTTATAAAAGGTCGAAGTGCTTCTTCGAATGCAGCAACAGCAAAACTATATAAAAATGCAGCGGATGTTCCTATACCAATCAAGGTATCCATATTTGCTTTTCCATATCTCAAAAATCTATAAAAACCTAAAAGATAAGGTTTGCCTACAACAAAAAGTGTATAGGTTGCAAAGAGTGGAAGAAGGTGATGAAAAAACTCTTTAATTGTATAGCTCATTTCAGGTACAGCTTTGTATTGAGCTAAAATATCCCAACCCATGACAAAGGCAGCGAAAACCGCCAAAGGAATTGCTGATAGTACTTTTACTCTCATATCCGCAACCTCCACAAGCTTCTCTTTTTTTGATTGATTTAGACCTAAATGTGCCGCGTGTTCATCTGCTGACATGCCCATCTCTTCAGCAGATTGACTACCATGAGAATGATTTAACCCTTGATCAAGAGCTAACGAGTAACCGAGAGGTTCTATTTTTTGAGAGAGATGATGCGGATTTGTTTTGGATTCATCAAAAGCAATCTTGGCTGTTTCTGTTCCATAGTTAACTTCTGCCAAATGCACGCCGTCTGTTTTCTTAAATGTTTTTTCAATAATACTGGCACATGAAGCACAATGCATTCCCTTCACTCTATATGTTTTAGTATTATTCATATTTTATTTACGTTTAAGTTTGTAAACTTTAAGAACCTCATCCACTGCTTTGGCTGGTCTTCCTTCTTTTATTTGCTTTACTACACAATGGGAAAGATGATGCTCCATTAGCATATCTTCAACATTCGAAAGTCCCTGCTTAATTGCAGAGCTTTGAGTTATGACATCAATACAATATGTACCTTTATCCACCATTTCTGCCAGACCCCTAACCTGACCTTCAATAATTTTTAATCGACGAGACATTTTAGATTTATTGGTATTCATGCTTGTATGATATACCCCCTAGGGGGTATAGTCAAGTGATACTTATACACAATCAAATCTTTTTTCTACTTGAGGTAGAACAATGTGATTAAAGAAAATTATATTATCACATCAACCAGCACTAAACAGATTAATATAATTTTTGACTTTGTTATGAGCCTAGAGTTTAATTCATATAGCCAAATATATAATGATGTACAAAAATAGACAGCATAGCCAAAAAGATGCACAGGGAGGCAATAAAATAAATTTTGCCTGGACTTGGAACGTAGCTATCCTCATTTTCTTCATTCATAAGTAAACTTTATCATTTATATGTTAAAATGTCTCAAATGAAATCGCTTAAGCTGGATATACCTTTTTTAATCTCAACTCTCCTCTTATTTTTAGTTGGTCTTATTATTTTCTTCTCCGCTTCATTGGGTCTACTTGCAAAACAACACTTAAGTTATGGCGGCATTGTTTTGAAACAACTTATTATAGGAGGAGGTATAGGAATGCTCGCTCTTTTTTTTACATCTAATTTTGACTATAAAAAATGGAGAAAATATGCTTTTTATCTTTTTCTTTTCGGCATTTTTTTAAACCTTATAGTCTTTATTCCTCAGATTGGATACACACACGGCGGAGCAACACGATGGATATCTTTGTGGTCATTTACCTTTCAACCATCAGAGTTTTTAAGATTAGCGACTGTACTGTATTTTTCGGTATGGTTAACTTCTATAAAAAACAAAGTTAATACCTTTAATTATGGTTTTATTCCTCTTTGCATAATCCTTGCCATTACAGAGTCAATCCTTCTTCTCCAACACGATACAGATTTAGTTATTGCAGTTGCACTTATGGGTATGTTTATCGTTGCAGGAGGAAAAATTAAACATCTCTTACTTTTATTTTTAATCCTTGCAATAAGTTTGACTGCTCTAGTCTATACTCGTCCATATGTTAAAGACCGTCTGAATACATTTCTCCATCCAGCCAGTAATCCTTTGGGTTCTGGTTATCAAATCCAGCAATCACTCATTGCTATCGGTTCTGGGGGAATGTTTGGTAGGGGCTTTGGTCAGAGTATACAAAAGTTCAATGTACTACCTGAACCAATGGGAGACTCAATTTTTGCAGTAGCGGGCGAAGAGTTTGGGTTTATCGGAACTTTTGGTTTAATCTTATTATTTCTTGTTTTTGCAATGAGAGGACTGAAGATTGCATCAAATAGCAAAGACTCATTTGGTACAATTTTAGCAACAGGCATAGTCTTAATTATAATTGGACAAGTTTTCACTAACATAGGAGCAATGGTGGGCATATTACCCCTTACTGGAGTTCCGCTTTTATTTGTCAGTCAAGGAGGAACTTCTCTCATCTTTGCTTTAGGAGCTACAGGAATTGTACTGAATATATCCAAACAACGAGTGCTAAAGTAATATTGGGTTTATTAAATTAGATTAATCTAGAGAATCTTGGAGTTTGTTTTTTGTCTCAGAAAAAGACTCCTTTTCGTCCGTCTTAATAGATTCTCCCCGAGAGAAGTCGGCTGTAAGTGGATTTATAGGGTTTCCATTATTAAACATAGCATATTGCAAGTGTGGACCTGTAGAAATTCCTGTTGAACCAACATATCCAATGATCTGCCCTCTTGTTACAAAAACTCCAGTTTTTATTCCCTTAGCCACACTTGATAAGTGAGCATACTGAGTAAGATAGTTTCCATGCTTTATTTCCACCGCGATACCTAGTCCTCCCTTTGATCCGGCTAGAGTAACTTTTCCATCCGCAGTAGCAATAACAGGAGTTCCTGCAGAAGCGGCATAGTCAATTGCTCGATGAGGAGTAACTTGTTTTGTAACCGGGTTTGTTCGACTATAACTATACCCTGAACTTATCTGTGCATAATTAAGTGGAGATTTTAGAAACTGTCGAGCCATAGATTCTCCATTTTCATTATAGAACTTGTCGTCAAATCTAAAAGCTGTGTATGTCTTATCATTATTCATAAAACGCGCAGCTAAAACATTACCTGCACCTGCATCTTTACCATCAAGTGAACGCTTCTCATACACAATAGTGAAAGAATCTCCTTCTTGAATATCAGTAGCAAAGTCTATATCACTTGAAAAAATGTCAGCAAGCTCCATAATGGCTTTGTCTGGGATATCAAGCTCACTTGCTGTGAGAAATAATGAGTCAGTGATTACTCCTTTCTTGGTTACAATTTGAGTGTCGTATATAATCGGTTTTGTGGTAGTTATAAAACTATTTTTGTTCTTCTGAACGACTAGAATCTCATCACTTGATATAGGATATTCAATTGAGGCAAGAGCTTCTTTTACAAAAACAAATTTTAAAACCTTTCCTGTTTGAATTTTAGTAAAATCAAAAACTTCTTTAGAAGAATTTATGATTTCTTGAGCATCTTCGTAAGATATCTTGAAAGATCCGAGTATGTCGGTAAGGGTATCGCCAGTTTTTATTTTATATTCAGTTGCTTTCTTACTATCTGTAGAGACTAGTCCTGCCTGAGCTTCTGAATCTGGATTATTTATTGTAATTTTTGAACTTATGAAGGGTGCTGTAACTACCAGAAGACTGCCGATGACCCACGGTATAATACTATCCATAGACACCTTATAGTATCAGATTTGGTTGATTTTTCAATCAAAATGCAGAAAAATGACCTGAAATAAGGGTATTTTGAATATTACTTATCAGTTTTTCTTGAATATATCTATTTTTGACTTTCGGTAGTTGTTGAAATGTTATTTGAGGAGATAGAATCTAATTTTTTATTTCGAGACACTATTGAAGCAAACACCAAGAACAATATAAAGATAATTGTTACGATTATTGCCTTTTTGGGTTCAAATTTTTCAGAGTGATTGTGCATTATTTTTTAAAAATCATTTATCTTTTATTGATTTCTTTAATTTTGTCCAAAATGCTTTGTGGATAGTCATTGTATCCTTTAGATGTTTTTCGACAAGGTCTTTCGCATCACCTCCCGCCTCACTAAATATTTCCTTATGAATGCGAACTTCTTCTTTTGCGTGATCTTTTAATGCTTTTAGAATTAATTGTATATTCATATGTTTTAATTTAAAAATAATTAACACTCTGTTCCTAAACCCCCGACACAATTTTCCGTTGGTGCTTTACCTCGCTCAGGACACTTTTCTGAATAAAGACATGCATCGTCAGAGATAGAAGTAATCTGGTCAGTAACCCCTGTTTCATCTCCATAAGTAATAAGTATACGGTCAAGGTCAGTAAATTCGTAATTACCAAACATGGTATTTTCCTTACCGTTCACATACATCTTGAGTTTCTTATCTCTAGTATTGCAATACTGTTTGCCGTTGTCAGTCACGAAACATTGACTATCCAGCTTCATCCCAATAGTATCGAAGAAATAACCAAGTGTGATACCTTTGCGATGTTTGTGTGTTACATCTCCATTGCCATCATGTAGATGTGCATCTGGATCAAGTGGATTAGTATCTGACGACTGATACTTGGCTGGTTTGAAGTCAAATCTTTCTCCATTGAGATATACGGCAAAGTCAGCATGTTCGTGAACTTTCTCTCCCAGTGGTTTTGCTTCTACTTTTGGGGCTTTCAAGATTTCTGCTTGAATGAGAGTCTTAAAGTCTTCTAGACTTCGTGGATTTTGAATTTTTTGACCATTTAGATAAAACGACGGTGTACCAGTATTCCCAAGCTTTGTTCCAGAATCCACATCGCGTTGTACTCTGTCTTTAACTGATTGCGATGCAACATCTTGTTTGAACTTAGCCATATCGAGTCCGAGTTGCTTCGCATAACCTTCAAATACTTCTGGAGTAGGCACTGGCTTTTCACCCCACTTTTTTTGTTCAGTAAAAAGCAGATCATGCATTTCAAAAAACTTTCCTTGCTGTGAAGCCGCCTCAACAGCCAAAGCCGCTTCAAGTCCGTTTTTGTGACCAGGTAAAGGATAATATCTCAAGACTATTTTAAGGTCATTAGGAAACTCTTTCTCTAACTGTTTTACAAGAGGAAAATAAGCGCCACAAGCTTCACACTCAAAATCCAAATATTCAATAAGAGTCACAGATGCATTTGGATTACCTTTAATATAATCATCACTCACTACAGTGGTGAGAGTATTTGTCATTCCTTCTTTTTTCTGTGATCCAGTAACTGATAACCACATAAGACCCGCGATGGTAGCTATGCCGATTAAGATCCAAACCGCTTTCATAATCGAATTTTTTCTTTGTGCTGATAGTTGACGTTGTTCTTTTTCATTTATTTGTTGTTCCATAATTTATGTGAGTTAAATTTACAATTCTAAATTTTACATACTAGCGGGCTTTCTATTTGTTTTGCTGTTCTAAATACGGCAAATACTAAAAGTAGTGTGCCCAAAATACCGAATTCACTACCGTGAAGTGGCAGTAGTACGAGTAGTCCTCCTGCACCAATAATCGACAGAAGACTGGTCAGTAGAAATGCCCCGCAGGCGGCACATCCCACCCCGACAATCCCACTCATAATCCCCAGAAAACCTGCTGCAATTCCACTTTGCCTAATATTTTCAATCCTGTGCTTCAAAAAATAAACCATCATAGAGACGTATATTCCAAACAATATGGCAATAGCAATTGTGTATGAAGCAGATAGAGTTGTGAAGTTAGTATTGATAGAACCCAATAGACTAACTGGTAATTCAATCTTGCTCGATAAGGAAACATCTGGAGAGCTAACTATGTTTGTAATCAATCGAATATTTGGAAGCCATACAGCAAATACAAAAACCAATATACTTACAACAAGTGCAAAAATCACATATATAGGTTTTCTAAATACTTTTTGTAGAGCTTGAATGACCATAATTTATTTTCCTGCAAGATCTATAAGTTGTTTAATTGCTGATATCGGTTGTGCGCCAGAAAGTGGGTATTTCTTATTGTTTTTTCCTACCACAATACTCCACGGGGTTCCATTACCACCAGTTGCTACTGCGTTTTGTACTTCATCTTCTATATGCTTATCGTATTTAGTACTTCCAAGGCAAACATTAAATTTTTGGACATCTAATCCTATATATTGAGCTATCTTTGGTAACTCGGCTGGGTCCAAACCATTATTTGCTGGGGTAATTTCGTAGAGACGATCGGCGTATGACCAGAACTTGTCGTTCCCGCCCTGCTCATTGGCACATTCAAGCGCAACAGCTTCTTTTCGAGCTTTTGAATGGAGTTGATCAAGCGGAAAGTGGCGGTATACCCATGCCACTTTGCCATCTTTGCCGTATTCATTCATTACTTCCTTCATAGTACCGTGAAATCTTTTACAGAATGGGCATTCAGTATCAGAATATTCAACTATTTTTACAAGAGCATCTGGGTTGCCCCGAATATGATCTGTCGAAGAAATCGGTATCATTTTTTCAAGATCACCAGTTTGTTGTTGTGCAACACCTTGCTGTTCGGGGACTTTAGCATTGGATGTTTTTCCATCACTATAGAATACTGCTAATGCTATCAAGGCTCCAGCGATCACTATCGCAATCGGTACAGCCAAGTTATTCGTTTGAATTGTTCTATTATTTTCTTCCATAGAAACATAAGGTTAATTAATAAGTAAGACTAAAAAACTCTAGTTTTAAAACTAAATAAGTAAATTTGTTAGAAAAGTTTGGGGTTTAATATACCCTTAGACAAAGCTTCCTGAAGAGGACTAGATACTTTGAAAGTACTAGATAATAAAGATTGTTTTATTGAAATAGAAAAAGATAATTCTGGTATTGAAAATTTGTTCCAAAATTTAAGCTTGCTTATGGCAAGAAATATAAAAAATGCAAGAAGAATGAACAGTGTATTTTGTGCTGGCAACATTGTGAACATACTTTGCCACTCTTGAATATGTTCCATCGGATTCATCTGGCAAATCGCCATTGAGTGCCCGCCAAAGGGACAGTTTGCTTTACCATCCATCGAGTTCATATCCATGTTCATTTGAGATATACCGAAAAGGAGCACAAAAAAGGTGTACAGAATAATAGGCACTTTGACTACTTTATGAAACAAATTATTTGAAAACATATCAATTTATTCTAACAAAAAATCACCGTTTTGTATCGGTGATTTTTTGTTCTGAATACTGCTCTCAGCAGGTATGCCATGTCGGGATAGGTAACTTGTGCGGTTTCTCCGTCCTAGACGGGTCGCTCTTTACTTCATCAAAATATCGTTATTTTGACGCGTCTTGAGCGTCGCACGAGTTGGCTGCGGGACTAGGGCTCGAACCTAGATAGTCAGCTCCAAAAGCTGATGTCCTACCATTAGACGATCCCGCAATATTAAAGCTTAAAGCTGTTAGCTAATAGCTGTTAGGTTATTTTGCCCCACAAGTTTAATTATCGCAAGTTCTAAAGGAAGTTCTGGAATAGAAGCGAAGCCAATAAGATCATATGCACTGAGGAACTCTATAAGGGTTTCTGAATTAATTTTTACCTCTTTATCTGAGGCGATCCCTTTTAAGAACGTAAAATCCTCTTCTGAAAGGGTTTCTTTAATACCCTTTTCCATATCTCCCGCAAAACGAAGAAGTAATACAAAACGAAGTTTCTGAAGTATAAGTTTGGTAAAAAGCTTCATATCAACATTTCCCTCGACCGCCTTATGAAGAGCCTTGAGTGACACCGATATATCTTTGTGAGCAATACCTTGTATCACAGCATTTACAAGAGAAGTTTTTGGCGCCCCTGTCACCTTTTCTATTTCTTCAAGAGATATTTTTTTATCTTCCGAAGAACCTATTACTTTTTGTAATATGCCGTGAGTGTCACGATATGAACCATCTCCCAAGAGCGCCACGAGCTCTGCCCCCGCAGGATCGAGAGTAAACCCTTCTTTTTTTGCAGTATTTTGTACAAAACTTTTTAAAATAGTTTGATTTGGTTTTTTAAAATGAAAAACCTGACAACGCGACACAATAGTCTCAGGAAGCTTTTCCATTTCTGTTGTTGCAAGGATAAACAGAGCGTGTGAAGGTGGCTCTTCCAAGGTCTTCAAGAGTGCATTGAAGGCTTCCTTTGTGAGCATGTGCACCTCATCGATAATATAGACCTTGTATTTTGAATCAAACGGCATTGTAGAAACCCCATCACGAATCTCACGAATATCATCAATGCCTCTATTTGATGCTGCGTCTATCTCATACAAATCCTTATCAGATGTTCCTATTTCACGGGCAAAAATTCGTGCAACAGAGGTTTTCCCTGTACCTCGAGAACCTGTAAACAAATATGCATGAGAAATATTTCCAAGTTTTAATGCATTCTCTAATACAGACACAATATGATCCTGACCAATCACATCTTTGAATGTAGCAGGTCGGTGCTTCCTATAGAGTGCCGTAAATTCTTGAGACTGCTTTTTTATCATTGAAATAGTATAGCAGTATTTATGAGGTATAAAAAAACCCGTGCCTGGCGTGGGCACGGGTTGGAGATGCGCAACGTACTTGAGTAAGCACGTCGCGTCGAGGGACGGACTCTCTCTTCCCAGAGGAGTCAGGGTGTCAGTCAAAGGAACAACCTCACTTGAGGTACAAGCTATTTTACACGAATACTTTTTTGTGTCAATGCCCATAGCGTAACTCAATAAAAACCCCCGAACAGCGAGTCTAGCTGTCGGGGGTTTCGCACAGAAAACGCGTCACCTTGCGTCTCTGTGCTGCCAGTTTTTTAAAAAACTACAAAATAAATCATAAATCTAATATAGATTATTGTCAATATAAATTAAAAAAATTAATTTCAAAATAAAAAACCGTGAAGTGGAGTCGAAGACTCACACTTTCACGGTTGGGATTCGCAAACTTCTTCAGGAAGAGGGTTCCCAGACCTCATCCATTTGCCCCACCACAGCCAGAGGCTGAAGCGGGACGATTTGATGTTTGCATTCAGGGCACTGACCGGAGTCGTTGACTTGAATGTGTTTCGAACAGTCGGGGTTGGGGCATTGTTGTCGATCCCCATCCAGACTGTCACGATCAATCTGTCCATGGAAAGCCATTAGAATCCTTTCCGTCCGCAAAGCGGACTGCAAGCAAGTTAGGCAGCCTGACCTTTCTCATCGACAAGATATCTGTTGTTCTTTACGAAGAACAGGTTGTGACCACAGTGGGTCACTATACCACCTGCCATCAGTGCCCCATCGAGAGTGATGGGCTGGTGACAATGTGGACAGAGACGGTTTGTGCTGTAAAACTGATTTTCAAACGCAACCACTCTCTCCTGCTGCTGCCGGCGCTTGTTCCAAGCGCGACTCTCGCGGACTCTTCCGATAACTCCGAGAGCGAGAACAGTGGCCACACCAAGAACAATCAGGTGCACCGCAACAACAAGAATAATATCCGACTGACTCATTTTGACCTCCTAATGAGAATGTTTCCGAAAAAACTTCTTGATCCGCCACGTAACGAACCAAAGAACCAGCACACAGAAAATTCCAACACTAACGTCGCTGACGGCGATGTTCCAGCCGCCTGAAATTCGAGAAATTTGTCCGAAGTGTTCATTGAAGAAAGAATCCTTCATTTCACACCTCCTTCAAACTTCTGAAATCCGACAGACTTCACTTCGCCACCCGCGGTCTGACGCTCAGTATAACCCGAGCCTTCAAACATCGGCTTGCGTGGATCACCCAGCTTTTTTTCACCAACCTGGTCGGGATAGAAAAATTTTCCACCCAATCCCAAATTGACGTCAGCCTGACAACCTCCACACCAAAGTGTGAGAGTTGCCCAAAAAGCGATCCACATACTCTTTCTCCACTGATCCATGACTTTCTCCTTTCAAAGATCACCCCCTGACAGTGCATCAAACATTGATGCTATCCTGCCTCCTGAAGTACATAATAGCACACTTTGTATAAAAAAGCAAGTACTTAAAAAAAGAGGTAGGTTCCCGATGAACCTACCTCTGGCCACTGAGGCCCGCAACCCACCCTTTACAACAATAACAAGACATAGATGTATAAGCAAAGAAAAAAGGCGGTCACTCGTGAGAGTAACCGCCCTGAGATGTTCGGTCCCTGATCGGGACCCTGCGAATTTTCCTTCTTCTCCCAGTAGCTTTCCCTTCAAGGGTGATGATTGAGTTACTCTGCAAGATGCACTAGCTTCTTGTACAGAGATCAATCATCAAAATTCTACTGACCGATTTACATATCGGTAACGTTTCAGCTTTTCCCCTGAAACGGGATTATTGAGAGTATCCTTCCTCTCAACAAATTTGTGACCAATGGACATACCGTGTCCCTTGTTCACGTCCGAATCCGCTGCCGCCCAGGTGTCAGACCTGAGTGACGGCGCCGAGGTCGAGATCGAGCGGGTCGGCGGTGATTTTCATGCAACTCTGAAAGTGGCTGAAAGCGGGCGGCGGATGACTCTTACGGTTCATGAGAACCTCCTCAGAAAAAAGAACGACGCTTGATGCAGTCAAAGGAAACATTTCCAGTAACTCATCAACAAAAGTATGTTAGCACACTATTATTTTTTAGTCAAGTCAAATAGTAATCTTTTTACAAAAAACATCTGTACAGAGCCCTATTTGGCCCAGAATTTATACTATATTATTTAGAATTTAGAAATTCTTTAATTATCTTTTCTACCTGCTCCGCATTCTCTGTCTCCATGAGTTCTACCCTCAAATCCCCTGCTTCAGGAAAACTATTTACGTAGGATTTGAAGTGCTTTTTCATTAAAGCAAAACTTTTAATATCCCCCAGAAGTTCTTCGTAGGCTTTTGTGTGCTCAAGAAGAGCCTTGAGCTTAGCTTCGAGAGACACATCTTTTCCATACTGTGAGTTTGGGTCGAAACACCACGGGTTTCCAAAAATTGCCCGACCAAGCATTGCCCCATCTGCACCTGACTCTTTTATTTTTTCTAAAGCATGAGGCACATCTGTAATGTCACCGTTTCCTAAAATAAGAGTTTTACTTTTCAAACTATCGCGAATAGCTACCGCACGTCGAACATCCTCCCATCGTGCAGGAACCTTAGACATCTCTTTTCGAGTACGTGCATGGATAGTTACTACGGCCGGCTCCTCGGCCAAGATTTCAGGAAGCCAACTATCAAGCTCGTCTTTGTTATATCCTGTTCGTGTTTTGACCGACACAGGAAGACTTCCTGCACCACGTTTTGCAGCGCGAATAACTTCTCGTGCAAGCTTTGGATTCTTAATCATTGCCGCTCCTGCTCCTTGCCTCTCAATACCCTTATCAGGACAGCCCATATTAATATCGATACCATCAAAACCCAGCTCAACCGCTATTCGAGCCGCCTGTTCCATATGATCTGGGTTCGAAGTAAAAAACTGAGCCACAATCGGTCTTTCGCCTTCTGTATATAAAAGGTCACGAAGTAATTTTTGCTTCCCCACTTCTGGTGCTCTCACCAAACCATCGGCAGACACGAACTCAGTCCATATCACGTCAGGTTTGCCGTACTTTGCAATGACACGTCGAAAAGCAGGGTCAGTGACGTCTGCCATTGGTGCAAGTACAACTATTGGTTTTTTGAGTTTTTGCCAGAAGCCGAAATTCATAACAGGGTAGTCTATCCTATTCCTATTCTTTGTAAAATATTTTGTTGCCGAAACGAATATCTATATACTGAGCATCAATTCCCCCATTCTCATTCACCAGTTTAATTTCCGAAAGAAACGATTCTAAATTTTCAACTGCTTTTACAAGCTCCTTACCAAACGTAAACATAATTTTTCCTTTTTCATTAAATGTTTCTTTTATGTCTATATCCACCTTTTTTGGAACAAGCACCCAACCATCACTACTTGCTGACATATGAACCTGCTCTGGCTTTAAACCTAATTCCTTAAGACTTTCGATAAAAGTTTTTAAAATAATGAAATCATCTTTTTCAAGATATGAACCACCAACAGGATTTTCAAGATCAATATTTCCTGTAAACAATACATAGACCGAACCTGAGAAGGTAGAAGCTTCTCCATATATAAAACCTTCTTCATCCATAAAGAAACAAGGTTGAATATTTACATCCTTACACCACAAACCAAAAGGCTCTCTCTCCACAACATCAAGAGAGAGGATATTGTCTTTTGAAGAAATGAGAACTGATGCAACTTGAGGAAATTCTGATGTAATAGTCTCTAGTATTTTCTTTTCTGGATAGAGCCAGATGTTTTTTTTAGAAAACAATTTCCAGTACGAACCATCTGTTTCTTTTGCAACAGCCTCCTTCAAAGATTCTTCGGGAATACTCGTTACACCTTTAATCGTAATATCTGAAATAACAAATGAAGAAAATGTAGAGGCATATGCGAGACTCAAAAACAGAGCGAGAGAACACATGCACACAGCAACAATGCGTGTAACATGTTTTTTCTTTCGCTTTTGTACACTGCGAGCTGAACGAATTACTTTTTGACTCCGAAACATCCCTCTATTCTAACTCTTTTATGAAGAAATCGTATCTCGTCCAAGAAATGGGATGAGTACTGGAGGTACTGCAATTGATCCATCCTCTTTTTGATTGTTCTCGATAATTGAAATAAGAATTCGAGGTACAGCAACAGCAGTATTATTGAGAGAGTGAACAAATTTTAATTTGCCATCAGTATCTTTATAACGAATATTGAGTCTACGTGTTTGAAAATCATGAAAATACGAAGCTGAGTGAGTCTCTCGATAGGTTTTTTCAGAAGGAACCCAACTCTCGATATCATATTTCTTTACCTGACCAAGACCAAGGTCTCCTCCACAATTAACAACCACACGATATGGCACACCAAGAGCCTGCAAAACTTCCTCTGCATTACCTGTAAGCTCTTCATGGAACTTTACACTCATCTGATGATCTGCCTCACAAAGGACAACCTGCTCAACTTTTGTAAATTCATGAACACGCATAATACCTTTTGTATCTTTTCCGTGACTTCCCGCCTCTCGTCTAAAACACTGTGATATAGAAATAAATTTAAGAGGAAGTTTTGTGCGATCAAGAACCTCATCCATGTAATAACCCATAGTTCCTACCTCTGCAGTACCTGCTAAATATTCACCGTCTTGAGTCTTGTATAAATCCTCCTCACTTTGTGGAAGATATCCTGTACCGATAAATGGCTCACGTCGAAGAAGTGAAGGTACAACCATAGGAGAAAAACCTTTTTTAATAAAATGACTCCAGACAAACTGTGTTACTGCCATATAAAGCTCTGCACCTGCATTTTTCAAAAAATATCCACGAAAACCTGCTACCTTCGCCCCTCGTTCTGTATCGAGCATATCGAGAGACTCCATAATCTCAATATGATTTTTCGGAGTAAAAGCAAAAGAAGTTTTTTCACCCCATGTGCGCACCTCTTGGTTTTCTGCATCACTCACACCTTCTGGCACAGACATGTCAGGAATGTTCGGTACTTGAACCATAAGCAACTGCCATTCTTTTGTAATCTCTTTTAGTTTTTCTTCTTTTTTTTGAAGCTCTTCTTTTAGAGTCTTCATTTGAGCAATAAGCGCTTCACGGACAGATGCATCAGCACCACCTGAAATTTTTGCAGTCGCATCATTTTGTTCTTTGCGTTGCGCTTCTACTTCAGTCAAAAGAGTTCGACGTTCATCATCTTTTTTTATAAGTGCATCAACTTCAAAATTAATATGCTTTTTGCGTGCCGCATCTTTTATCAAATCGCTATTTTCTCGAATGAATTTAATATCTAACATATGTATATATAGTGTGTTTTCTATACTAACAGAAGTGATACACTTATAACAATATGGAATATAAAATACTGGAAGTCCCTCGTAAGGAATTTCCAGAACTTCTAAGTCATATTCCCGACCCTCCCAAAAGACTCTGGCATGTAGGAAATCTTCCAACAACTACGCATAAAATACTGTGTGTGGTTGGTTCTCGTAGTTATACCCCATACGGAAAAGAGGTTTGCGAGACTCTCATACAAGGTCTTCGTGGTTATCCTATTACTATCGTTTCAGGTCTTGCATTGGGTATAGACAGTATTGCTCATACTGAGGCTCTCAAAGCAGGACTCCAGACAATTGCTGTACCTGGATCAGGACTTGATTCAAAAGTGCTTTATCCAAAAAGTAATATGGGACTTGCACGGAAAATTCTTGAATCTGGTGGAGGACTTATTTCTGAATTTGAACCTACATTCGCCGCAACCCCCTGGAGCTTCCCGCAAAGAAATCGCATCATGGCTGGTATGTCACACGCAACACTTGTGATCGAGGCTGATATTAAATCAGGAACACTTATCACCTCTCGACTTGCATCAGACTATAATCGAGACGTATTTACTGTACCTGGATCTATTTTTGGAAAACAATCTCTAGGACCTCACATGCTTATACGTCTTGGCGCAACACTCATACGAAATAGTGAAGACATTATCGAAAGTTTTGGATTTGAAATCTCGCACGAAGTTACAAGAAAAAAAGTATACGAAGACTGTTCAGAAGAAGAAAAGAAAATACTTACACTTATTGAAACCACTCATGAAAGAGATGAAATAATAAGACAAAGCGGAATAAGTCCATCGGAAGTAAATAGTCTACTTACTGTTTTAGAACTCAAAGGACTGACTCGAGAATTTATGGGAGAAATCCACATTGTGTAAATATAAGATGTTAGTGTAGAATTTTCGAAGTATTGCACCTTACCTCACACTCTTTTGTAGGAGATCTATCATGAGTGAAAGCTTCTTGAGAACACCTCTTGATGGAGGAGCTCCGGGACCACGCACCTTCGAAGAAAAACCCTTTCCAAATGCCGAGACGCATCGAGCCAGGGTCGAAAGCGTGCTCGCAACACACACTCCTCGACTGTTCGAAAAAGTGGCCGACACACTTTCAGAAACTCACTACACAGGAGACGAAGCTCGAGATTAAATCTCGAGAAAAAACTCACACATCGCCACCTGACCCGTGGCGATTTTTCTTACCCACATTTGTCAAAAAACCAATTCTCCTGTACTACTTATAGGATGCAATTACTTATTGTCGAGTCACCAGCAAAAGCGAAAACAATTTCAAAGTATGTTGGAAAGGACTACACTGTGGTCGCTTCTGTTGGTCATGTACGCGACCTTCCAAAGAGTAATAAAAAAGCTGTAGACATAGACAAAGGTTTTAAACCTCACTATGAAATTTCAAAAGGTAAGGAAAAAGTTGTTGATGAAATAAAGCGACTTGCAAAAAAAGCGACTGAAACAATACTTGCAACTGACCCCGACCGTGAAGGAGAAGCTATTGCATGGCACATTGCCGAAGCAGTAGGACTTAAAAAACCACAACGAGTTGTCTTTCACGAAATCACCAAAGATGCCGTTCTTGAAGCATTGAAGCATCCTCGTACAATTGATCAAAATCTTCGTAAGGCTCAGGAAGCACGTCGTGTACTCGACCGTCTCGTAGGATACGATCTCTCCGGACTTATCTGGAAAAAGGTTCGTTATGGACTTTCTGCAGGACGTGTACAGTCACCAGCCCTTCGTATCCTCATGGAACGAGAGCGCGAAATTCGTGCATTTATTCCTGAAACATTTTGGGTACTCACAGCCGACACAGAAACAGAAAAGAAAGATAAGCTTGTTTTTACTTGTAGCGAAGAGCCTCGAGATAAAAAAGTGGTAGATGAAATTGTCTTGAAAGGCAATAAGGAAGCGTGGCATATTACTGATGTAAAAGAGACACAAGCACAGCGCGCTCCTCGCCCACCCTTTATTACTTCAACACTCCAACAAGCAGCGTCTACACGCCTTGGCTTTTCTCCTTCGCGTACCATGGGCACAGCTCAAAAACTCTACGAAGCAGGACACATTACATATATGAGAACAGACAGTACACACTTGAGTACTGTGGCAGTTTCTAATATCTCAAAACTTATTGAGACAGAATTTGGTAAAGAATACCTATCACCTCGAACATATACCACGAAAAGTAAAAATGCTCAGGAGGCACACGAAGCTATTCGTCCAACACATTTTGAAAAGACAACAGCAGGACTTACCGACGATCAGAAAAAATTATACCGACTTATTTGGTCACGAACTGTGAGTTCACAAATGGCACCATCTAAAATTCTACGAACAAAAATAACTGCAAACACAGTAAGTAATTCTTTGCCAGAGTTTGCAACACATGGAGCTCGAATACTTTTTGATGGATGGCTCAAAGCTGATCCAGAAGCTCGCAATGAAGAAGTTACACTTCCCCTCCTTAAGTCACAGGACCCTCTCACACTCCTCGATCTTAAGACTCAAGAAAAACAGACCGAACCACCAGGACGCTACTCTGAAGCAGGTCTTGTGAAAGAGCTCGAAAAACGAGGTATTGGCAGACCTTCAACATACGCTTCTATTATTCGTACACTCGAAGAACGTGGATATACAGAAAAAGAAGCACGAAGCCTCAAACCAACTGACACAGGAGACGTTGTAAGTACGTTCCTTGAACATAATTTCATGGAGTACATCAACGACACCTTCACTGCCGAAATGGAAGACAAGCTCGATGATATAGCTCTCGGCAAGGGAGATTACGAACATACCTTAGAAACTTTCTATAAACCATTTCATAAGGATGTAAAGGCAAAAGAAAAAACTGCAAAAATAACAAACATGGGTGATGCGCCAGAAGAATTTAAATGTCCTCTTTGTAACAAGGATATGGTATGGAAACTGGGACGTGGTGGAAAATTTATGAGCTGTTCAAACTTTCCAGAATGTCTCGGTGCACGCACAGGGGAAGGAAAAGTTATTGAGGACGCCAAACCAATCGGTACTGATCCGACAACAAATCTTCCTATCTTTGTGCTTGATGGACGATTTGGGTACTACGTCCAACTTGGTGAAAAAACCAAAGAAGTTAAGAAACCTCGACGCTCAAGTTTGCCAAAGGAAATTCTTCCTGATCAAGTCACTATTCCAATCGCTCTTAAACTATTAAGCCTTCCTCGAATTCTTGGAAACCACCCAACAACCAATGAACCTATCACCGCAAATATTGGACGTTTTGGTCCGTATGTAGTACACCAGAAAGATTTTCGCTCACTTAAAACTGATGATGTATACACGATCGCACTCCCTCGTGCTCTTGAAATTTTTGCTGAGGAAAAGAAAACTCGCCGGGGACGTTTTACAAAAAAGAAAGCTGACTAATATTTGACTTTTATTTTTAAATTTGTATAATTTATTTTGATCTAACTACCGAATGTTTCGGAGTTAATAGAAGAGTTCCTTCCATTTTAGGAGGTGTTTTGTGCGCAAACACGGATTTACTTTAGTTGAGATCTTGATTCTTGTTGTAATTTTAGCAATGCTTGCCGCAATCGTAATACCACAATTTCAACAAGCAAAAAAACAAGAAAGAGAGGAGTTGACGACCTCAAACATCATTCAACAAGAAGAACTTCTCAGCACCCTTTCGATGTACCTCGGAGAGGGACAAGAACTTATTTCGATTAATTCTGTGTGGGGAGAAGGCCGAAAAATTATAGGCTACACAGTCACCACACGAAAACCTGAACAGAAATAAATTTTGTAATCAAAAACCCCCACGACATCCGTCGTGGGGGTTTTCATTATTATAGAGAAAAATGTTTTACAGAATAAAGTTCTTCATCATCCTCTACTTTCTCTTCTTTTGTTCGATCATCAAGTGGTGCAATTTCTTCTGGTACAGGTATTTGCTTTTCCGCATCTGGAATACCTTGTCCTTTTCGATTCTTTTTTACCATTTCGAGAATACTTCGAAGATCATCATTTGAGAAAAAGTCGATAACTAACTTTCCTCCATGCTCCCTCTTTTCTATTTGTACTCGAGTTCCGAGATTTTCTGTAAGTCGCTCTTCAAGCTCAATAATCTCAGGATCATACATCCTCTCCTTCTTCTTTATTTTTTCAAAAGCAATACGACGAGCAATAGCTTCCGCTTCACGCACAGTAAGACGTTTTACTAAAATTT
>JBJOQC010000016.1:0-4781 GCA_046050145.1 Candidatus Parcubacteria bacterium | reverse complement strand
AAGTGTACGTGGAATAGGTGTCGCAGTCATTGAAAGAAGATGGGGAAGAATAGCATCTTCTTTTTGTCGAAGTTTTGCGCGTTGTTTTGTACCAAAACGGTGTTGTTCATCGATAATGATGTAGGCGAGATTTTTAAATTTAACTTCTTTTTGTATAAGTGCGTGAGTACCAACAAGGATTGGTATTTCTCCATTTTCTACCCATTTTAAAAGTTGAGATCGAGAAATGTCAGTTGCTTTTGTGGGACTTAGTTTTGAGGGGAATTTCTTACAGCCACTTCCGGTAATAAGTCCTATTTGGATTCCAAGGTATGCAAAATACTGTATGAATGATTCAAAGTGCTGTTCGGCGAGAATTTCTGTTGGTGCCATGTAGGCAGTTTGGAGATTTCCAAAGTTTTGTTGCTCATTTTTGCCTTGGGCTTTAGGTGGTCGTGTTGTGGTAATAGCAAAAACAGTTGCTGCGGCAACGGCAGTTTTTCCAGACCCCACATCTCCTTCAAGAAGTCTCGACATTGCATGATCTTCTTTAAAGTCTTCGAGAATATCCTTGATTGCTTTCTGTTGCGCCTGAGTTGCAATGAAAGGAAATCGTTTAATGAAGCCTTCTATTTCTTTGTCTTCTTTTTCAACAACAAAAGAGGGGTGTTTCTGGTACTCGAGTCGCTCCTGGTGTTTTTCTATTTGAATAAGAAATATTTCTTCAAAAGCAAAACGTTTTCTTGCGGCGATCCGGTCGGATTCTTTTTGTGGGGTGTGGATCCAAACAAGTGATGATGAGAGGGTGGGTAGGTTGTATTTCTTGAGAACTAAAGGGGGGATAGGATCAACAATCTTTTCGTGAAGACCACTTTTCAGAATTTTTTGCAGAGCATGATAAAACCATTTTGAGGTGATACCTCTACTTTCTGCATAGACGGGGTAGGCTATTTGATTTTCCGGATTTCCAAAAATTGAGTTGCCAACTTTAAGTGGAGCGTCTTTAACCACTTCTGTTTCAGGGTTTGTCATATACAAAACTCCTTTTCTATCAGTAATTACTCCTTCGGCTCGAACCAGAGTATTGTCAGTAAGCATTTTTGCTATGTATGGCTGATGAAACCAAACCATTTCAATAGAACCAGTGTCATCAGTGAGGGTTGCTTTTGCCATGGCGGTTTTTTTCTTGAAACTCTTTCCAAGAGAAAGATTTGAGAGTACTCCATAGAGAGCAACATGATCACCCGCTTTAATTTCTTTTACGTGTCGAATAGATGCTATGTCACCATAGCGAACAGGGAAATGATAGAGCAGGTCTTCGATTGTTTTTAAACGAAGCTTTTTAAGGGCTTTTTGTTGGTTCTCTGCTAGTTTAAATTTTTCTGTAATAAGAGAGGTAAGCTCCATTCGACTATTGTATAGCTTTTAGCTTCTTGCTTCTAGGGTTTAGTTGTTTCGTGTGGTTTTTGTAGTAGACTAGTCTTGGAATTCTTTATACAGGAGGTGAATGATGGACGAGTATGAAAAAGCTTTGAAGTTCTGGAAGAGATTGTATATAGGTCTGTATTTTGTTTTTCCGCCTTCAACTTTGATACTTTATTTCCTTTTCGAACGTATCTTTGGTGGTACTTTTGTTATCTCTGGATTTGATGGGTTTTGTCGAGACCTAAAGTATCATCCTTTTTCAATTTTGATTCCTGTTTTATTGGGTTGCTTGCTTTGGGGTGTATACAAAATACAACTGGACGAACGTATTAAGAGGCTTCGTTACAGGCACAATCGATGTTATGTGTGTGGATACGATATGCGACATAAGCCAGTAACTTGTCCAGAGTGTGGACACAGGGTTGATCCATTGGATACATGGTGGTACGAAATAACAGAAGAAAATAAAAAACGCCCATCTTAGGATGGGCGCTTTTCAATATTCTAAGTTTTAGACTCGGCTTACTTTTTTATTGTAGTTGTTGCTCCAACTGTTGCCCCTACATTTCCTGCAGAAGCTTCGATTGAAGTTGTTGTTGTTCCTGAAAGGAGTGCACTTGCTGTCATTGTCTCATCAGTAGTTGTTGCTGTTTCCTCTGTTGTAAGGTCTGTACCTTCAATAACAGCTGTTTCAGAAGCCTCGTCCTTATTGAAGTATGAGAAACCGAAGATTGCGAGGGCGATAACGATAATTGCTAGTAAATATTTCATAATAATTGTGTATCAAATTTATAAATAATGTTCGATAGTATAAATAAATATGAAATATATGTCTATTGTTTTGGCTCTAAAATTGTGTACTGATGTGAGTTTTTCGTGAGGAAACCTTCTTTGGTAAGTTCATCTAGTATTTTTTTGGTTTCTGTTTTTTCTAAAAGTAAATATTTTGAAAGACCACTGAGATTTTCTGTTCCTTGAGCAAGAATATGTTTTAGTGTGCGAGAACGTTTTTCTCTCCATGAACCTTTAAAGGTGCTTTGTTTTGTATGGCTCGCACTTTTCCGGCTTGGGTTTACATGATTTTGTTTGAGCATGACACCGTAGTCCATGAGTGCGTAATACCAGTGTTTGGGATTATTCACATCAACAGCTTCTGCTATGAGGGGGAGTATTTTTTTATCATCAACCTTTTGTGCTTTTGGAAAAAAGAAATGAATAAAAACACTTCGTATGTTTGTTTCAATAAACACTGAAGGTTTGTTGTAGCTAAAAGCAATAAGCGCTCCGGCGGTCGATTGACCGACGCCCGGAAGAGAGAGGAGTGTTTCTCGGTCTTTTGGAAAAATACCTTTGTATTCTTTTGTAATTATTTCGGCAGTTTTTTTGAGATTAAGCGCCCTGCGGTTATAGCCTAGTCCTTGCCACTGGAGCAAAAGGTCTTTGAGAGGTGCTTGTGCGAGAGCTTCAACACTGGGGAATTTACTGAGAAAACTTTCATATTTTTTAAACACTCGAGCAACTTGAGTTTGCTGAAGCATTGTTTCTGATATGAGGATCTTGTAGGGGTCAAATGTTTCTCTCCACGGTAATTTTCGCCCTTGTTTTTTATAAAAATCCCATATAGTTTTCTGGAATTTTTTGATGGTCATACGTGTTCATTATGCCAGAAATGGAAGGGGGAGGTAAAACATGCTAGATTTTAAGACATTGGAGCCGTGTCAGAGCGCTGATTTGCGAGGCTCGCAAGCAAATCAGAGACGGAGCGAGTGAAACGAGTGAGTCGGGGTCGCGGAATTTTTCGAAAGAAAAATATCTGTGACCTAATGTGCGACTTATAATAAAGGAGTAGGGATTGGCAAGTGGTACTATGTGTACTTGAAAATTATAGATAAATGGAGCCGTGTCAGAGCGGTCTAATGTACGACTTTGCTAAAGTCGCGTGCCTCTTAAAGGGCACCGATGGTTCGAATCCATCCGGCTCCGCCAAATGTCCAAGTTTGAACCGAACTAAAATAAGGGACTACATATTGACAAAAAGCTATCGATATGCTAGGATAGCGACAGGATTTATCGAGCTATCGTGGCTCAAAACAAGCACATTCTAAACTCAACCGAAGGAGATTAGTCATGAAAAAGCAGTTGCCCTTGTTGGCCCTTACGTTGCTGGCTGTTGTCATGCTGGCTGGCTGTGCGGCTGGACCCAATCCTGTCGCACACACCGCTGGAACCGACGGTAGCATCGCCGGATTCTGGCTCGGCCTGTGGCACGGACTCATTTGTCCGATCACGTTCATCATCTCGCTGTTTTCGGACAACGTACACTTCTACGAAGTCCACAACAGCGGCGGATGGTACAACTTCGGATTTGTGCTGGGGGCAAGCAGTGCTCTCGGTGGAGGCGGTGCCAGCGCATCGAAGTCCAGAAGCTGAACGTTCCGCGATCGAAGGGTTCCCCGCAAGCAATTGCGAGTGGAGCCCTTTTCTATTTGATTGGATAATCAACCACATTTTTACCTTTATTCGACCTCGGCTTCGGCACCTCAAACCATTCAGGATGAACTTTGTAGATAGCTCGTAATTTCTGTATACTTTTATCAAGATTCTCGAATTTGAGCCGTACTTTTGGTTCAAAGTTCCGGGCATCGTCCCCGCTTCTTGTTCTAAGATTTATGGATAAAAAAGCTATTAATATTTTTGAGGAAATTCATAAACTTAATTTTCCTTCTGATCAGTATATTGTTGTTGGGAGTGGGATCATGGCAGTAAAAGGAATCCGTGAAGCTTGTGATTTGGATATTGTTGTATCTCAAGAGCTTTTTGAAAAATGTAAATCAGAGGATTGGGAGGTGATGCCTTGGACGCGGTCTGGAAAGCTCGGAAAAGAATGGCTTAAAAAGGGTATCACCGATCTTATGTTAGAGGTTATGTCTGGTGATAAGACTTTTGATCTAAAAACCTTGGTAAAAGAAGGTGAAAAGGTTCAGGGGGTTTGGTTTATGAGTTTGAGTCAGCTTATTTTCTTTAAAAAGGAGTATGGACGACAAAAAGATTTTGATGACATTACTCTTATGGAGAAATATATAAAAGAAAATTCTAAGTAAAAATACTTTGTGGATATTGTGAATTTCTGTATACTCGTTAGATAATTAAATAATGGAGAGATGGATGAGTGGTTTAAATCAGCAGTTTACTAAACTGCCGACCTTTAATTAGGTCCGCGAGTTCGAATCTCGCTCTCTCCGCTTACCGAAAAAGGTGCGAGGTTCTCGCACAAAGCCCCCGACTCTGCGCAAGCGGGGTCGGGGGTTTGGGTTAGAAGTGCGGGTTTTTCAACAACTTTCCAGGCCCCTCGGGGCGTGAAGGCAAGTTGGCGGGTA
>JBJOQC010000015.1:0-3116 GCA_046050145.1 Candidatus Parcubacteria bacterium | reverse complement strand
TTGATGAAATGCCCGCTGGTAGAAAACAAGTCATTACTGAAGTTGTAGTACCGAGTAAACGTACTGACACCTACGAAAAAATCCGTGCTGAACTTCAAAATGGTAGACAAGCATACGTCATCTGTCCTCGAATCGAAGAAGCTGATCCGCTCAAAGAAGGATCTTTAAATGTTGTCTCTGTGATGGAGGAAGCAAAACGACTAAAAGAAACTGTTTTCCCTGAATATGAAATTGGAATCCTCCACGGAAAACTTAAACCTCACGAAAAAGACAAAGCAATGCTCGAGTTTAAAGCAGGTAAAACACACATCCTTGTTGCGACTTCTGTAATTGAAGTTGGGGTAAATGTACCCAATGCAACCTCAATCATCATTGAAGGAGCAGAACGTTTTGGTTTGGCCCAGCTCCACCAACTTCGAGGGCGTGTTATTCGTAGTAATCATCAAGCGTACTGCTATGTCTTTACCGATACACAGAGTGAAAAAACATTTGAAAGACTCAAAGCTCTTTCAACAGCAAAAAATGGTTTTGAACTTGCTGAGTTTGATCTAGCACAAAGAGGTGCAGGAGAACTTCGAGGCAATAAACAATGGGGTATAACAGACCTTGGTATGGAAGCAATAAAAAATATCAAAATGGTTGAAGCTGCCCGAAAAGAATCAGAAATAATCATGAAGGAAGACCCAACCCTCACAAATCACCCCGACATTAAACACATTCTTCTAAAACAAGAACAAAGGATGCATTCTGAATAAATTGAAGACTTTTCGTTCTTAGAGTAGTATTCTAAACCAAAGCCTTATACGCTTGTAGAATAAATACATAATGCGCCTGTAGCTCAGTTGGTTAGAGCACCGAGCTTATACCTCGGGGGTCCTTGGTTCGAGTCCAAGCAGGCGCACAAGACGAAAAAATCTGGACTGCTCCAGATTTTTTCGTACTTGTGCGAGACATAGCTATATTTTTGTTTTTGCTTCGCAAAACAAAAATTGCGAGCCGGGGTCACGAAAATATTACGAAGTAATATTATTTGTGACCACAATAGAAAATTCTAACCCTATCTCTGTAATTTTTTTATAGCTAAAGCAAGAAGCGGCGGCGTAAGAAGTGTTGTAAAAACAACCATGAGCACGATAACAGAAAACAAAGCTTGGGATACGACACCTAGAGAAACTCCCATTGTCGCAAAAATAAGACCTACTTCTCCACGCGGTATCATACCCAAACCTACAATCATTTTATTTGTTCCACGACCTACAACAAGTCCTGAAACCATTTTTCCTATAACAGCAACTACCGTTACCGCAATAGCAGTAAGTAAAATCTTTGTATCAAAAAGTGATTCTAGATGCACCGACATACCTGTCATTACAAAAAATATAGGAACTACAAAATGTGCCATAGGTTCTATTAAATGTTCCACATGATGAGCACTGTGTTTTTGAAGAACTCCACACACTCGAGCCTTTACCCGATCATCAGCACCCTCTAAAGCATTCTCAATATCTTCCACCACTTCAGGCTGTCTAAAAGTTCTAAAACATACAGCATCGAGTACTAAACCCGCAGCAAATGCTCCTACGATCGGAGCTAAACCTATTTGACTTGCTATATACGCAAATAAAAGTGCAAAAGAAAAAGCTAAAGTGAACTTCATACCACTTCCAGAGTGAATTTTTGAAAATAAAAGTCCAATCTTTGGCGCAAGTAATTGCCCGAGAAATACAGCAATAACCAAAAATAATAATGCCTTAAGCGTTATAACTGAAACAGACATAAAGGTCACCTCTCCTACCGTAACCATCGCTGACACCACTGCAAGAATGATAAGTCCGAGCACATCATCAATAACAGCGGCACCAAGAACAATCTGTGATTCGCGAGTTTGAAGAGATCCTAAATCTTTAAATACTCGAGCGGTAATACCTACCGATGTTGCAGTAAGAGCAGCGCCTAAGAAAAGATATGCATGAAAAGTAAGACCTGGTAAAACTAGCGGTCCCACAACATATGTCCCTAATACAAAAGGAACAATGACACCAACAACAGCAACTCGAAGCGCTGGGAAGCCCACCTTGGCCATCCTGCTTATATTTGATTCCAGGCCAATTTGAAACAAAAGAACAATCACTCCGAGCTCAGAAAGAAACAAAATAATCTCATTTGTTTTTATTGGATCAAAAAGTGTAATACCAAGAAGACTCATGTTTCCAAGGGCAATACCAGCAATAAGTTCTCCCAACACCGAAGGTTGTCCCACCTTTTCCACAAGACTTGAAAACCGAGCCACCAGTAAAACAACAGCGATTCCAAGAAGTGTTGCTGGAACAACCACAGATCCTGACGAAGCGAATACAACAAATGGCATGCTCAACGCAAAACCTAATACAAAAAATCGATAAATGGATCTAAACATAGAGGTAAAAAAAATAAAAATAAAAATAACAAAGATTGATGCTACAACTTTTAAAAGTTTGGTCAATACTACCTGTGCATAACACAAAAGACCCTTGCGGGTCTTTTGTTTACATCTGATGCTCAATATCCATCTTCTTTTTTACAGGTATTGCGTGAGCAACTAGCATTTGTTCAAACTCTTCTCGTTCGATAGTTTCTTTTTCTATAAGACGAAGTGCTATTGCATCAAGAACTTTTCTATATTCAGTAATAATTTTTTCTGCTTTTTCATATGACTCTCTCATAATACGAGATACTTCTCCGTCAATTTGAGCAGAGACAGCTTCTGAGTATTCGCCATTTTCAACACCACGTCCAAACAAAGCTCTGCCACCTGAACCTTCAAGTGCAACAGTACCGATCTTGTCTGACATACCATACTTCGTGACCATATCACGTGCTAAAGCGGTTGAAACCTGCAAATCATTTGAAGGACCTGTGGTCACATCTCCAAACACAAGCTTCTCTGTAATATATCCACCGAGAGACATTGCAATATCATCGAGAAATTCATTTTTTGATTGCATCTTTCTGTCTTCAAGAGGAAGTTTGAGTGTATACCCCGCTGCCCTACCTCGAGAAATGATAGAGATCTTGTGTACAGGATCAGCATATGGAAGCACTGAGGCAACGAGAGCATGTCCCGCTTCATGATATGC
>JBJOQC010000014.1:0-13087 GCA_046050145.1 Candidatus Parcubacteria bacterium | reverse complement strand
TTGGACAAAAGAATTTAGACAACCAGTGCTTAACCCTGTTGTTACAGATTTGTACGGGACGGTAAGAGAGACAGGTGTGTATTCAGTAACACACAGAGGGACAGATTTTCGAGCGAGTATTGGTACTGATGTGTATCCAATTAATCGTGGGGTAGTTCGATTTGCGGGGACACTACCCACCTACGGAAAGGCGGTTATAGTTGATCATGGGCTTGGTATCACTTCGCTTTATCTCCATCTTTCAAAAATACATGTGGTAGTAGGGCAACTAGCTCTCCCGACGCAGATCATTGGAAAAAGTGGTGATACAGGTTTTTCTGGCGGACCTCATTTACATTTAAGTATTAAGATTGATGGTGTTTCGATAGATCCAGAGACGTTTCTTGTGTTGTTTAAGTAAATGTGCTATAGTATTAACAGATCAACTTGTATTGCCTGGACGGGGTCCCGCGCTAGACGCCTCCCTAGCCGGGACCCTTTTAAATAACGAACCGCCCTCGCTTTTGCTCGGGCGGTTTTTTAATGGATCTATGTGGTATGATAGCGCTATTATGGAAAATAAATTACACATGTCGCCGAAGGATTTTTTTCTTCATGGAGGAGTTATTGTTGCGCTTTATGCGGTTGTTATTAGTTTTCTCAACCTTGCATTTGCGCTTATTGATACACTCTATCCACCAACAGATGCGTATTATTACTATAGTTACTATTCTTCGCCAATTAGTTGGCCGATGGCAATGCTCATTGTTATCTTTCCAACCCTCTTAATTTTGTCGTACCTTTTAAAGAAAGATTTTGCTCGTGATCCTCTAAAGAAAGAACTTGGTCTTCGAAAGTGGCTTGTGTACGCAACACTTTTTATTGCAGGAATTGTTCTTGTTGGAGATCTTGTTACTATTCTCTATAAATTTCTGAATGGCGACTTGCTGACCATTGGCTTTCTTCTTAAGGCCCTCTCTGTATTTCTTGTTATGGGAGCTGTGTTTACTTACTATGTTTTAGATCTCAAAGGTAAGACAGATGGTTCTGTAAACAGATTTGCTTTCATTGGAAGTCTTATTGTTGTGCTCGCCCTTATTATTGGAAGTTTTGCAGTACTTGGCTCTCCACGAACACAGCGACTTATGAAGTATGATCTTGAACGAGTTCAGGAATTACAAAGTATTCAATGGCAAGTTTTAAGTTTCTGGCAACAGAAAGGAAGTCTTCCTGAGAACCTATCTGAACTGAGCGATCCTTTTTCGGGATTTATCAACCCTCAAGACCCAGAGACAGGTGAGTCATATATATATGAAAGGGTTTCTTCTTTGACCTTCAAACTGTGTGCCGACTTTGCTTTAAAGAGCCAAGAAGTAGGAAGAGGTGATGCAATAATTAATCCAATCTACGGCAGTTTTGAAAACGAAACATGGAAGCATGAAGCAGGAAATCAATGCTTTGAAAGAACAATTGATCCAGATCGTTTTCCACCAAGGAAAATATAATATGTAGTAAACAAAAAACAGCTCTTGTAAGAGCTGTTTTTTGTTTAGGATACATTTAATAAAAAACTGCCCACGTTTATACGTAGGCAGTGACCAACTTCACTTTTGTCGCAAGATCAGGTTGGTGCGTCGGTACTAATCAAACTAAGGAGCGTGTCTCTAGTCTCAATTAGATTTAACAAACCACTCTCATCAACAGTGACACCATCTTTCTCTAGCAAATCCCAGGTTTGGTCCACGATCTGGCGTACCCGTTCTCTGCACAGTTGGTGTTCGATCCCAATCTCAGTCAATGTACGATCACCTGCTTGTTGGTCGAGACAATATTTTCTAAAGATGATCTTGTTTCGCGCGGGCCACAATGGAAGTCTTTCAACCCCATCCGAAACCATCTTGATCTTGTGCTCAACCTCTAAAAGCTCCTCCTTTGCTTCCAGAATAAGAGGTGGAGGCTTGGCCTTTGGATCGGCAACCAAATTTCCAAACTCGTTTTCTTTGTCCTTCTTGCTTGGTTGGTGCAGTGAGATGATAAAGTCCTGTGTATCCTTCAAGATTTTACCGATACGGTTCATCTCCTGAGATTCTGGAGTAAGTGAATGGAATCCTTCGCCTGATTTCACAGAGAAATTCACATACTTCCTGTGAGCTTCCTGATGGTGGACTGGAACCCTAATCATACTAGCTTGGTTGGCAATCGCTCTCTGGATTGCTTGGCGAATCCCATAGAAAGCATATGTTGAAAAGTGGAAGCCTCTACGATCATCAAATTTGTCCACGGCCACCATGAGGCCAATGTTACCTTCTTGGACCAAGTCATCAAAGCTTAAACCTTTGCCGATAAAACGTCGAGCAATCCACAGAACCATTCTTAGATTATGGAGTATGAGTGTTGATCGTGCAGTCTCGCTTTTCTCTTCTCTTATTTGCCGTGCTAACTCAAGTGTTGTTGCGTGGGGTAGTAAGGGGTAGCGTTTGACTTCTCGTGCGTATTGCCAGGACGTGCTGTGTCTCTCGTCATAATACTGGTTACGCTCCTCTGATCTCATGATCACAGCTTCAAGTTCATAATCCGATTTGAAAAGTGGTTTTTGAAACTTAAAACTTAACTCAGCTGGTTCCACCACTTCTTCTTTCTTTTCAGTTTCTGGTTTTGGTAGTTCCTGAACTGATGCTGACTTAGTCAGATATGATCCGCCTGCAGTGAGAGCCACATTCATTTTCTTCAAATGTTGACTTAACCAGAAAATGGTCTTACTCAACATTTGTTTGTTCCGCACAATCGCTGGTGGAAGGAAACTTGAAATCTCTGCGATCGAGATTTTACCTCGAATCACTGCTTCTTCAAGAATCTTACTTGCTTCAGGTTTCAATCCTAACTCAGTCAAACTCATTTCTGGGAAAGATGACGATATTGCTTGTGACACGTTATTCTCCTTGTGTATTTGTAAGGTGCTGGTTTCTGAGATGATTATTAAACAAAATTGATAAATAATCAAATATTATTTTTGACAATCCTGTATTTAAGTGATAAAAGTAGAAGAGGCGTGTACATTGAAATTCTTTTCTCAAACACATATAGAGGGGTCAATCATGTATCAACCATATCCGTATCAAAACGAATGCTTAGATGCGATTGAGGCAGCGCGTAGAGCACAGAGAAAGAGAGCTCTTATTGTCATGGCATGTGGTCTTGGAAAGACTGTGACGATGGCATTTGATAGCAAGAAGTGGCTTGAAAGGCATGGCGGTAGACTTTTGTATCTTTGCCATCAAAATCCGATTTTGTACCAGGCACAGGAAACCTTTTTAAACGTTCTTAGTGATAAGTACAGCTACGGGTTTTACAACGGTGAAGAAAAAGATATTCATCGTGTTGATTGTTTGTTTGGTTCATTCGGAACAATGGTCAATCACATGAATCGATTTCGTCCTGATGAGTTTGACTACATTATTGTAGATGAAAGCCATCACACTCACGCTGAAACTTTTCTGCCTGTTGTTGAATACTTCACGCCAAAATTTCTGCTTGGGGCGACGGCGACTCCTGATCGACTTGATCGGAGAAATATTCGCGACATCTATGGCCACGAGGTGTATTATTTGCCTCTTGTTGAAGCTCTTGCTCGCGGACTTTTAAGTCCAGTTGATTACCGATTACTCAGTGATGAGATTCAAGTTAATGGCAAGATTGAGGTATCAGCAGACACGTACATGAGTATCAGACATCTGAATAAAACTATCTTTATTCCAAAGCGGGATGAGGAAGTTGTTCAAATTGTGCAGCGATATGCTGCAGAGATTGTGAATCCTCGGATTATTTATTTCTGCTCCTCGCTTAAGCATTGCGAACATATGTCAGAGCTTGCTCCAGACTGTTTGCCGATTCATTCGCGTATTCCTTCTAGGGAGCGCAAGGTCAGGTTTGAACTTTTTCGTCAGGGCATAATGAGTACGGCTATGACAGTTGATTGTTTCAATGAGGGAGTTGATATTCCTTGGGCTAACATACTTGTCTTTTTGCGTTCAACCACTTCACCGTCAATATTTTTCCAACAACTTGGAAGAGGACTGCGGTTAAGTGAAGGTAAGGATAAGGTTCTTGTTTTGGACTTTGTTGCTAATTGTGAACGCATCAAGATGGTGTACGACCTGTGGAAATCGACAACTGATGCAGTTGAGCGAGTACATGATCGTCAGACCAGAGAACGGATTCCTCCCATGAGCTTGAATGTTGAAGGGGTTAAATTCGATGAGCGCATCGTACAAATACTTGATATTTTCAAGCGACTCGAGGTTCCGTTTTATGGAACATGGCAAGAGGCAAGTGAATCTGCGACAAGGCTCGGTATCAAAACTAGTGATGAGTATGCTCACAAGTATCGGCTGGATATGCGCCTACCATCAACACCTCATCAGATGTATGTGGACTTTCCAGGGTGGGATAAGTTTCTCGTGAAAGATAAATATCCAACATGGCAGGAAGCCAGTGCAGCAGCTCAAAGATTGGGGTTGGTAGGCAGGAGAGCGTATGAAGAAGGTTGGCAGAAAGATTGTCGCCTCCCTTCAAATCCACGTACTTACGCAGACTTTCCTGGATGGGCTACATTTACGCCTGGGGTTAGAAAAAAACCCACAACGAAAGTTCTGTATGCTACATGGCAGGAGGCCAGTCTTGCTGTTGCAAATATTCATGTTCGAAGTCATGCAAGATACAAGAAGCAGCGTGAGAAGGATCCTCTACTCCCGCGTCACCCTGAGAATGTGTACGCAGATTTTCCAGGTTGGGACACGTTCCTTAGAAGGAAGTATCTTACGTGGAAAGAAGCGGGTCTGGCTGCAGTCAGGATCGGCATCACGAGCAAGCGAAGTTACGAGGCTCAGGCAAGTACTGATCCGCGACTACCTGGCAAGCCTCAATCTCACTATGTAGACTTTCCTGGATGGGATGAGTTTTTGGGAAAAGAAGAAAGTTCACTGGCGGGGGTGTCCTAGCAACTGATCAGTGTTCAAATCAACAATAGCCGCATTCACTTCAAGTGGTGCGGCTTTTTTTATTTCAAAACACTCTTTGCTAAGACTGTTTTTTATTTGTATGATTTGGAGACGAGAAATATGAAAGAATACGATCATAAAAAGATAGAATCTAAATGGCAAAAGTTTTGGGCTAAAGAAAAAGTTTTTTCGGCTGATGACAAGTCAGATGCAGAGAAAAAATTTGTTTTAATAGAATTTCCATATCCATCAGGCACAGGACTTCACATGGGTCACATGCGTCCTTTTATTGCGGGTGATGTTGTCTCTAAATACTGGAAGCTCAAAGGAAAGAATGTGATGTATCCGATCGGCTGGGATGCATTCGGCTTGCCTGCGGAAAACTTTGCTATAAAAAACAAAGTTCATCCTTCGGTTTCAACCAAGAAAAATATTGCTAATGCAAAAAAACAACTCCAGTCGTGGGGAACGGGTTTTGATTGGACGCGAGAGATAAACACGACTAATCCTGAATATTACCGCTGGACCCAATGGCTTTTCTTACAATTTCTTAAAAAAGGTCTTGCGTATGAAGCAACAGGTTTAATTAATTGGTGTCCAAAAGACAAGACAGGGCTTGCTAATGAAGAAGTAATTGATGGTAAATGCGAGCGTTGCGGCACAGTAGTTGAAAAGAAAGAATTAAAGCAATGGTACCTGAAGATTACAGACTACGCAGAAAAGCTACTCCAAGGTCTCAAAGAGCTCCCAGAGTGGCCTGAAGCTGTTAAGACGCAGCAGGAAAATTGGATTGGAAAGTCTGAAGGAGTAGAATTCATATTCAGAATTAAGGATTATGAATTAGGAATTAAGGTTTTTACAACTCGACCTGACACTCTTTTTGGAGTTACGTATGTTGTACTTTCTCCTGAGTCTGATCTTATTTTAAAATTAAAAGATAAAGTTTCTAATTGGTCTGAAGTAGAAAAATACATTGAAGAAACAAAAAATAAAACTGAAATTGAACGAACGGCAGAAGGGAAAGAAAAGACTGGAGTAGAGCTTAAAGGAATAAAGGTAATTAATCCGGCAAATAATGAAGAGGTTCCGGTTTTTGTTGCTGATTATGTTTTAGGAAATTATGGAACAGGAGCAGTGATGGCGGTTCCTGCTCACGATGAGCGTGATTTTGAGTTTGCAAAAAAATATAACTTACCAATAAAAGAAGTTATTGAACCAACATATGAACAAACTACTGAACCTGGAAAAATAAAGGAAGGTGAGCCTTTTGATCATCGTGAAGCGATAATTGCAATTGTTAAGCATTGGTCAGAGGAGAAATACATGGCTCTTAAATGGAAACAAGTTGCTTGGGGTACTTTTATAACAGGAGGTATAGAGAGCGGTCAAACTCCTGAGGATGCTGGAAGAATGGAAGTTCGCGAAGAGACTGGATATTTAAATCTTCGTTTCGTGAAAGATTTTGGTGTGGTCCATGGCAAATTTTACCATGTGCCAAAGAAGACAAATCGAAATGCTCACGCCCACATGCTTTATTTTGAGCTTGAGGATGATAAGCGTAATGTGGTGGCTGAATCAGAGCAGGCAATTCATGAACTTTTATGGCTCACAAAAGAAGAACTTCAAAAATTTCTCACACCAGCTACTCATCAGCATGCTCTCCGACTTTTAGGTGGCGAGACTATTGTTTTTACTGACGAAGGGACCCTTGTTAATTCTGGTGAGTTTGATCGTTTTGAAAGCCCAGGTGCTCGAGAAAAAATAACAGAAAAATTCGGGCAGAAAAAAACTACTTACAAGCTCCGTGACTGGGTGTTTTCACGTCAGCGTTACTGGGGAGAACCGATCCCAGTTATTCATTGTGAAAAATGTGGAATTGTTTCTGTGCCAGAAAAAGACTTGCCAGTGCTTCTTCCTAAGGTAAAAAATTACGAACCAACAGGCACTGGAGAGTCACCTTTAGCTGCTATAGAAAAATGGGTTAGGGTGAAGTGTCCAGAGTGTGGAGAGAATGCTCGTAGAGAGACAAATACAATGCCTCAGTGGGCAGGAAGCTCTTGGTACTGGCTTCGTTATGCCGATCCTAAAAATACAGCAGAGTTTGCATCACAAGAGATGCAGAAAAAATGGACACCTGTAGATATGTACTTTGGTGGTATGGAGCATACAACACTCCACCTCCTCTATTCACGTTTTTGGAATCTATTTCTATATGATCAAGGTCTTGTCACTGCAAAAGAACCTTATCTAAAAAGAATTCCCCATGGAATTATTCTTGGACCTGATGGTGAAAAGATGAGTAAAAGTCGAGGTAATGTAGTAAACCCAGATGATTTCGTAAAAGACTTTGGAGCGGACACTACTCGTATGTACATGATGTTTCTCGGACCTCATGGCAACCGAGTTGCTTGGAATTCTGATGGAATTATCGGTACTCGTAGATTTTTAGAGAAGGTGTGGAGACTTAAAAACAAGATTGAAGATAAAAAAGAAAAGGTTAAAGATAACAGTTTTGAAATTTTACTAAATAAAACAATTAAAAAAGTAGGTGAGGATATCGAAAGCTTCAACTTCAATACGGCAATTTCTTCTCTCATGATTTTAGCTAATGAGCTAGATAAGAAACCTGAAATATCTCAAGGTTCTTATGAAATACTTTTAAAGTTAGTCACACCCTTTGCTCCTCATATCACTGATGAGCTCTGGAACACTCTTGGGCACACGCAGTCTATATATTGTGAGGTATGGCCCCAGTATGATCCACATAAGCTTGTTTCAGAAGAAATTTCAGTTACGGTACAAATAGGTGGAAAGGTTCGAGGGCGGATCTCTGCTTCTCGTGGAATAACAGAGGAGATAGTGGTTTCTCGTGTAAAAGAGGTGGCGGAATTAGCAAAATGGTTTGAAGGAAAGGAGATAAAAAAGGTTGTGTATATACAGGATAAAATCATAAATTTCGTTATTTAGAAAGTAAAATGCAAGTTAGTTGACTTTTCCTACCAGTATGATAGAAATAATCTACATTAAAAAACAACACAATTAACACTATGGCAAAAAGCGAAGTAATAACATTTAAACCAAAGCAAATTACAAAGAGCCTGCTTGGTGTGCTACCTGAAAGAGCTCGTGATGTCATCACTGGGCGATTTGGTTTGGGTGTAAGTTCAAATAAGTTGACGCTTGAGGCTATAGGAAAAAAATATGGCATCACTCGTGAACGAGTTCGTCAGATTGAAAACTACTCTCTTACTAATATTCGTAAGTCAAAAGAGTACGAAAAAAATAAGAAGGTATTTGATGAAGTAAAAACACTCCTTACATCTCTTGGGGGAATGGTTTCCGAACACGACCTTTTGAATCATGTTTCAAAAGATGAAAGTACTCAAAATCATATCCATTTCCTTCTTGTTGTTGGTGATGACTTTAAGAAGCATAAGGAAGATGAAGAGTTTAAACACAGATGGCATATTGATGAAAAACTTTCTTCTCAGGTTCACGAATCACTTCGAGGTCTCTACGGAAGTCTTTCTGATGATCAAATAGTTCCTGAAGGTGAATTTATAAAAGCTTTTCTCGAGCATCTCAAGGGTGTTTCAGAAGAATATAAAAACGAAGAGGTTCTTAAGCGATGGCTTTCTCTCTCAAAGAACATGAGTAAGAATCCTTTGGGTGAGTGGGGTAAGAGTCAGTCTCCAAATATTAAAGCAAAAGGTATTCGAGACTATGCATTCCTCGTTATTCGCCGACATGGTTCACCAATTCACTTCCGTGAAGTTGCAAAAGCAATTGAGACTGTATTTAAAAAGAAGGCGCATGTTGCAACAACTCACAACGAACTTATTAAAGATAAGAGATTTGTTCTTGTGGGACGCGGACTCTACGCTCTTGCAGAATGGGGATATATGAGTGGTGTGGTAAAAGATGTGATCAAGAAGATTCTTGAAAAGAATGGACCGCTCACAAAAGAAGAAATTATCGACAAGGTTTTGAAGGAGCGATACGTAAAAGAAAATACTATTCTCGTAAATCTTCAGAATCCAAAATTCTTCAAAAAAGACGCGGAACTAAGATACTCGATGATATAAACAAAAAAGCGCTTCGGCGCTTTTTTTGTTTATAGGAATGTTGGTTCAGTGGAGGTGTGTGGTAGAATACTATCGTATGTTTACAGCTATTATCGACTTACTTTCAAATTTTTTTGGTGCAGATGTCTGGGCAAATATTCTCTTTGCTTTTAAGGTTGTTCTATACTCAGGTTTTGTGTGGTTACCGATCTTGTTTCTTATTGGTCTTGGTAAGGTTTGGATGAAGTACATTAGAGCTTACTTTATTCAAAAACAAGGCGCTGTTCTTCTTGAAATAAAGATTCCTAAAGAAATGAATAAGTCTCCAGCAGCGATGGAGGTGTTTATTTCACATCTTCACCAAGCAGGAAAACCTTCGTACATTGAAGCATACTGGGAAGGTAAGATACGACCATGGTTTTCTCTTGAGCTTGTGTCTATTGAAGGTGATGTAAAGTTTTTTATTTGGACACATAAAAAGTTCAAAAGTATTGTTGAAGCACAGATATATGCTCAGTATCCTACTGTTGAAGTCTATGAGGTACCTGATTATGTTGCTGTTGTTCCTTACAATCCAAATCAGTACCAATATTTCGGTGTTCAATGGAAATTACTTAAGGCAGATGCATACCCACTAAGGACCTATATTGATTATGGGCTTGATAAGGATCCTAAGGAAGAGTTTAAGATAGATCCAATTACTTCAGTGCTTGAGTTTCTTGGTTCGATGAAAGCTGGAGAACAAGCGTGGATTCAGATTCTTATTCGAGCTCATAGAGAGGAAGGTCTAAAAGACGGTCGGCTTTTTAAAAAGGCTGATTGGAAAAAAGCTGCAAAGGCTGAAATAAAAAAGATAGCGAGTGAGTCTTTGCTTGGTGATGGAGATGCTGAAAAGGGAACAACACTTAAGCTTACAAAAGGTCAGCAGGAAACAATCGCCGCTCTTGAAAGAAGTCTAGGTAAGTTTCCTTTTGATACTGTGGTACGTGGTATGTATGTGGCAAAACAAGAAGTGTTTAACTCAGCAAATATTGGAGGACTTATGGGTGTGGTTAAACAATATGGATCCCCAGATCTCAACGGGTTTAAACCGGGTTTTTCAACAAGTGTTGACTATCCATGGCAAGATTTTCGTGGAAAGCGAGTTGCAAAATGGAAAAAACAACTTTTTGATGCTTACAAACATAGATCATATTTTTATCCACCATACAAAGATTTTAAATCACCTTCGTACGTTCTAACAACAGAAGAGCTTGCAACTCTCTGGCATTTCCCTGGAGGAGTTGCTGGTACACCAACATTCTCTCGTGTTACTTCAAAGAAAGGAGAGGCCCCATCAAATTTGCCTATATAATACATGGAAAAAATCCAGCTTATTACTAAAAAAATACAAGAAGTATTCCGTAATTTTTTTGAAAGAGTGCGAAGTACGTATACATCTTTTGTTTCAACAAAAAAAGGAAGGGTTACTATACGAGTAATCCTTTCTTTGTTTGTGGTATGTACACTTTGGTATGGGGTTTATATACAAGCGCCAGGAACATTTCCTGAGCACTCTTTGTTTACAGTTCCTGAAGGCGCTACGCTCTCTCAAATCTCAACAAGACTTTATAATCAAGGATATATCGTCTCTCCATTTTGGTTTAAGATAGTCGTCTCACTCACTTCTGGATCTTCATCTGTTCAGGCTGGTGATTACTTTTTTGCTGAATCAAAAAATATTTTATCTCTAGCGCGGAGACTTGTGCTTGGCAATCACGGTCTTCTGCCTGAAAAAATTACCATTCCTGAAGGATTACATGTATTTAAAATTGCAGAAATATTTAAATCAAAATTTCCTCAGTTTGATCCTGAATATTTTATCGAACATGCACCAGAGGGATATTTATTTCCTGATACTTATTTTTTCCTTCCTAATGTAAAAGCGCAGGACGTGATAGATACAATGAGACAAAATTTTGACAAACAAATCATTTCTGTAAAGGAAGATATTGAAGCATTTGGAAAACCTCTTGAAGAGGTGATCAAGATGGCGTCGATTCTAGAAGGAGAGGCGCGTCAGTTTGAAACAAGGCAAGTGGTTTCTGGTATTTTATGGAATAGAATACGACTAAAGATTCCGCTTCAGGTGGATACTTCATTTGTATATATAAATGGAAAAAATTCTTTCACTCTAACAACAGAAGATTTAGAGGAGGACTCTCCTTATAATAGTTATACGCGTTTAGGTCTTCCCCCTACACCAATTTCAAGTCCAGGTCTCGAGGCAATACAAGCAGCTGTGACACCAGTAAAAACTAATTTCTTGTATTTTCTTACGGATAAAACTGGGGTGATGCGCTATAGCGCTGACTACGAGGGGCATTTAAAAAATAGGAGATTGTATTTAGGAAAATAATAAAGAGATAAAAGATAAAAAAGAAAAGAGTAAAGAAGTTTAAAAAAAAAGAAAAAAACCGTCACGGGACGGTGTAATGTTTGGCAATTTCATAGATGAGTTTGTTGCGTAACCAAGGATCGACATCTTTGAGAATCTCGATAAGGTCTTCCTTGCTTTCCGGAGGGCCGGCCATCATGGTTGATGCTTTGGATATACTCCTTGTGCTTGTGGTTCTAACAAATTTATATTAAATTATTCAAGTAATGTCAAATAAGAAAGTCTACGTTGGGATGTCGGGAGGTGTCGATTCCTCAGTTACTGCTGCTCTACTCAAAGAGCAGGGTTTTGATGTAACTGGTGTTTTTATAAAAGCTTGGCACCCTGAAGGTTTTCCTTGTAATTGGAAAGAGGATAGGCGAGATGCTATGCGTGTTGCAGCTGCCTTAGATATTCCCTTCAAAACTCTTGACCTTGAAAAAGAATATAAGCAGGAAGTGGTTGACTATATGATTTTAGAATATAAAAAAGGTCGTACTCCAAATCCTGATGTGATGTGTAATAAGAGTGTAAAGTTCGGTGGTTTTTTAAAATTCGCCTTGAAGGAGGGTGCTGATTTTATCGCAACCGGTCACTATGCTCGACTCAAAGAAATTAAAAGCTTACAGCTAAAAACTAGAAGCTACGAGCTGTTAGAAGCAAAAGATAAAGCAAAAGATCAGAGTTATTTTCTGTGGACTTTAACACAAGACCAACTTAACCATGTTTTATTTCCAATAGGTGCATACCAAAAATCAGATGTCCGAAAACTAGCGGAAAAATTTAATTTACCAACAGCTGTAAAAAAAGACAGTCAGGGTCTTTGTTTTATTGGAAAGGTTGATCTTAAGGATTTTCTCCGTGATCATATTAGTCCTGTACAGGGTGAGGTGCTTAGTGAGTCAGGGGAGGTTATCGGCACGCATGATGGTGTAAATTTGTATACTATTGGCGAACGTCATGGCTTTACTATTACAAAAAAGACTACTCATGAAAAACCACTGTATGTGGTAGCTAAAGACATTTCTCGGAATACTCTTGTCGTCTCAGACAAGCCCGCTTCAAATACGAGTCTTCTTATTTCAAAGATTGAGCTCTCTTCAATTAATTGGATAGATAAACCAAAAGAAGGAAAGATCTATAATGCTCGTTTTCGATACCATCAAATACCAGAAGATTGTACGGTTTCATTTACTAAAGGTTTGATCTCACTTGGGTTTAAAAAACCTCAAGTGGGTATTGCCGAAGGTCAATCTCTGGTGCTCTATGAAGGAGAGAAATGTCTTGGTGGTGGTGTGATTGAATTTGCAAAGTAATTTCTTTGAGTTTAATGTTTGGTGGAGATGTTCCTATTTTAAGAGGAGGGTCTATGTCTAAACGAGTAAGCTGGCCTCGAGTTGTTTTGGGAGTTACGAAACTTGTAACGGGGTCTCGCACGGATATGCAGAGATTTGTAGAAAGACTACTGAAGAGTAATAGATCGAACGCAACGAACATCATGATTTATTATCATGTTTGGATGTACACAGCTTTTTGTGCAATCAAAAAAGAATCTGATCAAACTAGGGCTCTCAGGGTTTTCAGTCCTTCTATTCGAAAAAAACTTGTTGCGATAGACAAAAAGGTTTCTC
>JBJOQC010000013.1:0-6615 GCA_046050145.1 Candidatus Parcubacteria bacterium | reverse complement strand
GTTGGAATGATAGCCTTTTTTCATATTACAAAACTGCAAATTTATTCCTTCTAACATCACTCTACGAAGGGTTTGGCATGACTTTAATTGAAGCTGCAGCTGCAGGTTGTCCGATCGTTACATCACATGTTGGTATTGTGGGTGACATACTAACGTCTGAGCATGTGGCAATTTGTCCAGTACACAATGAAGAATGCTTTGCAGAACATATACTATCAATCATTTCTCATAATCAAAAAAGAGAGATTATGAAGCAGAACGCACGGTCGAGGGTTTTAGAGATGTTTAATCTTGATATTGACGCATATACTAAAAGGTATATTGAAGAAATTGCAAAAACAGGTAATTGATCCAAGGATATATGCGTCTTTTAATTCTTACTCAAAAGGTTGATAAACGGGATGATGTTCTTGGTTTTTTTCATCGCTGGATTATTGAATTTGCAAAACATTCAAATCCTCTTACTGTCGTAGCTCTTCAAAAGGGTGTGTATGAACTTCCTGAACACGTCAAAGTGTTATCACTAGGTAAAGAAAGGGGAGTTTCTCGTTTAAGATACATCATTAATTTTTATTATTATATCTGGAAAGAACGAAAAAATTATGACGCTGTATTTGTGCATATGAATCAGGAATATGTGCTTCTTGGTGGTTTACTATGGAGACTGTTTGGTAAAAGAATTTTTTTATGGAGAAATCATGCGCAAGGAAGCTCTCTGACACGTCTCGCTGTATTTTTTTCTCATATTGTATTTTGCACATCACCACATTCATTTACAGCTCGTTTTAAGAAGACACATATTATGCCTGTTGGTGTGGATACTGAATTTTTTAAACCAAACCCGTTAATTCAAAAAAAACTAAACTCGATTCTTTTTTTGGGTAGAATAGCTCCAGTTAAAAATGTTGAGATGTTTGTCGAGGCGCTTTACGAGCTTAAAAAACAAAAGGTTCCATTTTTGGCTACGATTGCAGGCGGAGCACTTCCTAAGGACATTTTATATGAGAAAAAAGTAAGAGATACTATTCGTGCTTATGGATTAGAAGAGAGTGTTGTGTTTACTGGTCCTGTATTAGAAGGTCAGGCATTAGAGCTATATCAAGAGCATCAAGTGTATGTTAATTTGACTCCTTCTGGCAGTATGGACAAGACAATTTTTGAAGCTATGGCGTGTGGTAGTAGTGTAGTTGCTTTAAATCCTGTGCTTAAGGATGTTATTCAAGATAAGTTAATTATAAAAAATAACAAAACGGATATTGCTATAAAAATACAAGTAGCACTAAGGGACATGGCTAGTTATAGAGATTTTGTTATACAAAATCATAGTTTGATTCAGTTGAGTAAGAGATTTTTTAAATTATAAAAAATGATTAAAAAAATTCTTATCATTATAAATAATTTAGGTGTTGGTGGTGCCGAGAGGGTAGTGGTTCATGACGTAAATGAAATGCTTAAAATGGGTCTTGATGTAAAACTCATTACTCTTAAAAATGAAAAAGAATTTTCGCTTGAAGGAGGTTTACTTCTTGAGAAACATAAAAAAATTTTAATTCCCTTTGCAAGTTTTTTTGATTTTAAAAGTTGGCGTAAGTTGCATAAAGAAATTAAAGATTACAAACCAGATTTGGTAGTAACACATTTATGGTTTGCAAATACAATTGGAAGATTAGCCGCTTACTTCGCTGGTGTTTCAAGGGTAATTTCGTTCGAGCAAAATGTGTATGATTCTATAAAAACAAAAAAGATGTTTTTTGTTGATTGGTTTTTGCAGATTTTTTCTAATAAAATTATTGCAGTTTCTGAGGCTGTAAAAAAATCATTAATAAGACATTTTATTAAGGAAAGTAAGATAGAGGTGATTCACAACAGTATCGACATAGAGCCCTTCCAGAGATCTATCACTCCTAATATAAAAGTAAGAAAAGAGTTTGCCATACCTACAGATGCTTTTCTGTATATATTTATTGGTCGATTAATTCATCAAAAGGCAGTTGATATTATTCTAGCTGCATTTAAAGAGGTTGGATCAGGATTTTTACTTATTGTTGGTCAAGGAAATGATCGTGAAGATCTTGAGAGGGAGGTTGAAAAAAAGGGCTTGAGTGGGCGTGTTGTATTTGCTGGTGTTCGACATGATATTCCTCAACTCTTATCTTCTGCGGATTGTTTTATTCTACCGTCACGATATGAAGGATCTCCCCTTGTTTTGATTGAGGCACTTGCTGCGGGAATTTCTATTATCGTGAGTGATTTCGAGGCTGCTAAAGAAATTATTATCCATGAGAAAAATGGATTAATTGTTCCTCGAGAAAATGTACAAAAACTTAAGGATGCGATGGTGCGTATAAAAGAAGACTCGGTTCTTAGGGCTAGATTGTCAGCTGAGGCTAAGAAAACAGCTAATAATTTTTCAATTTCTAGTCACGTGCGTGCTATACTACGCTACATAAATATTTGAATATTATGATAGGTAAGACAGATTGGACGCAATATCTGCATGAGATAAGAAAGAGGGAGATTGACATACTATTTTCTTTGCTGCCGCAAAATAATTTTGACGCAGGTCTTGAAATTGGTGCTGGGGACGGTTTTCAGACAGCTCTTCTTGCTCCACGAATAAAAAAGTTTATCTCATCTGACCTAAACTTTAAAAGAATAAAGGAATCACTTAAGGTGCCTTCTGTTTCATATAAGACTGTCGATGCGGACAATGTTGAGGGAGTTTTTCCAGATCAAACATTTGATTTTATTTTTTCATCGAATGTTCTTGAGCATGTCCGGGATCCTTACATTTTCTTGGTAAGTACTCACAAGATGCTTCGTCATGATGGGTATGCTGTGCATATTGTTCCGAGTCGACATATTAAGGTATTTTATCTGCTACTTTATTATCCTCATATGTTTTTGCTTGCTCTTGATAGGATCGTGGGAAAACTAAAGGGACAACCTTTTTTTAGGGGTGGTGGAATCAATCTTGAGAATAATATTAATACTGAATCTACGTCAAAAAAAACTTCAGGCAGATTTAGAAGGCTTTTGTTTCCTTCGCCTCATGGTAATTTTCCAAGCCATACAAAAGAGTATATTGCTTTTGGTAAAAAAAGTTGGGAGGCTTTGTTTAAGAAGGCTGGATATAGGGTTGTTGCGTATGCTAAGGGTCCCGTGTTTTCTGGCTACGGGTTCGGGTGGTCCTATCTTGGTACATTATTAGAATATATTGGTATGTCGTCAGAGCATGTTTTTGTGCTAAAGCGAATGTCTCAATTTGAAATGATTGCGCGTACTTATACCAATTCTTTTTTACATCGAGGAAGTGAGTATGAAAAAGAAAAATTTATAGAGGATTGGATGCGTAAGGAGAAAAATGCAAAACATTTTCTTGTTGATTTTACAAAAGCTGTCGGTGATCCCGTGAGAAAAAAGGTGCTTGATGTTGGTTTTGGAAATGGTGTCATGCTTAGAGCTTTTGCTAGAGCAGGATCTGTTTGTTATGGACTTGAAACAGAGGATTCACTCTTGAATCTTGCTGAAGAGGGGTTTAAGTCAGATAATACTCAAGCTATTTTGAAAATATATAATGGAAAGTTATTTCCATTTTTAAATAACACCTTTGATTATGCTTATTCAACAAGTGTGTTGGAGCACATGTCGTATCCACAAGATGTGTTAAAAGAAATATCACGAACCCTTGTTCCTGGTGGAAAATTTTATCTTTCATTTCCAAACAAGTATGCTCCAAAAGAGAGTCATACAGGATTGTGGTTTATTAGTTGGTTGCCTCGAAGGGTCACACAGTATATTTTGAAACTTTCTGGTTCAAGTCCGCTTGAGGATTGGAATTTACATTTTATTAGCTACTTTTCACTAAAAAAGATGGCACGTAAAGCAGGTCTTAAAATCGTGTATGATACACAGAGTCAGTCGGCAGTCAGACGTTTTATTAAAAAAATATGTGCATATTGTGGAGTGCATTATGGAGCTCTACTTAAAACAGTAATTATTGTTCTAGAAAAACCTGTTCACCATGAGTAATGTAAAAAAACCAATAAAGACCATAGAGGGGATTCCTTTTTATACTGAAGATCGATACTGGGGTAAATCTTCTAAGGAAGAGTTAGAGAAAGCCCTTAAGGTTTTGGATGAAAAGGGTTGGGATGAATTCAAGGTGCATCATCAAAATAAGTTCGATGCTACTTTTGAGGAGAATAGGGCTGACTGGCGTTTTGTTATACCTATCAATAAAAATTTTAGAGTATTAGATGCAGGGGCTGGTATGGGTCGTATTAGTATTCCACTTGCTCGTGTTACAAAAGAGGTTGTTGCTATCGACAATTCTTTTCTTCGGATGAAGTTTTTGAAAAAAAGAGCGGAAAAGGAGAATTTAAAAAATATTGAAGTCTGTGTCGGTAGTATTTTTGATCAACCATTTCAAAGTGAAAGTTTTGACCTGATTGTTATGAATGGTCTTTTGGAGTGGGTTGGTGCGACTGAGCGTTTTAAGGATCCTCGTGATGCTCAGCTTGAAAGTTTAAGAATTGCAAAAAAACTTCTTAAAAAGGGTGGGTTTTTGTATGTGGGTATTGAAAATCGTTTAGCTTTGTCTTATCTGCGGGCGATTGATCATAGTGGCTTGAGATTTACAAGTTATATGCCTCGGTGGCTTGCAAATATGTATATGAAATTACGAAAAGGAAGACGTTACGATACGTACACATATACAAAAAGAGGGTATGAAAAACTTCTTCACGAGGCTGGTTTTGATGACATTACTTTTTTCTTGCCATATCCAGGATATAATCTTCCGCGAATTATGATTCCTTATAATAATATTAATTCGCTTGCTTACGCTGTTGATTCGCTTATGTCGTCTACAAGTATTGTAAAAAGATTTGTAAAATTTTTCTCACGCTTACCAGGGGTCCTTTGGCTTTATAGATATTTCTTCTTTAGTTTTGGAATTGTTGTAAAAAAATGATACATAAAATTATTGAGATTGTACGGAACGATTCAAAGCTATTTGGTTTACGAGGTGGAAAACTGTCGTTTATGAAAATGAGTACACCTTCCTCGGGCAGAGAGTTGGGTGATAAGGTACTTATTTTTATTTTTGAAAATGGTGCGACACAACCAATTCTTTGTGTTAAAACAACACGTTCATACAAAACTGGTGAGACTATTCGGTTTAATTTTGAAAACTTAAAACGCCTTAAAAAAAGTGTTGAAGGATATAAACATGCAAATATATTTGCATCACCACTGTATCTATATGATGACGGAGAGTTTATTTTTTCTATAGAGTCGGTTTGTGATGGGGTAAAACTTTCTGGTCGAATGACACATGTAGATTTTGTTCTAAGGGAGTACAGCCTGTGGCAGGCGTATCTTTCACAAAACAGTGAGAGTTATTGGACAAAGGATGATGTTGTAAGGTTTGCTTCAGAGACACTGGCCTCCTTGAGTCTTCCTGATAAATCGTTTTCTGTTATAAAAAAATATTTAGAAAATTTTGCAATTGATTCTGGTATAAAATTACCACGAATTTTACAGCATGGAGATATGACGCCTGACAATGTTTTAATATCAAAAAGTAGCATATCTCTTGTTGATTATGATTATGTAAGTGATAAGGCTTTGCCTGGTTCTGATCTGTTTAATTTTATTTTTAAGCTGAAAAAAAATAATAAGGATTCTAGAATTATGTGTGAAAGGTACATAAGGTCTTATTTTAAAGAAATTAATGCCCATGTTAAGGATTACGAAATAATCTTATTCATCTCTTATCTTCAAGAATATAAACGAAAAAGATATGTAGCAAACCAAGAGAGTGGTGAGTATATTATAAGTGGTTTCAAGGATATGATAGGAAGATAGAATGATACGAATTTTTTGTATATCACGTATAAATCTTTTGTCTGGTAGGACAAATGTATATAACCTCACTAAAACATGTGAAGCTCTAAATGCTGTGCCAGATTTTTTTGTTAAACTCGTTACAACTGACCAGGACCGAGGAACTAGTGATTTTTTTAAAAAAGTAGGGGTGACCCGTCCCTTTGATGTTGTTACTCTCGGAGTAACAAATACTATTTCAAGATGGAGTGGTAGAGGTTGGTATGAATTTTTAATGCTTATATATGCGAATTTTTGTTTAGTACTTTTTCTTTTAAAGCGCAGAAAAGAATTTGATGTTGTCTATTTTAGGGATGATTCAGTTTTTTTTACAGTTTTGTTTGCAAGATTTATTTTGCGAAAGAAGATTTTTTTCGAGGTACACTCTGTTCTTGAACGTTGGTATAGACAAATGAGAAATGTAATATCTGCTCGGGTATCACATGGTGTTATTGCGATTAGTGGTGGTTTAAGAAATTTTTACCAAAAGATAAATAATAATACTCTATTATCACTTTGTAGTGCTGCTGAGGATGTCTGGTTTGATCACAAAAAAAGTAAGACAGAGTTTAGAAAAGAGTTAGAAATTCCAAACGATAGATTTATTCTTGGTTACACCGGAGTGGTTGGTCTTAATCCTAATGATGATTATTACGAATTGGACGATGTCATAAAAGGTCTTCGTTTGCTTCCACAAAAGATTACATGTGTGATTGTGGGTGAAAT
>JBJOQC010000012.1:0-6135 GCA_046050145.1 Candidatus Parcubacteria bacterium | reverse complement strand
CGACGTTTGGGAGACCTACGATTCCGATACTTAATGACATCAAACTAGATTAGCAGAAATTCACCTATTCTCAAACAGCAATGATTTTTTTGGTTACTATCCCTTGGTCCGACCTAGTGGTACTAATTACCTCATTTACTATTGTGGAATCGGCAATGTCTTATTCCCACTTCCATCTTGTACATATTTATCGTAAGTAATTCGTGCGACTTGTAAACTAAGAACGGAAGTATCGACATTTGAAATAAGTTCGTAAAACTTACTTTCATACTCTTGAGAGTTAAATACAACCTGACGATGCTTACCACTATCTACATAAGGAAGAGAATATTCGTTGTAATGCTCCAGCATAAATTCGTAAAGAGAAGCGTAGTTAACAAAGATCTCTTTTGTTTTTTCTCTAAAACTATCAGCTAACTCCTGAGGCCACGGTCCTTCAATATAAGCCCTAAGCTCTTCCACAAGCTCTTTTTTTGCTGCTTGTTTAAGGTCGCTTGCATCAACAATTTTTTGTACACCTTCAAATATTCTTCCTAGTCTTTCCTTGTGGGTTTCTAATTCAGTAATTGTTCCCTGTATAAAAGATAAAGCTCGGTTTATACTCTCTGGAGTATCAAAATTTTGAGGATCAGACAGATTGGGATTATTTTTATTTGTTTGGAATGGAAATTCTATTATGGCCTGATCTTGATAAAAAGAAAAAACCTGATCAGCTAGCAAGGTAGATTCATCAGTTCTAACCTCCTTATTGGTTCCTGTAATTATTGAAACTAAGCCAAGTGTACTTAAAAATACTGTTACTATTCCGACAGCAAAAAATGCTGTTATAAGACCTGAAGGAACAGAGAATAGATTGAACTTAGTTCTACTTGCCACACCCCAACCAATAAGATACACAATAACCTGGGCAATACCAGCAATAAGAACCTTTGATAAGTTTTCCGTCTCTAATATTAATTGAGTACAAAAAATAATAATTGAGTACGTAGCACCTGCAAAGATGAGATAAATAAGTGCCTTCCGATTGTTTGAATACTGCTGGCGCAGAACAAAGGATATACAGAGAGATACAAACAAACCGATAAATATTGCCACCACCATTCCTCGTCCATGTAGCACTATTTGTTTCACATCGAAGTGAGCTGCGGCTAAAATCATTCCAGTAACGAATCCAACTGCTGCTGAAATACCCACATCTGCGAAAAAGAATTTCATACCTAACCACACCGGACTTTTACTTTTGGTTAAACCAACTTCTTCTTTACTCAGATTTGTATCTAAAATAACATTATTTTCATTCATATCCTTACTCTACTATTAACACATATTATTGTCATGAGATTTCTGTGGTTATAAATGTATATTCCTCGGTCAGGTTTAACAAAAAGTTACTGAAATAGGTTTTCATTTTTTGCCTTAATAATATAAAAGAGAAACCGGTAGAGCTTTATAAAAAAAGACATCTACCGGTTTATGAACGATGTGATTTCCCTGACCATCAGACACCTCCTTGTTCAGATGCTAACCCATCACGAACATTCACTCGAGCTTCGCTTTCGTGCAGATCTGCTTGCTCTTTAGACAAACCTAAAGCGGTCGCAAACCTTCTCAGTTCAGCGTATTTCATTTGAGCTAAATCAAGATCTGTCTTGAGCCAAGACTGAGGTCCTCTGTATGGTTTCTTGATCAACTCACAACGTTTTTGTTGTTGCTTTGTAATCAAATAAAACCACTTGAAGTACTCTTTCAGCAAATCTTTGTACTGCTCAAATAGTCGAGAACTTTGTGCATGCTCCATTGTAATCACCTCCTTTCGAGAAGAAAAAAGTTGAAAGATCAAAACTACTACTTATAAGTAATATCACGTTTTTATAAAAAAGCAAGACTATTTAGCCTTTATACCCCAGCGATGAACCTTTTCTTCCCAGCGATTTTTCTTATCTTCTGACGCTGTTTTTACTGGTCCAAACTTTTTAACTCGTACCGGAGAAAATCCTGAGAATCCTAGGATTGCCCGACTGATTTCGTTTGTAGTGTCTCCAAACAAAAACCATGAAGCTAGTGGCCATGAGTCCATAGTGATGATCACTCGAGCGGTTTTCCCTCTCAAAAGTTTGTGCCACCCTATTCCAGACTTATTAAAATGAAAAGCAAATCCAGGAAGCCACATACGATCAAACATACCTTTAAGAAGAGCTGGCATTGCAGACCACCATGTCGGATAAAGCAAGACAAAATGATCAGCCCAGCTAATATTTTCCTGTACTTTTTTGAGATCAGGCTCAAGTTCTTGAATAGCTCGATACCCTTGATGAAGGATTGGATCGAATTTCATATCACCTATAGAAGCAACACGGATTTCATGACCTGCTTCCATAGCACCCTTTTCGTAAGCAAGAGCAAGTCTTCCGCACATACTGTCGTGAAGGGGGTGACCAAGGAGAATAAAAATCTTTTTTGCCATACTACATTATTGACTTAAGTTCAGCTTGATACTTTTGCATTACCTCCATTGAAGCTGCCATCTGATCTTTTCCACCCTTCATTTTTTCTTGAACCTCAAGAGCAATCTTTTGAAAGAGCTCAGGATTTTTCTCTATGAGGGCAATCATCTTGTCCTGTTCCGCTTCAGGAACATCCTTCATTTTTGATTTCAGTAATTTTTTTAGAAGAAAAGATTTTATAGACATGATGAGAATTAAAAATTAAAAAGAAAATATTACAGAGACCTCTTTAGAATAACTTATCCTTGTTGCTGTTTCAAATACGCAAGTGCACCATAAAGACCTCCTTCATCTCGAAGTTCAGCTTTTTTAATAACTGGACATGGCACAGCTTCACATACTTCTTTTAAATACCCGTTCACAGCATCAATTGAAATTGCTGGATTTCCCACAATCATAGAACCTCCCAAAACGACACAGTCAGGAGACCAGTGAAGGATAGAATTGTAGAGACCGTACGCAAGTTTTTCTGCAAGATCATCCCAGAGAGGGTCTTGTGAAGAAATGTCTTTTGGAGACACACCTCTTTGACGAAGAACTGAGGTGCCAGACACAAAACCCTCAAGAGTACCTCGTGAATTGAAACGAGGCTCAACTGATCCTGAAAAATCGATGATCTGGTGTCCTGGTTCGAAGCCATAACTAGACCTGTCTATAAGACCTGAAACAATACGCGCACCGCCGACCCCAGTACTCACTGTTATATACACCACAACATCAAAATCCTTACCTCCACCAAAATGAGCCTCACCGAGACCAACCATCGCACTATCATTTTCAAGACAGACAGGACAGCCTACTATTTTTTCTAAATCAGCACGCACATGTTTACCCTTCCAAGAAGATAGGTGTGGTGAATTTAAAAGTACTGTATGATCTTTGTTCCATATACCAGTGATTCCTCCCGCAACTTTTGTAAAAGGTTCGTCCTTGGAAAGATCTCTCACAATACGAGAAATTTCTTCAAGTGCTATCGTATAATCCTCTGGATTTGAAATAGTGACAGCACGTTCAAAAGTCTCAAGATTTTTTGAAACAGCAAAACGCATTTTTGTTCCACCTATATCAAAGAGAAGATAGTGAGCCATTATATTTATGCAAGCTTCTTTTTAAAAGATTCAATGAGAGGCACACTCTCTGGATCAACACCCGAAAGCTCTGCAAGTTTTACTGACACACCGTGAGCAACATCAACCGCTTCTGTTATTTTATGAAGCACACTCTCTGTGTTTAAAACATACTCCAAGACAGGTAAACCCTTTGATACAAAAAGCTCTTTCAAAACTTCCATACGTTTAATTATTCGGGGATTATCTGTAGAGTCTTTGAGAAATACAAAAGAAAATTGTTTTGATAGACCTTCTGTTTGAGGCACACTATCAAAACCTTCCATCTCATTGTGATTGAGCTCTGGCAAAACATTATAAAAAGCTGGAACCTTAGATGTTTCGTTTAGTTTTATTTTCCAGATATAAGCAAGGGGTAAATTTTTAAGAGAGCTGTATATAACAGGAATCCTACCCTGTAAAAATTCAACAAAAGAGAGAGCTTTTATATCGAGAGGACTAGTTTCTTCAGAAAAAGACTGGAATAGGGCAAGTAACTCCTGATCTCCTACAATGTGAGTAAGAGCACTTAAGAAGAAACCAAGAGCATCACGAGGCTGTAACCCCTGAGGCAGAAGAATGAAAGGAATGTTGTCTTTCTTTGCTAATTCCAAAAGCTTTCCACCCGAAGTAATAACAATAAGACTGTAACCTTTTGTCTGCGCCTCGGAATAAAAAGAAAGAACCTCTTCTGTATTACCAGAATAAGAGCTTGCAATACATACACTCTGATTAAAAAATTCATCTGAAAAAGGCGGAAGGTTGTAGTCTCGATGCACATAGAGATCTATACCAGGGCGAAGCATTTTGAGAAGTCCTGTTGCAAGATGTGAACCTCCCATACCACACAAAACAAAGTGGGGAGTTTTTTTATGTGCATGTAGTGTAGAAATATCTGGCTTCCAAGAAATTTGCTGTGAAATAAAGTGTGCTGTATTCATACACAATATTCTAGCAAACAAAAGCCTTTTCGAGGTGTTTATATACAGTATTTGACATATATAAAATTATATTTTATATAGTAAACATATCATTGACTTATTTTTGAAAGCTGGTAGTATATACCCTAGTTAGATTTTTTGTTCTTACCTTTGCCCCCGGAAGCCCGCGTTGCTGCGTTCTGCAGTAGCGCGGGTTTTTTTATTGTCTACCTATTTTTTACATAAAAAAAGCGGGGTCTTTCGACCCCGCCCGCATCAGTGCACTCGGGCACAAAATTCATGCCGCCCTTTTCAGGGTATTGATTTGCGCCTTGATCCTTCTCCTTTTTCCCTTCTCTCGAGAAGGAGTCCTTTTGAACTCCGCTTCGAGAGTAAGGACGATCTCGGAAACATTCCGACGACCCTCCTGCTTCTTCATCGATTTGATCCACTTCTGCTGTCTGTGAATCTGAATCAGAAGAGCTGTTCTGTGAGAAGAGGTTTTTGCTTTTCGCCTCTCCTTTTTGAGATCCTGAAGGTGAGCTTTCGCTTCCTTCAGACCAACAACAGAGGCGGGTGCTTTCCGACCCTGTTTTTCCCGAAAAACCCCTAACACGGTAGTGAAGCCTCTCGACATGCAATCGCTCCTAAAAAAGGAATGAATGATTTACCATTACTTGATCCGTCAAGTAACAGCAGAAAATATACTACCACCGTAAATAGATTATGGCAATAAGACTATGCAGCGAGAGCAAAACGAAGTTTAGACACAACAGAGTGTCTCGGTTTCTTGGCTGCATACCCTTTATACAGCTCAGCAATTATCTCGCGAGAATGGATTTTTAAATAGCCCTTTTTTCTCCAATTCATCTCATCTAGTATTTTCTTAATGCGAACCTTTTCATCTATATGATTCTCTTCCTCGAGACGGTCAAAGACCTGAAAGCATACCCGCGCAACCTCATCAAAAACTGTTTTCATAAACCAAACACTCGGAGTATAGCGATTGTATGCTCTCTTATGGCGCTTCATAAGCTCAAGTAATGTAGGGATAAATTCAAAATGAATATGACTCTCTTCAACTTGTTCAAGCTTACAGTTCGGACAGAGAGTCTTCTGTTTAAAGAAGACATGGGAATTACCACATCGAGTACAGAGATGTGGCTTAAATTCTGCAATTTTCCCTCCATTTGTCATAGATTTTTTATATCATGAAATATGATTTGTTGCAAGGGTATTAATCAATTCCTACTCATATTGGCAATATTCACAAAATCGTGTAATATTTTGACTTACGGGCCCTTAGCTCATCTGGTAGAGCACCTCATTTGCAATGAGGGGGTGGCAGGTTCGAGTCCTGTAGGGTCCACCCGATTGAATTTCCCCGCGAAAATGCGTCCGCGCTCCGCGCGGTAATGGGAAGTTCGGCAAGAAAAGAAAAGGGCGTTTTGAAATCCACGGAGAGCGCGCTTGCGCGCAAATGACGGTTCGAGCCGATGGTTTTCAAAAAAGTTTTCATTTCCTCAAACTTTTTTGAAGAAGCGAGATTTTGTGCTTGGTTGGCTTGTAAAATCCAGTTTCGCACGAGTTCGAGCCAATGATTTC
>JBJOQC010000011.1:0-15399 GCA_046050145.1 Candidatus Parcubacteria bacterium | reverse complement strand
ACATTTGGATTCAAACTACAGAGATCGTTTGAAAGTATTTCAGGAAGCATCGGGATAGTACGGTCAACGAGATAGACTGAAGTACCACGCTTTCGTGCTTCTTTATCAAGGGCAGATTTTTCTGTTACGTAGTGAGATACATCCGCAATATGGACTCCTATTTCAAAAGTGTTTACTCCGAGTTCTTTAATCGAGATAGCGTCATCAAAGTCTTTTGCGTCAGCAGGGTCTATGGTGAAAGTAAGTGTTCCACGCATGTCTCTTCGATTCTTTGCTTGTATGTCCCAGTATCCTGGTTCTTCACTTTCTTTTTTTAGTCTCTCTGCCTCTCTGTCTACATCTTCCGGAAAATCAATTTCAAAACCCTTATCAAGTACGATTGATTCTATTTCGGCATTATGTTCACCTTTAGTACCAATCTTCTTTAAAAGTGTTCCCTGAGGTACTTCATTGTTCCATTGATTTATACGTACGAGCACCTTGTCTCTTTCCTGTAGGTTTTTAGATTCTTCTCCGCCAAGCTCAATCTCTGCATACATTCTTTTATCGTCTGCACTTACAAATATTTTTTGAGCTCGTTTGAGTACTGTGCCGACAAACTCTATCTTTGCACGACGGATGATTTTGACTACCTGTCCTTGAGTACGATTAAAGATTTTTTTAGGTAGGACAATAACTTCAACCTCATCTTTATTGAGAGCAGTTTTGAGGTTTTCTTTTTGTATTTCAATATCTTCTTCCTGACTCTCTACTTCAAGATAGCCTACGCCTCGAGCAGATACTGAAATGACTCCAGAAAAAGTCAAAGCTTCTTTTGGTTGATTATTTTGTGAAGACTGTGTTTTTTTTAAAAAAGGGTGGTTTGTTTTATCTTCTTTACTACCTTCACTAGATTTTGGTGTGTTCATATAGAGTCGACTATATCAAAATACACGCAAATTGACCATTTATTGATCATCTGCTACTATATTCCCCATGTTAAAAATCAGGTTACAAAGAACAGGACGCAACCACGAAACAACATTTCGTATTGTGTTAACTGATTCTCAAAATAGTCCAAAGAGTGGTCGCTACTTAGAAATGCTTGGAAACTATGATCCTCGTAAATCAAATGAGCAGATCAATACTGAACGTATTACACACTGGATTTCAAAAGGCGCAAAACTTTCTGACACACTCCATAATCTCTTTGTAGAAAAAAAGATTATTACAGGTAAGAAAGTAAACGCTTTACCAAAGCGAACTCCAATTAAAAAGGATACCCCTCCTGAAGCTCCACAAGCAAGTGCGCCTCAAGCCGCTCCAGAAGTAAAGCCTGAGCCAGCTCCTGTTGCCTAATTTTATATTTTAGGTATAGTTTATAGAGCAGTATCGCGGAAGATTTATTACCGCTTCGGGGTCGAATTACTGCGCGATTAGCATATATACATCCAAAATGTCTACTGAAAACGATACACAGTTTCTAGAATTTACAGTAAAGTCTCTTGTCGATAATCCAAATGATGTAAAAATCACAAGGACTGTTGATGAGATGGGAGTTCTCATGACTCTCGATGTTAACCCGCTCGACATGGGTAAGATCATTGGCCGATCAGGTAACACTGCAAAGGCTATCAGAACACTTCTTCGGGTTGTTGGAATGAAGAATAACGCTCGCGTTAATTTGAAGATCAATGAACCAGAAGGAGGAAAGCGATCTGAATCAGCAACTAAAACTGTTGATGAAGCAATGGCAGATCTAAAGATTTAAATAAAAATCAAAAAACCCACAACGCACGTTGTGGGTTTTTTGATTTTTTAAGCTAAAAGCTATAAGCTTTCAGCTATAAGCTTCGATATGAATTTTCACATAATCACACTATTCCCAGATTCATTTACATCGTATTTGGGAGAATCAATATTAAAGAGGGCTCTATCAGATGAAAAAATCCGTGTTTATTTTTATGATCCAAAGGATTACGAGAGTGATGTAAAAAAGCGAGTTGACGATAAGCCTTATGGTGGTGGACCGGGGATGGTTGTACGAGCTTTACCAGTAATTCTTGCGATTGAAAAAGCAAAATCGATTTCAAGCCCAAAAAAGACAAAAATTATCTGGCTTTCTCCTTCTGGAACACAATTTACAAATGAGTATGCAAAGAAGGCTACTAAAAAATACACAGATATAATTATTGTTTGTGGAAGATACGAAGGTATTGATTCAAGAGTAAAAAAGGCATTTAAGACAGAAGATGTTTCTGTTGGACCTTTTGTACTTACAGGTGGAGAGCTCCCCGCAATGCTTATTGTGGATGTTATGTCTCGACAGGTAGAAGGGGTTTTGGGAGATATAAATTCTTTAGAAGAGTCTCGTATAGCTTCACCTGATTCATATACACGACCTGAAGTTTTTGAATATAAAGGTAAAAAATACAAGGTGCCAAAAGTTCTTCTTTCTGGAGATCATAAAAAAATAGAGGAGTGGCGAAGGGGAAATAAATAGAGTATTGTCAGACTAGAAATTTCCTTGAAAGGGGGTTATATATGTCTCTTGTTTATATACGTATTTCAATAGCTCCCTGGTGGAATGCTATGAAGACAGAGTCTCGTTTGGCAATTCTGCATACAGCTAAAACACAAGCTGATCTCAGTAGTCTTTCAGAGGAGCAGCTTAGTGTTTTGAGTACTTTGAAAGCTCGCGAGCTTCCTCAATCCATTCTCCCAACTCTTCTACAGTTTGTTCCGAGTAAACCTGTTGTGATGTAATCTTTGTGTTTTTTTTGAAATTGAACCGTCTTTGCTCGTGCAGGGGCGGTTTTCTTATCCACAGTTTTTATTTGCTCGCTTGACATCTTTGTGATTGTAAGTATACTTGACCTTACTACTTGCGGGAATGAGTTAAGACAGCTCAAGTGGTGAATTTAAGGGGTCTTGTGGCCAAAGATCTTAAGAGGAGATTCACTTGCTTAATCTACATAAATAAAGAAGAAGAGAATCTAAATACCTTACGTACGTAAGGTGTATTTTTGTTTTTAGGGGCAATTTTATTACAAGGTTTTATCTTAATTTTTATACACATATGGCAGTTTCAACAAAACGAAGTGTTGTTTCAGGAAAGCGCGAAAAGAAGTTTTTCGGTCGCTTCAAGGAACCTCTTGTAGACATGCCAAACTTGGTGGAAACACAAACCACTTCATATGACTGGCTTATTAAAGAGGGTCTCAAGGAAGTATTTCAAGAATTCTCTTCAATAAAGGATTATTCTGGTAAAAAATTCACTCTTGATTTTACTGGTTTTGAACTTGGCATGCCTAAGTACGATGAGTACTATGCAAAGGACAATAAGATGTCATACGAAGCTCCTCTCAAGGTTCGTGTACGTCTAGAGAATCAAACTCTTAAAACATCAAAAGAGCAAGAAATCTTCCTTGCTGATTTTCCTTTGATGACTAATCACGGAACATTTATTGTTGGAGGTATTGAGCGCGTTATTGTGCCACAGCTCGCTCGATCATTTGGTGCATTCTTTACTGCTCAAGAAGTTCGAAATAAAAAGCATTTTGGTGCGAAAATTATCCCTGCTCGTGGTGTATGGATTGAAATAGAGACTGATGCAGATGGAGTATTTTTTGTTCGTATCGACAGAAAGCGAAAGTTTGCAGTAACTTCACTTCTCCGCGCTTTTGGAGGAAAGACCAATGAAGAAATCCTTTCACTTTTCAAGGGTGATGAACATGCTCGTGTTGCAATTGAAAAGACTCTTGCAAAAGACACAGCAAAAACTCTTGATGAATCATTTATTGATATTCACAAGAAACTTCGAGATGGAGACCTCGCCACAGCTCAAAATGCTCGAGATTTCGTTCTTGCTCTCTTTGATAAGGAGCGATATGACCTCTCTCGAGTAGGACGTTTTCGGTTTAACAAGCGTTTTAATAAGAGTCTCGATAAAAAAGATCTTGAAACACGAACTCTTTCGATTGATGATTTTGTAACAATCATTAGTCATGTTGCATTACTTAATAACACTCCTGATGCAACTCCTGATGATATTGATCACCTTGGTTCACGACGAGTACGTTTCGTTGGAGAACTTCTTCAGCAAAAGATTCGTGTAGGTATGTCACAAATCAAGCGTAATATTCAAAACAGAATGTCTACGATTGAGACAAGTGTTACTATGCCTGTTCAGTTTATTAGTCCAAAGCCACTCCAAGCTCGTATTAAAGAATTTTTTGCCACAAACCAGTTGTCACAGTTTATGGCGCAAGAAAATGCGCTTGCTGAAGTTGAACACTTGAGAACTTTGTCTGCTCTTGGACCGGGAGGTTTGAATAGAAATCGCGCTGGTTTTGAAGTGCGTGATGTTCACCCTTCACACTACGGAAGACTTTGTCCAATTCACACACCGGAAGGTGCAAACATCGGTCTTATTTTACGTCTTTCTGTATATGCACGAGTGAATGACTTTGGCATGATCGAAACTCCATATGCAAAGGTTAAGAACGGTAAGGTGACTAAGGAAATTGATTACCTAAATGCTCTCGAAGAAGAAAACTTTAAGATTGCTCATGCTGCGACTCTCTATGATGAATCAGGAAAGATCCTTGAAGACAGAGTTGAGGTGCGTGTAAATGGTAAGCCTACAGTTGTTTCTCGAGATGAGATTGATTATATTGATGTTGCGACAAACCAAGCATTTTCTATTGCAACTTCTATGATTCCATTTTTGAATCATGACGATGCAAACCGAGCACTCATGGGTTCTAACATGCAGAAGCAGGCAACTCCATGTATTGTGCCAGAAGCACCTCTTGTTGCTACAGGTATTGAACATGCGGTTCTCGACACAGGTAGAGTTATTACAGCTCTCGAAGAAGGTACTGTGACTCATGTTGATGGTAAAAAAGTTGTTGTTAAGAACAGTAAGGGTAAGGAGCATACATACACTCTCGTTACTTTTTCTCGAACAAACGGATTTACAGCATTTCATCAGCGACCAGTAGTTTCTGTAGGGGACAAAGTGAAGAAAGGTGCTCTTCTTGCTGATACTTCATCTTCAGATAAGGGTGAAATGGCTCTTGGTCAAAACGTACTGATTGCGTTTATGTCATGGTCAGGTTCAAACTATGAAGATGCGATCATTGTGTCTGAGCGACTTGTTAAAAATAGTAAATTTACTTCAATCCATCTCGAAGAGTTTGTGGTAAATGTTCGTGATACAAAACTTGGACCTGAAGTTACTACGTGTGATATTCCAAACGTTGGTGAAGCTAAACTTAAAAATCTTGATGAGGACGGTATTATTCGTGTGGGAGCAGAAGTTCGTCCCGGAGACATTCTTGTTGGAAAGATTACTCCAAAAGGTGAGACACAACTTACTCCAGAAGAGCGTCTACTCCGATCACTCTTCGGTGAAAAGGCTCGTGATGTAAAAGATACATCAAAGAGAATGGAAAATGGTAAGCGAGGACGTATCGTAAAGGTACAAGTATTTTCTCGAGAAAAGGGTGACAAGCTTGAAAGTGGAATCATCAAGAGAATCCATATTGAAATTGCCCAACTTCGAAGTCTTTCTGTGGGAGATAAGCTTGCTGGACGACACGGAAATAAAGGAGTTATTTCTAAAGTTCTTCCTGAAGAGGATATGCCATACATGCCAGATGGTACTCCGGTAGATATTATTTTGACACCGCTTGGTGTGCCTTCTCGTATGAACTTGGGACAAATTCTCGAGCTTCACCTTGGTCTTGCTGCACACACCCTTAATTATCAGGCTATTGTTCCTCCGTTTGCAGGAGCGACAGAACATGAAATTAAAGATGAGCTTAAGAAAGCAGGTTTCAGTGAAGATGGTAAAACAATTCTCTTTGATGGACGAACTGGAGAGGCTTTTGATCAGAAAATTGCTATTGGATATATGTATATCTTGAAGCTTCACCACATGGTGGAAGACAAGATTCACATGCGATCAATTGGTCCTTATTCACTTATTACTCAACAGCCACTTGGAGGAAAGGCTCAGGGTGGAGGTCAGAGATTTGGAGAAATGGAAGTGTGGGCACTTTTGGGTCACGGAGCTGCATACAACCTTCGAGAAGTGCTTACTGTTAAGTCTGATGATATTACAGGACGATCTGCTGCATTCGATGCAATTGTTAAGGGAGAAGAAATTACTGAGCTCAATGCACCAGCGTCATTTAATGTGCTTATTAACAACATGAAGGGTCTTTCTCTTGATGTTGATTTGAGAAGGAAGGAGAGGTCGAAAGAAGATGTTTCTGAGTCAAATTCGTAATCTTAATTATTAGCATTTCAAAAAATATCATGAATAAGAACATACAATCACAACATGACTTTGAGACAATCTCGATAAAACTCGCTTCTCCTGAGCGAATTAAAGAATGGTCTCATGGTGAGGTTACGAAGCCAGAAACAATCAACTACCGAACTCAAAGAAGTGAAAAGAGTGGTTTGTTTGATGAAAAAATCTTTGGTCCAGATAAGGATTATGAATGTTACTGTGGAAAATATCGAGGTATTCGATATAAGGGAATTGTGTGTGAAAAATGTGGAGTTGAAATAACACGCTCAATTGTTCGTCGAGAACGAATGGGTCACATTGATCTCGCTGCTCCTGTTTCTCATATTTGGTTCCTCCGAAGTCTTCCTTCAAGAATTTCTCTTGTACTTGGTATTCCTGCAGGAGATGTTGAAAAAGTTGTTTATTTTGCTGGATACATCATTACTGTTGTAAACGAAGATGAACGATCTCGAATCCTTAAGGATCTTGATGGAGAATTTAAGACAAAGATAAAGTCAATTAATAATGAGGGTGATAAAGAAAAGCTTAAGGATCTTTTGCTTGAAACAAAGCGTGAAATTGAAAGTATTCAAGAGGGTGGTGTGCTTGACGAAGTGTTGTATCACACATATTCAGTAAAATACTCTACGCTTTTTGAAGCGGGTATTGGTGCAGAAGCTGTATACAATATTTTCAAAAATCTTGATCTTGAAAAGTTGGCAGTTACTCTTGATTCTCAACTTGAAAAGGCAGGATCTCTTGATGTTGAAAAGATAAATAAGAGACTTTCTTTGATTCGAGGAATGATTAAAAATAATATTCGTCCAGAGTGGATGTTTCTTACTCGTATCCCTGTTATTCCTCCAGCACTTCGACCGATGGTTGCTCTTGATGGTGGACGATATGCAACATCTGATGTAAACGATCTTTATCGTCGTGTTATTAACCGAAATAACCGTCTAAAGAAGCTCAAGGAAATCATGGCTCCTGATGTTATTTTGAGAAACGAAAAGCGTATTCTCCAGGAGGCTATCGATGCTCTTATTGATAACTCAATTCGTCATGGAAGTGCCGCTCCTGCTCAAGGTTCTCAAGCTCAACGAAGAGCTCTGAAGTCACTTGCGGATAACCTTAAAGGTAAGCGAGGATTGCTTCGAGGAAATCTTCTTGGAAAGCGTGTTGACTACTCAGGACGATCAGTGATTGTTGTTGGTCCAGAACTTCACCTTGACCAATGTGGTCTTCCAAAGCATATGGCATTGGAACTTTTTAGACCTTTTGTTATTTCAGAACTTTTGAAGAAAGAACTTGCGTACAATATTCGTGGAGCAGGAAAACTTATTGATGATGGTATTCCAGAAGTGTGGGCAATTCTCGAAGATGTAATTCGCGGTAAATACGTGCTTCTTAACCGTGCTCCTACACTTCACCGACTTGGTATCCAAGCTTTCCGCCCAGTTCTTATTGAAGGAAATGCTATCCAAGTACACCCACTCGTATGTACTGCTTTTAACGCGGACTTCGACGGAGATCAGATGGCGGTTCACGTTCCTCTCTCAAAAGAGGCACAGCTTGAAGCTAAAGAAATCATGGCTTCTGATAAGAATCTTCTTAAACCTGGTTCTGGTGATCCAAGTATTTCAGCAAAAATGCTTGATATTATCCTTGGTTGTTTCTGGATGACACGAATTTTGCCTGGTGAAAAAGGTGAAGGAAAAATATTTACAAGTCCTCAGGAGGCAATGCTTGCAAGAGATTTTGGTGAGGTAAGTTATCGAGCAAATATTAAAGTGCTTGCTCCTCAAACTCCTAAATTTGGAGACCAGGCTGGAAAGGTTATTGAAACATCAGTAGGAAGAATCATGTTCAATAATATTTTCCCAGCAGATTATCCGTTCATCAATGGTGAAATTGAACGAAAGAAAATGACAGTGCTTATCGACGACTTTATTGAGCGATACGGTATTGAAAGTATTCCTGGTATTTTGGATAAGGTAAAAGAGTTTGGTTTCAAGTATGCAACACACTCTGGTGTTACATGGGGTATTGATGACGTAAAAATTCCTCAAGGAAAATATGAGGTTATTAAGAAAGCTCAGGTAAAGGCTGCAGAAGTTCTCGAGCAATACAATACAGGTCTTTTGTCTCAAGAAGAACGACTTCGAAAGAATATTGAAATTTGGCATGCTGCAAAGGGTGATGTTGAAAAATTGATTCCAGAAACTCTTGGAACACGAGGTTCTGTGCACGACATGGTAAAGTCTGGGGCTCGAGGTTCTCTCTCTCAGATTACTCAAATGGCTGGTATGAAAGGTCTTATTCAGAACACGGCTGGAGAAACTATTGAGTTCCCAATTCTTTCATGTAGTAAGGAAGGTCTTACTCCAATTGAATACTTCATTACAACTCACGGTTCTCGAAAAGGTCTTGCTGATACTGCGCTTAATACTGCTAAAGCTGGATACCTTACTCGTAAACTCTTCGATGTGGCGCAAGATGTTGTGGTCCTTGAAGATGATTGTGGTACTAAAGAAGGTATTACTCTCCGAAGAGAAAGTGCTTCTGGAATTGAGGTTTCTATTTCAAAAATAGTAAAGGGTCGTTTCTTGGCGGCTGATGTAAAAGATACCCAGGGTAAAGTTATCTTTAAGAAAGATCATTTTCTTGCAAAACAAGATGCTCTTATTCTCGATAAGGAAAATGTGTCAGAGGTATATGTACGATCACCCCTTGCGTGTAAAACTCTTCGTGGGGTGTGTGTGAAGTGCTATGGATCAGACCTTGGTAAAAACAAGATTGTAGATCTTGGTGAAGCTGTTGGAACTGTCGCTGCTCAATCTATTGGAGAGCCAGGAACACAGCTTACAATGCGTACATTCCACGCCGGAGGTACTGCCTCAGTTGGTGGAGATATTACTGCTGGTCTTCCTCGTGCTGAAGAGGTTTTTGAAAAACGAAAGCCAAAGAATCCTGCTGTGGTGTCTCATGTGGACGGTACAGTTTCTGATGTGAAAATTATGGGACGTGAGAAAATTATTTCAGTATTGCCAGCTGAAGGATCAAAAGGAAAAGCAGCAACTGATATTGAATATGTTGCTCATTACCACCGAACAATTCTCGTAAAACCAGGGGATACTGTGAAGAAGGGAGATCTCTTGACTGACGGATCTGCAAATATTGATGAGTTGTTCAAATATGCTGGAAAGGAAAAGGCACAAAACTACATTATTCGTGAAATTAGTAAGCTCTACGAACTTCAGGGAGAAAGTGTGTCTCGAAAGCATATCGAAATAATCATTAAGCAGATGTTCTCACGCCGAAGAATTACTGAGGCTGGAGATGCTTCATTCTCTCGAGGTGATGTTGTAGAACTAGCTCAGCTTGAAAAGATAAATGAAGAGGTGAAGGCTCGGGGAGGTGAGATTGCTAAAGCAGATGCAATTGTGATGGGTATTGCTGAAGTTGCTCTCTCTCGAAGAAGTGTGCTTTCAGCTGCTTCGTTCCAGCACACAACACGAGTTCTTATTAACAGTGCTCTTCGAGGTTATCAGGATGATCTTGTTGGTCTTAAGGAGAACGTTATTGTGGGACGTCTCGTACCTGCTGGTACTGGTTTTAAAGGAAGTATGAAGCATTCATTGATTGAGTCTCTCAAAAATAACAATCAAAATATCTAGATTACATGTGGGTGAAGCTTAAGTAGAGCGTTTATACGCATATGTCATCTTCCACAGTAGAACAAATAAAAGAAAAGCTTTCTGTTGCTGATATTATTGGGTCATACATTAAGCTTGAAAAAGCAGGTATAAACTTTAAGGCAAAGTGTCCTTTTCATAATGAAAAGTCACCGTCTTTCTTTATATCTCCTTCTCGAGGAAACTTCTATTGTTTTGGGTGTGGTGCAAAGGGTGACATCTTCACTTTTGTTGAAAAATTTGAAGGTCTCGATTTTAAGGGTGCTCTCAGTATACTTGCTTCAAAAGCTGGTGTAAGTCTCGAAGGTTCTTTTCAAGAAAAAGCAAAGGATGACCATAAAAAAGAGTTGTTCAAGGCTTTGGAGGAAGCAACTCTTTTTTTTGAATCAGAACTTAAACAGAATATAGAAGCTCGGGAGTACCTTCTTAAGCGAGGTCTTACGGAAGAAACTATTCGTGAATGGAGGATTGGTTTCGCTCCTGAAGAATGGAGAATTCTCAAAACACATCTTATGAAATCAGGTTTCACTGAAGATACCTTGCTTAAGGCAGGTTTGGTAAAAAAAAGTGAAAAAGCTGAGGGTTCATATGATGTCTTTCGTGGCAGGATTATGTTTCCACTCTTCGATAGTTCAGGTAGGGCTATTGCATTCTCTGGGAGAACATTAAAAAAAGATGACAATATTCCGAAATATCTCAACAGTCCTGATTCAGTACTCTTCAATAAATCTGAGGTTCTCTACGGTATACACAAAGCAAAGATAGGGATTCGTAAAAAGGACTATGCAATCTTGGTTGAAGGACAGATGGACCTACTTATGTGTCATCAGGCGGGGTTTGATAATACTGTTGCAACATCAGGTACGGCACTTACTCCATCTCATATTCAAAAACTTAAGTCTCTTTCATCAAAAATACTTATGATTTTTGATGGTGATAATGCAGGTTTCAAAGCATCAGGAAGAGCTTCAGAGTTAGCCCTATCTTTAGGTATTGAGGTAAAGCTTGGTATTTTGCCAGAAGGCCTTGATCCCGCAGATCTTATTTTGAAGGATGTAAAGATGTGGAAGTCTGTTGTTTCAGACTCAAAACATGTTATAGATTTTCACTTAGAACATGTTTTACGTCTCAATCTTGCTCCACGAAAGGCTATCGAGGCAGTTCAAAAGATGATATTTCCTCTGGTGGCAAAGCTTGAAAGTGAACTTGAGAAATCACATTTTTTAGCAAAAATACGAGATGCTTTTGGTTTTTCTGAAGAAGCGCTTTGGAAAGATTTAGCAAAAGTTCCCGAGAAACAAAAGGGTGAAGTGAAGCAAGTTATAGAGATCACAGAGTCTCCTCCACAAGCACCAGAGTCTCTTCGCGATATCGTCTTTGGAGTTTTGTTTTCTGAAGAACAAAAAAAGACAGAGTACGCGGATAAGTTACGAATATTTATAGAAGACACAATAGGGAAGGGTTCGTATGATGAGATGAGGAAAAAGGCGGAAGAGGCTAAGGACAGTCTACTTTTTTACGCAGAACGAATGTTTCCTCAAGGTCTCGATGGTGTGCAGTACGCAGATTTAATGAGTCAGGTACGAAAGAAATTTGTAAAGGCTGAATTGCAACGGATAGGGTTAGAAATAAAAAAAGCTGAAATTTCAGGGGATAGAAAAAAAACAGAAGAGCTCCTTATTCGTTACAATAGTTTAATGAAACAACCTTAGTTTACATACTATGCCAAAAACAAAAAAACAAATTAAAAAGAATAAAATAAAGAGAACTGCAAAAAAGCAGGCAAGTAAAACAATAAAGCATGCTGCTTTTAGAAATTCTCAATCTAAAAAAGAAGCCAATGCAAAAAAGCCTTTCTCTAAACAAAAAAAGGCAGAAGCATGGGAAGTAAAAATGAAGCAGTTGGTTGGCCGAGGAAAGGATCGTGGTTTTATTACATTCGATGAAATTCTTAAAGAGTTTCCAACGATTGAAGACGATGTGGTTTTTCTCGAGGATTTGTATGACAAGCTTCGAACTGCTGGGGTAGATGTACTCGAAGGAGGCGGTCTTTTGGAAGACCCTCAGCATGATGAGAAGCTCAAGTACGTAAAAGGTTCTGCTGAAGGAAACTACGATTCTATTCAAATGTATTTGAAAGAGATCGGACAGTATCCGCTTATTTCTGGTGCCCTCGAAAAAGATCTTGCAAAGCGTATTGAGGCAGGGGACGAAGAAGCTAAGAATATTTTAGCTCGTTCAAACTTACGTCTCGTGGTGTCTATTGCAAAAAAATATGTAGGACGAAGTCCTGATCTTACACTTCTTGATCTTATTCAAGAGGGAAATCTTGGTTTGTTTCGCGCTGTTGATAAATTTGATTGGACGAAAGGTTTCAAGTTTTCAACATATGCAACATGGTGGATTCGTCAGGCCATAACTCGCGCTCTTGCAGACCAGTCGCGAACAATTCGAGTACCAGTGCATATGGTAGAAACCATTGCTAAGTATAAGCAGGTTGTTCGAAGACTTTCTCAAGATTTGGGACGTGATCCTCTTCCAGAAGAAATCGCAGTAGAGATGAATTTGGATGTTGATAAGATCTATCAAATTGAAAAGATTGATCAGAGTACTGTTTCTTTGGAAAATCCTGTCGGTGAAGATGATGATAAGTCGGTATTGGGAGACTTTGTTGCTGATGATAAAATTCTTTCACCAGATCAAGAATCATCTCGTCGTATTATTGCAGATCAGGTAAAAGAAATTTTGGGAGATTTACCTGAAAAAGAACGAAAGATTTTAGAGATGCGACACGGACTTGTTGATGGCATTACACATACACTTGAGGAAGTGGGTAAGGAGTTCGGTGTGACTCGAGAACGTATTCGACAGATTGAAGCGAAAGCACTCGAAAAAATTCGCCAGCATGATAAGGCAAATAGACTAAGAAATTACTACTAGGAGTTTTGAGATTAAAAAACCGCCATGACTGATCCGAAAGGATTAGGTCAGGTGGTTTTTTTAATTCTATTTTACTTATTAAAAATATGTGTTATTCTAAAAATTAGTTGTTCTCCTAAGCATGTCTCACTTTACAGAGGGGGTAGTATGTCAAGAAAAAGTTCTGTGCCGTCTTCGGTATTAGATTGGTTTCGAGAAATTCGGACTTTGGAACGCACTTTTGAGATTGATCGTTTTAAGGTGGCCGACATGTCCGACCCACAAAAAAAGGCTTTGCAGCGGATAACTGATCTCGAGAACTGGATTGCCAAGGAGAGTCTTGGTCTAATTGGATTTATGGCAAAACCTTTCATGAAGAGTGTGGATTGGGATGATTTAGAGTCTGCTGGTAACGAAGCCCTGTTTAACGCCATAAGGCACTTTGATCCTGATCGTGGTTTTCAGTTTAGCACGTATGCCTGTAGGGTTATTTCGAATTCCATGCTGCATGTTGCCAGAAAAAGCCAAAGAAGAGCATCTCAGTCTATTGAATCTTATTTAAAGATCAGGGTGGAACCACAATCTTCTATTCTTTACGACAAGGAGACGATCGCCAAGATATTATCGATCGCTGGTTTGACCTCGAAAGAGATGCTGGTTGTGAGGTTGAGATTTGGTTTGAATGATGGAGTATTTCTTACTCGAAAACAGGTTGGTGATCTCTTAGGCTTGATCGAGCAACGTATTCGTCAGATTGAGTACGCAGCTCTCAAGAAGCTTCGTCGTGAGTTTAAGTGGTGTGCGGCTTAGTGTGACAAAAAACAAACCCTCGCCGTGCATGCACGGCGAGGGTTTTTTGTTTATTTGATCTCTACTCCACTTCCTCCGATTTCGAGAAGCCCTTTCTGTTTCTGTAGTGTCACAACAGCACTACCAATGGTGATATTAAGCACTTGATGCTCAAGCGATCGAGGAAAAAGACTTAAGGCATTAATAACACTTGATATTCTTTGTCGCGCGTGAACAATGGTCCCGTGGGTGCCCAGTATGGGTTCCAGTGGTTGTGATGAATACACGATAAGGTTTTGAGTATCAAGATTGAACTTAAGTGAAACTGGTCCAATCCGTAGAACAAAAGTGCCTCGTTTTTTTTGTTCTACGGAACCACAGAAATCTGTGATACCCAGAGCCCAATGTTTAGCTTTGTAGTTTTCTCTCCCGAACCTTCCTTTCTTTGTTTTGAATGATATTTCAACACCAGGTTGAGCGACCACTAGGGCAGGCATAGAACCTCCTTAAAGAACGTTTGTGTGTCCGCACAGCGTGTGGATAATCAGACCACACTGTAGCATGTTCTGTCTCATTGTTTCAATCTTATTTTTTGTAAAAATGGGTATAATATTTGTATGGATACATCTTTGTTCGATAGTGCATATAAGACCCTTAATAAGGCTCAAAAACAGGCCGTAGACACTATTGAAGGTCCTGTCATGGTTGTGGCGGGTCCTGGTACGGGGAAGACTCAAATTTTAACTTTGCGTATTGCAAACATACTTTTAAAAACTGATACTGCTCCAGAAAATATTCTAGCTCTCACGTTTACTGAGTCAGGAGTTCTCAGTATGCGAAAAAGACTTTCTCGAATCATAGGAACGGTAGCCTATAGAGTTTCGATAAATACATTCCATGGTTTTGCAAACGAAATTATTCAAAATAATCCAGAAGAATTTCCACATATTATTGGCTCACGGAGCACAACTGATATTGAGCAGATAGGTATTGTTGAGAAAATACTTCAAGAAAATGATTTTGAATTTCTTAAGCCATATGGTGATCAAAATTATTTTGTAAAACCAATTCTTTCAGGGATTAATGATTTAAAAAGAGAGGGTATAGATACTGAAAATTTTAAAGGTCTTATAAAAAAAGCTCAGGATGAGTTTGTGTCTATTGTCGATCTCTATCATGAAAAAGGTGCTCATAAAGGAAAAATGAAGGGGGTCTATAAAGATCTTGAAAAAGTTATATCAAAAAATAAAGAGCTTTCAAAAATTTATGATATATATGAGAGTTCTCTAAGAAAAGCAAAGCTTTACGACTATAACGACATGATTATGGAAGTGCTTCGAGCACTTCGTTCAAATGAAGATTTACTTTTGCGATTACAAGAACAACATCAATACATTCTTGTTGATGAACATCAGGATACAAATAATGCTCAAAATAAAATACTTGAACTTTTAGCAAGTCATTTTGCACCTCGACCGAACCTTTTTGTGGTGGGAGATGAGAAGCAAGCTATATTTCGATTTCAAGGAGCAAGTCTTGAGAATTTTTTATATTTTAAAAAGTTATATCCTGAGACGGTGCTTATTAGTCTTGTAGAAAACTACCGTTCAACACAGTCAATTCTCGATGGTGCACACAGTATGTTGCCGGGGGAAATTGTACTCAAGGCTCAAAAGTTTGAAAAACAAAAACCTCTTTCACTGTATGCTTTTA
>JBJOQC010000010.1:0-9839 GCA_046050145.1 Candidatus Parcubacteria bacterium | reverse complement strand
CATTTTTACTTTATCATCAGTCGTTTCGTGCGTTGTTGGAGCATGACACTTAATACACAGATGAGGCTTATGCCTCCATTCTTCTCCATCATTAAAAAATGCCCGACGTGGTACACACTTGTTCGGACATTCAAAAATAAAGAGGACTCGGTCTGGCTTCTTATCATCTCCATCCCATAGTTGTTTGGAGTCAACTTTCAAATGGTTTCTACAAGTGAGACATCGGATATCTTCTGGCGGATTAGTGGACTCAAGAAATTCATCTCTTTTGCGGTCACGTTCCATCCATTCAGAAATGGTTTTGCTTTTATTTAACCAGCGCTCACCTTTCTCAAAGGTAAGCATAAGGTCGTGTGCCCAATTACTTATGGCTTCTGCTTCTTTCTTACTTACCTTCTTACCTCTTGGGACATCGGAGATGGTTCGATTACTTTCAAATCGCCGACAGGTTTCTACTGTGTGTTTGTCGTACAGGTCGATGTAGTACTGTTTTGATTTGAGGTATTCTGTCACCCCAATATTTTATTCCTACTTGGTGAAATTTCCAGAGCTAATGAACTTCTTTACCAACTTTGCAAAAAAGATTCGTGGTCTTTGTAAAACTGAGTCTTTTTATGTTTTCGCTTCTTTGTCATGTACTTCTCAAGCCATACTCCCAATTCTGGCCTTACAACCTGCAAATAATGCTCTCTGGCATGGGTCTTGTAGTAATTCCTCCACCCCTTAACAAAGTTGATAAATCTTTTCTTTACTAGATCAACATCATAGAATACTGTCTTTTCATTTAAAATTTCTCTCATTAAAACTTCTTTAAACTTTTCAACTGCCTTTTCAGGTACATAAGCTGAATCTGTGTTGAAATAAATACCCAAGAAATCAAACTTTTCTTTAGTTGCGTCTACAATCTTAGTCTTGCTTCCAGGCTCAAGCGGATGAAGTGTTAACTGCATTTTAGATGCCTCATTGCAAATTTCTTTGTAGATGAGGTTCAGATCATTCACGCTTTTTGCAAGTATTATCATGTCATCTAAATAGCGATAACCCATAACATCAATCTTGCCTGAAACTCTTTCGACCACATCATCGAGTCTCAAACCATAGTAACTAGCCAGCAGTGGTGAGTATGCTAATCCTTGAGGAATTCCTGTCTTCTCTAAAGAAAGGGTGCTGAACTTTTCAACAAACTCCTCGTTCATTGAAATCTTATTATGTATAGACCGCTTCACGAGGTCATAGAGTGCTTTTTCTTTTTTACTTTGGAATTTCTTGCTCAAAGAAATTAATAATCTCTTCCTGTTGATTGAAGAAAAATAATCTTTGAAGTCTAGACAGAGTACGAAATGCTTACCCGCTACAATTTCTCGTCTGATGCTCTTCAAAGTTTGTTCAACTTGTTTTTTATCCTTAACAACCCCTATTCCTAAAGCTGATCTTTTCAATAATTCCGCTTCAAGCACTTTCCTCACGGGCTTAAAAGCAGCAGTGAAAACTATTCTATCCGAAGGATGTGGGACTAATAGTGGCCTAAATTTACCATTCTTTTTTTCAATCGATACGCCTTTATATTTATGTAGGCTATACGACTCTAGAGAAGAATAATATGCATCTAAATCAAAATCCTTCAGATAATTACCTAATGCATTTAGCTCTTCACAAGAAACATACCTGTGTGTTGGCAGGTAATTTTTTCTAAATTGTTTTGCTGGGCTACTTAAAGCCTTCACAGCCTTACCAATTTCTTCCTTAGAAAAGATTTTAGTTAAATCAATTTTCTTAATAATGACGATCTGGGGAGAATCGAACTCCCCACTAGCTCCAACTAGACCGGCCTCCTTAAAGTGAGAGACCGAAACCGAAGTGTCAGTCTCAACTTTAAGGATAACATGCTTCGGAAGAAACACGAAGTGATTCAACCTACAACATACGATGTGTCCTGATGTCATGAGCGAAGCCTGATTAACAGGAGGTGCCCTTGACGGGACGTGTAGCTCGAAAGCTACTGCCGACTATTATAACGAAATACAATACATTGTGCAAAAGTCCAGAAATAATGACAATTGATTCTACGGTCTCGACAATTTACCTCTGATAAACACACATATTGGAGACGATAGGTTCCGTGACTTGATAGATACTATAGAGAAACGCTAGAGTAAAAAGTGCAAAAAGTGACACGACCATTACTTTCTCCCATGACCACTTCTTCTCAGGAATACTGTCGAGTCTTACTTCCAATGCTTTCTTCAAAGCTTTAAAAAATTCGTATCCAATGTATACGACTCCCAAAAATATAAGAGTTCGAAGTGCATCGTCACTTGGTGAGGCCACGGCCTGGACTCCGCAGTATGCCTGTGCCAAAAAGATCATAAGTGAAATCTCAGCATTCAACAGGAACAATGCTCTCAAGACTGTAAATCCAGCAAGCATAAAAATCCAAGCAATAACGACACTGGCTGCTACACCAATGACAATCCACATCAGTAGTAGTAAATGATTGTCGAAGTAATTCTGATCAAGGAGAAATAGTATAGCGACAGGTACAGCCAACAGGAATGGCACTACATTTTCACGCTTAAAACCAAGTTTATCAATTATGGAGTACGTAAATTCTTTGACTGCACGCATACTAGCTAATTTGCATACAGCACTTCTTGAAGGGTCTCAAAATTACCTTTAACTGTAGAAACGCCACCCATGTCCTCAACAACAGAACTATTACCGTACTTGAGATTTATCAGATTTGTAAGATCGTTCAGGGATTCAAATCCGTTCTTTTCATACTGAGCTATCACAAACTCAACAAACTCTTGATTCTTGGCGTCAAGCTTATCTTTGAAATGTATGTCCGCATTTGATACCCGGTCTTTGCGTGAAATAATTTCTTTATCGAAGGCAACAAATCGAAGCAAATCGTATATGTCAGAGTCTCCCGCCTTAAAAGCATCTCGTAGATTCAACAGCTTTCCAAGATCAAAACCTCTTTCTGCTAATTCATCAATCAACTTATTACGAGTATCTTGGTTAGACCAAATCTTCCGCAAGGCTTCTTCGTCAGCAAAAAAGTCCGGAAGCTTAACAAATAAATCTTTAAGGAATTGCTCAGGAGATACAGGTTTGCCGTCACCATCAAAATATAGTGTCTCAACCATAGAATCCATAAAGGCGGTTCGATGTGGCGCAAACTGCACCTTTAGCATCTGCTTCTTTGGCGGAGTCTCTAAAGCTTCATCGATGACATCTTTTAAAGTCTTTTCTGGAATACTGATATTCTCTTCAACCTCTGTTATGACTTTGGTCTCAATCTCTTCAGGTGGACCATCCCAGTCTGAGTCAGAAAATTTAGTGTGGTTATCATAAAAGTCGATAATAGTGAAGTGGTCTTTACCTTCGTATACACGAGTACCCCGACCTACGATTTGCTTAAACTCGACCATTGACCCAACAGGTCTCATCAAAACTACAAAGCGAAGGTTCCGAGCATCTACTCCAGTAGATAGTTTCTGAGAAGTCGTCAAAATAGTTGGAATCGTCTTTTCATTATCTCGGAAAATCTTTAGCCACTGATCACCAACTGAACCCTCAGAAGCAGTTACTCGAACACAGTAATCAGCATCGTTGCTCTGCTTATGTTTGTTGATGAAGTCACGAATCATCAATGCGTGCTTTTCACTCATACAAAAAACTATCGCCTTTTGTGTCTCATTCATTTCACGCAACATTATCTTCACCAGAGCTTCTTCTCGCTCAGCGATGATGATTTTTCGGTTCATGTCTTCCTTTGCGTATTCTTCTTGGTCTACTTCACCCTCTAGAACAATATCCCCTGGACCTGGCTTCCAAGTATCAATAGTAGTACTTACTTTCTTTACCTTAAACGGAGTCAAGAAACCGTCCTCAATACCATCACGAAGTGAGTAGGTATATCGTGGATCACCAAAATACTCATAGGTATCGATGTTGGCATCACGTTTTGGTGTAGCCGTAAGTCCTAGATGTGTAGCGGATGAAAAATGCTCAAGTACCGCTCTCCAGTTTCCATCATTTGAAGCACCTCCTCTGTGACACTCGTCAATAATAATCAAATCAAAGAAATCGGACGGATAATCCATGTAGTATGGATTATCTCCACCTCCAGTCATCGCTTGATAAATAGAAAAGAATAAGTTGGCGTTGGTTGGAATCTTTCCTCCTCGCTTACGAATCTCTTCTCCATTTACACGAATAATCTCACTTTCAAGTGGGTTAAAATCGCCGAAGGCTTGGTCAATCAATACGTTTCTATCAGCCAAGAACAAAACTCTTGGACGTCGTTCGTCTCCACGATTATTCCATCTTGCGTTAAAAAGCTTCCAAACTATCTGGAAAGCAATAAACGTCTTTCCTGTACCTGTAGCAAGAGTAAGTAAGACTCGTTGGTCACCGTTAGTTATAGCTCCAAGTGCTGCATTGATGGCATTTTCTTGATAGTACCGAGGGTCGTACTTAGTTTTATGAAAAGGCTCTGCAAATACTCGCTCATGAATATCTGATTGAACTCCGTTTACAGTTCGATACAGTTCATCAGGAGTCGGATACTGCTCCACAAATTCACCGCGCCCTGTTTCCATGTCGAAACAGTAGGTTTGCTTACCATTAGTAGAATAGACGATTCGTAGGTTGAGCAATCTGGCATACTCTTTTACCTGTTCAAGACCCTCTGTTGGTTCCTCGTCTTCTTTTTTAGCCTCAATAATTGCTAGCTTCTGATTCTTGTGAGAAAGCACATAGTCTGCAAACTTTTGCTTCGCCCGAGCACCACCAGAAAGCATCCGACCATCCGTGATCTTAAATTCGCAACTAACCTTAGAACCTTCAGTCAGGTTATGCCCCCATTTGGCATCATCAAGCGCAGGATCAATATATTCTTTTCGTGTGTCAGCCTCGGTTTTCATAGATATTCAAATAGTACACTAAAAACTAGAGCTTTCCAGAAAAAGCTTCGTTGAGATATGATTTCTTGAGTTCCCCTAGATTAGCGATCTTTCTTCGAAAAACTTGCTCTAACTCCTTGGTTTGTCCCTTCAAAGTAGCCAGCTCGTCACATATTACTTTTTGCTCTTTTAGCGTCGGGACGTAAATTAAAAATTTTTTCAAATCTTTTGCACCTAGATTTGGTTGTGCAGCACCTCCAGAGTATTTTTCAATCATTTTCTTACACAAGCCAGAACCAAAATAACTCATTAAATATTCTTTTGAGACAATATCTTTTGGTCTGACAATAACAAGGGAAGAAGCAATCGCTCCCTTATCTATAGAATTAACATACGCATATTTTCCAAGGGAACCCCTTAAGCAAAACAAAATATCTCCACTAGTAAATTTACCGCTTCTTAGTAAAGAATACTGCTTATCTGAAAGATAATTTCTTTCACTTAATGCAATTCCTTGCTCTTGTAAATTGCCTGCACTTACAAAAGGAATTCCTTCCATTTGCAATTTGGCATTTGATGGATAATTCTTACCCCGATCACCATTTTCTAAAAAACAGACGTCCCCGATTGTTTTTTCCTCCCATTCATTACTATTTGTCAGTAACTCTTCCGAGCGACTTACAAAAAGCTCTCTTGCGGCATATGATTGTGCCTCCGTCACGTCTTTCAACTTTTCGAGTGTCTCAAGTTTATCGTCTAAAATCTTTACAATCCGCTTTTGTTCAGTGAGTGGTGGAACCTTAATTTCGATATTATAAATTTCATTACGATTAATCCCAGGCTTTACCCCTGTTGCATAAGATGGAAGATTCAAGCTTTTTAAAAGCCAGAACAGGTATTTGAGATTAAATTTTTTATCGTCAAAAGTGACAAAATAAGTAACATCTAGTGGCCAAAATTTTTCCTCTGTTAGTGTTACTTCACCAGCCGAACCCTTACGACCAACAATAATGCTGTATTGATCACAATAAAATTTGTCCGTTCTAGTTTTAATTCCGTTTGCACCATACACAGGAAATTTTCCCTTTGGACTTCGGTCTGTTTCTGGAAGTGGTTTGCCGTATTCGAGCGTCAAAACTTCTCCTAATCTTTTTATCTCCCAGTCTTTTATCATTTTAACTTGTTCAGTATTACAGCAGCCTCTTTGTCGAGTCTCTCGAGAGTCTTAATGATTTCTTTAGGTGTTCGGAGTGGCTCTTCTTCAGGGACATTTGGGTTTTTAACTGACAAATCAAAGGTTTTTGGATTCACGTCTGCAATAGATACGGACCAGCTTACTGAACTATCTTCTTTCTTTTTATAGAGTTTCAAAAAGTCAGCAAAATCTTTTTCATTTAGTGGATCTGTTTTCCCAAGACTACGTCCTGCATCAAGTTGATAAAACCAAGTCTTTTTCGTTGGTTTACCTTTTTCAAAGAAAAGAACGACGGTCTTTACGCCAGTTGAAGCATTGGCACTAAAAGCTCCTCCTGGCAGATCTAGTACCGCTTGTAAATCACAGGTCTCCAGTAGTTCCTTTCGAACTGAAACCGTTGCATTGTCCGTATTAGATAAGAAAGTGTTTTTGATGACGATTGCTGCTTTCCCGCCAGCTCGCAGACGTTTCATAAAGTGCTGAAGAAACAGGAGTTCAGTTGCTCCAGTCTTTACTGGAAAATTAACCTGAACCTCATTTTTCTCCTTACCTCCGAATGGTGGGTTCGCTAAAACATAATCAAATCTGTCCTTCTCCTGAATATCAGCAGTGTCTTCGGTCAGAGTGTTAGTATGAATCATATTTGGAGTCTCAATACCATGAAGAATCATGTTCATGGTACCGAGCAGATACGGCTGAGCCATTTTATTTTTCCCTGTGAAAGTTTCTTCCTTGAGAAACTTCAACTCCTTTACAGACAAATCCTTTGCTTTCAAAAAATCAAAAGATTCTGTTAAGAAACCCGCCGTGCCAGCAGCACCATCGTATATAGTTTTTTCTGGCACTAAATCAAGTGCCTTAATCATTGTTTTAATAAGTGGTCGTGGGGTGTAATACTCTCCACTTCGTCCAGCTCCTCCAAGAAGCTTCAATCTATCCTCAAAAAGATGTGACAGATCATCGAGCTGTTCTTGTTTTTTAAATTCAAGCTCATCGATTGTATCAATCATTGAACGAAGCGTATTTCCGTTCTGAATTTTACAATCTATCTCACTGAATATTTCTCCGATTTTGTATGCGATGGTCTTAGTATTTTCAGTAGTACTCTTAAATGCTTTGAGGTAAGGAAATAGTTCTTTGTGTACGAACTCAAGTAAATCTTTTCCTGTTAGAGCTAGTGTGACATCTTTTTTACCATCCTTAGTCTTTGGCACTGCCCACGAATGCCACCGAAACTCTTCTTTAATGATCGGAGTGTATTTTTGATTATTTAGCTCGGCATCAATCTTTCTTCGATTTTCAAGGTCTTCAAGATATTTTAGAAACAGCACCCATGATATTTGAGTTATATAGTCACCAGGATTATTTGCACCACCATCTGTCCAAAGTTCGTTATCGATTCTTTTAAAGCTATTTTCTAAATGTGATGCCATAATTAGCGTTATTTTAACACAAATTCTTCACAATAGCCTTTATTGTAGGCTTTAATTCAGCGAAAGAAACTTCGTTTAGACCTTCCTTTTCAAGCCTTGTTAGCGATACGCTATTTCCACTCTTAGTAATTCTTTCTATTTCAGATTTAGACAACACATAGAAGCACCATTGATTCATATCGAGGATGTCGAGTGAGGCATGGTCTTGATGCTTAAATAAAGCTAGTACGTAGATATCGGATTTATAGGAGGACGTTTTGCTTAAGTCAGATAGCTTTGTCACGGCTTCTGAGTAATAAAGCTCTTTTGCTTTAAGACCTGACCATAGTACTTTTGAGAATTGGTTCTGATCCCAATCTTGAATATAAGAGCAACACTTCACTTCGATTTTTATATCCTGATACAAAACATCGTAGTCTCCCCAAGGACTACGAACGTCGATATCTTTATTTTGTTTGAGAGCGTTTTCGACAATAAACTCGGCTAGTGCTCCCCGAAGCACATTAGAGTTAAGGCTTGAAAAGCCATACTGCCAGAATTCTAGTACATTGAATGATTGTGGTCCTGAGTTTTTAAATATCTCAAAACCTGTGAGTTTCCTCACTGGTAATTTTTTATACATATCGTTGATCGCGATTTTATGGAGCGTTCGGGTACACAAAAACCCGGACACCAAGATGAGACAGAGTCTCTACGTAAGTTTCCCTACGCAACGCGATCAACGCCCCTGATGCCGGGGTTTTTAAGTTGATCGCGTTTTTGACCATACCCTAGAAAACACAAGGTTTTTTAGGGGTTAGGTCTGCATATTCAGTTGTGTACGAACAATAATAGCGTATTTAACGCTATTAGTCAGTACCTTAGCTTACATATTGGGTCTTGCGAAGCTTACTTACCTACAAGGTTTCAGATACACTATTATGACAATATGATTTTGGAGCAAAAATACACTAACATTGGTAAATGTATTTACTGCAATAAGACGGATCTACCTCTAACTGATGAGCATGTAATTCCTCTGTCTCTTGCAGGTACGATGGTTCTTAAGAAAGCCAGCTGTGAAGAGTGTAGAAAAATCACATCGAAGTACGAGCGTAATCCTATCCATGAAAACTGGATTGAAGCTAGAGCTTGTCTTGACTACCCATCTCGCAGATCAAAACTACAGGAAATGACATTCAATATGGATGTAGTGCTCAAAGATAGGACTGAAACAACCTTGCAGTTAAATAAAGACGAGACTTTGGGTATTGCACTTTTCCCCGAATTTCCTCTACCTGCGTTTTTTGGTAACGAAGATTACAAATTCGGTGCAGTATGGATTGCGCTAAGAACCATTGGTTTTGGAAAGGTTGATTTAAAGGAATTCTCGGATAAACATAATATTAAGCAAATAATTGGGAGTGCAAAATACAAAGGAAATCACTTTGAAATAATGATTACCCGTATAGCGTACTGTGCTGTAGTTGCATATTTAGGACCGAACGCCCTCAGTAAAAATTTTGTACTACCTACAATCCTTGGTGAAATAGACGATGTAGGATACTGGCTTGGTTGCGACTACGAAGGGAGCACTGTACCCCACATAGGGAAAGTCCCCGTCGCTAACGTTATGGGTCTTGGGTTGTTATCAAGGAAAGATGGAACAAAATGTCTGATGGTAAGTATTAAATTTTTTGCCGCCTCTGATGCTCCTGAATATATTGTCGTCGTAGGCGAGCCTACTCCTGAAACAATAGAAGATCTGAAGCGCTTAAATGGAATTCAGTAATAAAATCATTCTTTTGTAGCAATATCCCCAGAAAATCTAATTGCATTATCTAGCCAAAGTATTACGATACTAGTAGTACATTCAAAAATCATATTGCCGACATGTCGCACACGGAGCGTCAATTGAGTATTGCACTCAATCTTTAGAAAAATGCTGGGCAGAAGCGTAAACGCTATCTGTCAGACCAAGCTTATTGATAAGGCAACAAATTTCAACCTAAACGGGTTGTGTTGTTGCGTTATATCAAGTGAGCTTCTCACTCCTAATTCAAAAAACACTAACCCCAAATGGTTAGTGTTTTTTGTTGTACTGATTAATAAGTAATCAGCATTACTATGTCTAAACAAAAATTAGAGTGGCGAACTGAGCGTCGTAAAGTAAAAGACCTCATTCGATACCAGAAAAATCCTAGAAAATTATCGGAAGTGCAGTTAGAGGGATTGAAACGTAGTTTGAAGAAATTCAATCTCGCTGAACTCCCTGCTATCAATACGGATGGCACATTGGTAGCTGGGAATCAGCGGGTTCTA
>JBJOQC010000009.1:0-17975 GCA_046050145.1 Candidatus Parcubacteria bacterium | reverse complement strand
AATGTAGACCGACTTACCTTCTCAAGTATATTTACTATTGAATACATAGGCGAAAAAGTAACCATAAAAGATCGTTGGTTTGGTAAAACAATTATCAACTCCGACACACGTTTTTCATACGAAGATGCACAGAAAGTAATCAATGAGAAACAAGGCAAACACGCAGAAGAACTTAAAACTCTTTGGGGTATTGCGCAGATTTTACGAAAAGAAAAATTTAAACTCGGTGCAATTGATTTTGAAGCAGATGAAGTTAAGTTTGTACTTGATGAAAAAGGTACTCCTATTCGTGTTTATAAAAAGGAACGCCTTGATACCCATAAACTCGTCGAAGAGTTTATGCTTCTTGCAAACCGTGAAGTAGCTGAGTTTTTCTACAAAGAACAACAGCGTCTCAAACTTCCCCTCTCATTCCTCTACCGTATTCACGATAAGCCAGATATAGAAAAACTTACAAACCTTTCTATTTTCCTTCGAGCTCTCGGGTATGAATTTAATATAAAAAAAGATATCACCTCAAAAGATATTGCCGCTGTACTCAAAAAAGTTGAGGGCAAGGCTGAAGAGTCACTTATTAAAATCGCCACCATCCGCTCTATGTCGAAAGCTGTGTACTCAACAGCAAACATTGGACACTTTGGTCTTGCGTTCCAGTACTACGCACACTTCACCTCTCCTATCAGACGCTATCCAGACCTTATGGTGCACAGAGAACTCTTCAACCGTCTCTCTCAAGGAAGAGTACCTCAAGATGCAATGGCTCGGTATCAAAAAATCGCAGAGGAATCTTCAGAAAATGAAGTAAGGGCGGCAGAAGCAGAACGAGCAAGTATCAAACTAAAACAAGTTGAATATATGAAGGCTCGTATTGGAGAAGTATTTGAAGGTAGTATTTCTGGTGTTACTGAATGGGGTATTTATGTTGAAGAAATAAATACAAAATGTGAAGGCATGGTAAAGGTTCGTGATATGAAAGATGACTTTTATTCTCTTGATGTAAAAAACTACTGCCTTGTTGGCGAGAAAACAAAGAAAAAATATTCCTTGAGTGACAGAGTAAAATTTAAAGTTGTTGCAGGAGATCTTGAACGTCGTACCTTAGACTACATACTCGTTTAAATTACAATCTACATCAAACACAACAAAACCACCGAAGCCGTAAGGCTTCGGTGGTTTTTTGACTAACACAACCTTTAAATGTATAAATACTCTGGCGCAGCAAGATCTTTAAATAAGGAGACCTCGAATGGAATTTATTGAAATGATAGACAATGATAACTTTGTACAGGGTCAAATACTTTCGATCGACACACAGGATGACCTTTGGATAATACGTGGAGCAATAAAAAAAATAAAAGTTTCAAATAACAGACTTACAATAGATACATTATGGACTGCCAGATACCTACCCCACACAAACCAATGGTGTAAACTTACTACTGCACCAAATGTCTCGAGGAGTGGAAAAAAATTCATAATAGAAAACACCGATCAATGTTCACTGGTATATTTCGATAGAGGAGTGTGGAAAATCACTGGAAATAAACCTACGTTTTTTATTGTCACTCGGGACTCGAAAGGTAACTCCCTTAAAGAAGAAGACTTAATTATGTTGTAAACCACCAATCCTAAAATAAACCGCTGTCACGAGACGTCGGTTTTTTTATTTCGCAACAACCTGTGCTTCTTCAAATGCAATAGAAAGAAGTTTTGAAACACCACCAGAGCCCATTGTCACTCCATAGATCACACCTGCTCGTGCCATTGTCTCACGATTGTGAGTAATAAGTATAAGCTGTGAATGTTTTGAGAGGTTTTCTACCATATCGCCATACTTCTTTGAGTTCGCCTCATCAAGCGCTGCGTCCGTTTCATCGAGAATAATAAATGGTGGCGGGTTAACCTGAGAGACCGCAAAGAGAAGTGCGATAGAGGTAAGTGCACGCTCACCGCCAGAGAGCATCATAAGACCTTTTGTTTTCTTTCGTGGGAGCGATACATCAATATCAATTCCCTCCTCACCTTCTTCTTCGGGCACGCCATCGATAATCGCTTCAACCTCATCTAAACCATCGAAAGTACTTTTTTTACGTTTCTTTTCTTTTATAACCGAAAGTTTTGCATGTCCACCACCAAACATCAAAGCAAAAAAATCTTGGAACTGTGTGTTAATTTTTTCTATACCCTCTTTAAACTGAGTATTGAGCTTTTCTTCCAAATCTTGTATCAAAACCTTCAAAGAATTTTTTGACTGTTCTAGATCCTCTATTTCTTTAATTAGAAACTGTTCACGTTCTGTGACTTCAGTATATTCTTTCATTATCTCCTCAGCAGACCCTCCACCCGCTTCTTCAAGTCTAATTTTAGTTTTTTCAATATCACGCTTTCTTCCTTCTTGAATATGTCGAGCTTCACTCAAAACATTTTCATTTTGTAAGACAAATTCTTTGTATTGTAAAAGCGTAGACCCAATAAGAGCTGCCCCTTCGGCAACCTCTCGCTTAAACTCTTCTTCAATAAGTTTCAAACGTGCTTCAGCTACTGCAAATTCTTTGAGGATTGCATGTACCTGATTTTGCTCAGCCATAATACGAAATACTGCTTTTTCAGCATCACGGTTTGAATCTTTCTCTCTTTCAATTTCTTTTTGAAGTTCAACATATCTCTCTCCAACTTCTTTCTCTTGTTTTGATATACCTTCTATTTTTTCCTCAAATAAAACTTTGCTCTTTTTTAAATTTTCTATCTCTACTTTATATTCATGAGAAATATCCTGCTTTTCTTCTCCTGTATTCTTTTGCATGAAGCCTCGCAAGATATCTCGAATATGTGAGAGCACACCTTTCATAGTATCTATATCACCTGCTTTCTCTGCCTCCAAGATTTTATCTTCAAGAGTTCCTACAAAAGCTTCAACTTCCTTTGAAGAAATTTTAATTTCAGAATGCTCTACACTTGAAACAATTTTTGTGAGCATTCGTTCTTGTGAAGCAATCTCACCTTCAAGTCTTCCGATATCACGAGAAATAGTTTGCTTCTCAGTACGAAGAAGACGAAGTTTTTCTTCGAGAGACACTATCTCTTCGCTTTTCTCATCTTTCTTAGCACCCCGGAGCAAAATATCTTTCGCCTCAGCACTATCCTTTTCAAGCTGTTGAGCTCTTTCCTCAGGCTCTTTTTTTCCTTCAAAAACCCGCTTTTTTTCTAACTCAATAAATTCATGTTCACGTTTCAAATACTCTCTATAGAGAGTCTGTAGCTCTTCGCGAAGTGTTCGAGCTTTTTCCACCTTTTCTACCTGCTTCTTAAGAAAACGAATGTGAGGAATTATCTCTTTGCGAAGTGACTCCACTTGCTTCATATTTTCCTCCGTCTTAACAAGCTTTCTTTCACTCTCCTCTCGTTTATATTGAAAAATCTTGAGCCCTAAAGCATCTTCAATCATAACCTTTCGATCCTTTATATTTGCATTAAGAATCCTGTCAGCCTCACCTTGAGAAATAATATGGTGTCCTGAGGGGCCAATGTGAGCCTCTGCAAGTAGTTCTAAAATATCCTTGAGACGAACCTTGCTCCCATTTAAAAAATACTCATTCACACCATCTCGATGTACAGCACGTTCGATAGACACTTCATCAAAATCAATACTGAGAAATCTTTTTTTATTATCAAAGACAATTTTCACAGAAGCCTTATTAGAACGAGGCACTTCTGTTGAACCATTAAAAATCATATCCTCACCTTTCTTACCACGAAGAGATTTCAAAGACTGTTCACCAAGTACAAAGCGAAATGATTCAGCTACGTTCGATTTACCAGAACCATTTGGACCTACAATTGCAGTAATAGGAGTTGTGAATTGCAAATTACCCTTTTTTGCAAAAGATTTAAAACCAGTAAGTTCAAGACTTTTCAGATACATTTCTGTAATTTTAGCACCTAAACGATCTTTTCTAAATTGTTGACAAAAAATAAATATACTGTTATGTTTTATTTGGTCCAACCTTTTCAAGGAGCACATTGTGTCTAAAAAACAATCGCTATCGAAAATCGGTTTTGTGTGCATTGAAGACTTGTTCAGATCAACTGTGACGGTTCGTTTCTTAAAGACTGCCAAACGCTACGGAACGATAGTATTCAAACCTGCAGGAATAAGACAATCGGGCAGTTCACTAGAAATTCTTGTTCCACGACATGACGAACTCAACCAGCCCAAAATTATGGGGATGGGAATATACATTCATAGTCCAGGAGAAAGACATGCGCACTATGTTGTCATTGATAGCCTTTACTTCAAACATCCTTTCGATTCATGGTGTGCGAGTGGTTACTGTCAGGACGTCGGGAGAGTCCATATCGATGTGATCGTGTCCTTTTCGTAAATGAAGAACCACCCAAAACACAAAACCCAATCGCATGTACGACTGGGTTTTTTCTTTTTTTCTAAAAGCAAAAAGCTAAAAGCTTTTTTACTGCCACTCTTTAGTTTCGAGCCCCTTCTTAGCCGCCTCCTGTTCCGCATCCTGTTTTGACCTTCCTTCACCCACAGCAACCTGTTCCGCACCCAAAAATACACCTATAGAAAACTTTTTATCATGATCTGGCCCAACCTCCTTAAGAGTTTTATATGAAGGAGTAAGTCCTGTAATTTCCTGAGCTCGCTCCTGAAATTTGCTCTTTGCGTCAATCCATAAACCTTTTTTAACAATCTCTTCTGTAAGAGGAGTAATATGTGTATCAATAAACTTTTTAGTTGCTTCATACCCCTGATCAAGATATATGGCACCAATCACTGACTCAAGAGTATTTGCCAAAATATACGCACGTGCACGTCCAGTATCTTTTGCTTCTCCACGAGAAAGGAGTAGAAAATCATTAAACTTTAGTTTCTCCGCGACTTCCGCACAGGTATCTGCATTCACTAAAGCACTCCGGTACGAAGTCATATCACCTTCTGTTTTGTCAGGATATGCATCGTAGAGATGATGTGTTATCACAAGTTCCAAAACAGCGTCTCCCAGAAACTCAAGGCGCTCATTGTGCTCCAAACCAATACCTTTATTTTCATTAATAAATGAACGATGAACAAAAGCCTGTTTCAAAAGGGCCTTATCGTTAAAAGTCACTCCGAGTATTTTTTCTACTTCTTCAGTGTTGAAATTCATAATTTTGAGAATTACGAACCATGAATCAGGAATTAAGAAACAATCTTAATTCATTATTCTTGATTCTAATTAAGTTTTTAAATAACCACATCCTTAAGTTAAGACTTAAGTTTTTGATATAGTCCGAGGCGTTGAGCGAAGCTTGCGACTAAACTGTACTTAAACGTACAGTGCAGGAGCAAATGAGCGAAAAACGAAGGAATATGTCAAAAAATCAAGTCTAGTTTTTAAGTAAGATATTCACGGCTTTAGTAACGATAGGCAGAATATCATTATAAAAATTAAGGTCAAGGATATCCGCGAGCTTAAACCATCGCGCATCATCAAGACCTCCCTTCTTTTCAGGCACAATTTCAGCAAAAGACGACTCTGCTAAAAAGTATGTTACTTGCTTACGAAGCTTTCCTTTTTCTGGATCATGAGCAATATATGTATTCTCACCAAGCTTTTCCTTGATCGAAACATCGAGACCAAGCTCTTCCTTGATTTCACGTACTGTTCCCTCCTCTACACCCTCATCTTTTATCTCAGGACTATCACCAATCTTACCTTTTGAAAGAGTCCAGTGACCGAAAATATCGTGCACAAGAGCAAGGTATACATCACCTTTTTCTCGTGCATACACAACAGCACCACCCAAGTGCTCTATTGGCGCCTTATCATCAGGAACATCTGCAAACTTCTTTTTCTTTGACTGTTCCTCTTTTCCAGGCTCACCAATCTCTTTGTACACAGCACCAAGTACACCGTTTACAAATTTACCTGATGTCTCTCCACCAAATGTTTTTGCAAGTTCAATAGCTTCATTGATAGCAACTTTTGGAGGCACTTGGTCACGATCTGCAAAGAGTAGTTCGTAAAGACCAATACGTAAAATATTTCTATCTACAACAGAAATTTTTTCGAGAGGCCAGTCAGGAGCAGCTTTTACAATGATCACATCAAGATCTTTTTTCTTTGAAAGAACACCTCGGAGGAGGTCTTCCATGAAAGCAACATCAGAAACACCAGGAGCAAACTCTTCTACGTTACGTTTAAAAATCAAAATTGCCTCTGCATCATTTTTGAGAGCAAAATCACACTCGAAGAGTGTTTGCATAACAATTGATCTTGAAAGGTGCCTATTTGCCATAGAACTCTACATACTCAAGGTTTTAGTATACCTTGAGATACCACAAAACGAGAAATTACTTTGCTGCAGTTTTTGCTTCTGCTTTTGTATTCTTTTCCTTCTTTGCAGTTCGAGCACTCACATCTAAAACCTGGCGTCCTTTGTACATACCACATTGTGCACACATAGTGTGTCGCATCTTCGCTATACCACAGTTGGCACATGACGAAAGACCTTGAAGTTTCAAAGCGTGATGACTACGTCGATTTCCGGTGTGTGACCGGGTTGATCTCATTCGATTTACCATAAAAAAGAGTTTAGCACATTTTATTAAAAAGGCAATCTGTGGGGCTTTTTTTACAAAAAGTAACCCCAAGCGCGTACCGCGCTTGGGGTTATGTGCAACTTGATCACTTTCTTGTTGAGAGGATGTAATCCCGTACTTGTGGAAAGATCTTTTCGAGAACTTTCCTGTGTGGAGAAAACATTTCTTGAAAAAGTTGTCGGGCTGATACCCACATCGGAGGACCGAGATACTCCGTTGGACGACCAGCTTCCACTTCGGTTCGAGGTTCTGTACGCAACTGACCTTCGTAATCGCCTGGATCAATAACGAAAAAGTGTTGAGTATGATCAGGCCCTTTAGGAACACTGATCATCGGATACGGACGACATCCAGTGATCCGAAGAAACGTTTCCTCTTCCCACTCTCGACATAGGGTTTCAAGAAGATTCTCTTCTTGATTTTTGCGGTTCGTTCCCCCAGGGAACTTAATATCCACCCTGTCTCTCCCTGATTCCGAATACTCAATCACCAAAAATTCAATGGTGTTTTCGTTCGGAATTTGACCTTCTTCAATCCTCCAGCACACTCCTGCCGAAAAATGACTCTTGGGCATTGTAAGCCCTCCATACTTCGATGGTTTTCCACCCTAAGAATATGCACATTGCACATTCCTGGATTCCATAAAAATATTAACATTAATTTTTATATAAGTCAATTATTAGAAACTATATCTAATTGAAATCCCCTCAATTACGAGGGGATATAGATAGTGACTACATTTTGCAAATCGAGAGTGAATACTCCATCACCTTCAGGAGAAGGGAGCATGAAATGTCCAGTCCTGTCAGTATCCTTTATAGCAATGCGCTCTTCTCCGCGAGAATCTTGCTTAAAAAAAGCTCTCCCCACAGGCACATCTCCAAAAGGAACTTCGAAACGCGAACACTTACAAGGAATAGGAACAGGCGTGCAAACAGGCATAAAATCCCCTTTCGGAAAAAAATTTTGAACGTAAACCTCTTTTCAACTTACACCCTACCACTCTTTTATTCAAGGCAAAAAAACACCCCCTACAATGGTGGGGGTGCTTTAGATTTCGAAACTTCTATAAGTTCAACCTGTGTATTCGAAGAGACGCCAACATGGACGTATTTCAAGGTGAGACAGTCGAAAGCATTCTTATTAGAGACTCCAGCTTTTTCCTGCTTTCTTAATTTGGAACCATTGAAACGATATATCCCTTTTTCCGGCACAGAAGAATACGGCATCATGTTACTCAAGACACACCTCCTTTAATTTTTGTACAACTCCACACAAGGTACACCCGACAAGCTATTTATTCAAGAGATTTTTTAAAAAACTTAAACGATGAATACTGCATGGCCCAAGTTTTTTTATAGATTTTCTATGTAAACTTGTCCCATATCCTTTGTGAATATCAAAGGTGTATTTTGGAAATATTTTTGCCTGACGCACCATATAACAATCACGCGTGACCTTTGCCATAATTGATGCACAGCCAATTACAGGCTCTTTTGCATCACCCTTAATAATTGTTTCTTGGTATATAAATTCCTTAGGAGCCTTGAGTGAACCATCTAAAAGCACGAGAGTTTTTTCTGGATCTATCTTTAAACGATCAAGAACTCTCCTAATTCCAAGTCGCACAGCATAACTTATCCCTTGTGTATCAATAGTCTCTGATCCAATAAGAGCAACCTTACATTGAATCTCACCTTTCTTTTGTAAATCTTTTATTTTATTAAACCACTCCTCCCGCTTTTCATGACTCAGCTGTTTTGAATCCATCACTTTTATAAAAAACTTTCTATCGAAATTTACTGGTATACAAAAAGCCCCCACAGCAACCGGACCCGCAAGTGGTCCACGCCCCGCTTCGTCAATACCAACGATATGAGTTATATGTGGAGGAATTTTTCTCACACAAATATTGTAACGCGTACCACATAACTTGTCCGCCCCGTAACAAGCTCTGCCTTACTACTGAGGTAACGTAAAAATAAGCAAAAGAAAAACCCCCACATAAATCATAATTCATAATTCTGTGCGTGAGTGCTAAAATATACGCACAATGTCCGCAAAATTCGTCCACCTTCACACCCATTCTCACTATTCCCTTCTTCAAGCTGTGCCTAAAATTCCAGACTTAGTGGACACAGCTAAAGAGAATGAAATGTCAGCTCTTGCTCTAACCGACAATGGTAACCTCTACGGCGCAATTGAATTTTATAAAGAATGTAAAAAAGCCGGGATTAAACCAATTATTGGCATTGATGCGTACGTTGCCGCACGAACTCGTCATGACAAAGAACATGGCCTAGACACCTCTCGTACTCGCCTTGTATTACTTGCAAAAGATATTGTTGGATATAAAAACCTCATTAAGCTCGTTACAGTCTCTCACCTCGAAGGTTTCTACTATAAACCTCGCATAGACAAAGAGCTTATAGAAAAACACAAAGAAGGTGTTATTTGCATCTCCCCTTCTTTTAGCGGAGATATTGCTCTCGCCTGCGCTCAAGAAGATTTTGAAAAGGCAAAAAGCCTGATCGCTTGGTACAAACAAATCTATGGTGCAGAAAACTTTTTTATTGAAATCACTCACCATCCTGAAATTGAAGGCCATGAGAAGAAAATGGAATCTTTAAAAAAGATTGCTAAGGAAACCGATACACCTCTTGTTGCAGCCCACGATGTGTATTACCTCAAGCCCGAAGATCACCGTGCTCGTGAGGTGATGATGGCAATACAGAGTGGAAACACTGTCGGAGAAAGTGAAGGATCATTTGATAGCAATCAAGAAAATTTTTCTTTTATATCAAGTGAAAAAGCAGAGAAATTTTTCAAAAAAGAACCTGAGGCACTTTCAAATACCTTAAAAATTGCAGATATGTGCAATCTCGAAATCCCTCTCGGTAAGTGGGTATTTCCTGATTTTAAAATTCCTGTGGGATCTACATACGACGATGAACTCAAATGTCTTGCATATGAAGGTATACCAAAACGAAATTTAGAAAAAACACCCGAGCTTATAGACCGTCTCGAGTACGAACTCAAAGTGATTAAAGACAAAGGTTACGCTCCCTACTTTCTTACCGTAGGAGACCTTCTTCGATACGCTCATGAAAAAGAAATCCTCACCACCATTCGAGGTTCTGTTGCGGGATCTCTCGTAACGTACCTTTCTCATATCACCAACGTAAACCCTCTCGAATACAAACTTCCATTTGAACGATTCCTCAATCCTGAGCGTCCTTCTGCTCCCGATATCGACATGGACTATGCCGATAATAAAAGAGACCAAATGCTTCAGTACGCAAAAGAAAAGTATGGAGAAGATAGAGTTGCTCAAATAGGTACCTTTGGAACGATGATGGCGAGAGGTGCGGTGCGTGACGTGGCACGAGCGCTCGGACATCCTTATGGTGTAGGTGACAGAATATCAAAGCTTATACCTATGGGATCTCAAGGTTTTGCAATGACCATAGAACGAGCACTTAATATGGAACCTGATCTTAAGAAGATGTACAAAGAAGACGCTGATACAAAAGCAATTCTTGATATGGCTCAAAAAATTGAGGGGTGTGCAAGACACATCTCTGTGCATGCTGCTGGTGTTGTGATCTCGCCTACACCACTGACCGACTTCGTCTCACTCCAAGCTGACCCTAAGGGTGGCAAACTCATTACTCAATTTGATATGCACGCTGTTGAAGATGCTGGTCTCCTCAAGTTCGACTTTCTTGGTATTAAAAACCTAGCAATCCTTGCTGATGCTGTAAAACTCACCAAAAAAATTAAAGGTGTTGAAGTTGATATAGAGAATGTGCCGATTGAAGATAAGAAAACATTTGAAATGCTCGCAAAAGGAGAAACTGTGGGACTCTTCCAGCTTAACGGTGCGGGTATGACACGATATTTGAAAGAGCTCCAACCATCATCAATCCACGACATCAATGCGATGGTTGCGCTCTATCGTCCAGGCCCTATGGAATCAATTCCACAATATGTTGAACGTAAACACGATCCTTCAAAAGTACGATTTCTTGACCCGCGCATGAAAGATATTCTCGACCGATCGTTCGGAGTTATTACCTATCAGGACGACGTTATGATGATCGCTATTAAACTTGCCGGATACTCATGGCTCGAAGCAGACAAGCTTCGAAAAGCGATGGGTAAAAAAATTCCAAAAGAAATGGAGGAGCAAAAAGGTAAGCTTCTCGAAGGGTTTGTAAAAAATGGAATGACAGAAGCAAAAGCTCAAGAACTTTGGAAGTTGATCGAACCTTTTGCTGCCTACGGATTCAACAAAGCTCACGCCGCAAGTTATGGACGTGTCGCCTATCAAACCGCATACATGAAGGCAAACTTCCCCGTGATCTACATGTCCGCAGTTCTCACTGCTGACTCAGGAGACGTTGAAGAAATTTCTAAAATAATCAATGAATGTAAGCGCATGGGAATCCCCGTCCTTCCACCTGATATCAACCAGAGTTTTGGTGGTTTTACCGCCGTGGAAGATCCGGGAACTAAACAAGAGATGATCCGCTTTGGACTCTTTACTATTAAAAACTTTGGTGAAGGTATTGGAAATTCTATTATTGAAGAAAGAAAACGTGGAGGACCTTTCATCTCTATTGCAGAGTTTCTTGACCGTATTCAAGATAAAAATCTCAATAAAAAATCTCTCGAATCTCTTATAAAATGTGGGGCTATGGATACCCTTGGTGAGCGTGGACTTTTACTTGCAAACCTTGAAAATCTTTTGGGATATAATAAAGAAAAATTTAACGCACCTAAAAACCAATCTTCTCTCTTTGGACTCATGCAAGATACTTCAACGGTTCCAGGACTCAAGATGCAACCTGCACCCGAAGCACCTATGGCAGACAAGCTCAAATGGGAAAAAGAACTTCTTGGACTTTATATTTCTGGACACCCTCTTGATAAATTCAAAGAAAAACTTGAAGCTCGCGAAACAAATATTGCAAAAATAAAAGAAACAGGAAAAGACAATATGGTTGTTGTGTTGGGAGGAATCGTTGAAGAAGCAAAACCTATTATGACTAAGAAGGGTGACAAGATGATGTTCCTCAAGCTCTCTGATCTTTCAGGAGATATCGAGACTGTCATATTTCCAAAAATATATGAGGAATGTAAAGATCTTCTGATTCCTGAGAATTGTATTGTTATAAAAGGAAAATTCTCAAAACGAAATGACCAAGCGAGCATTATTGTTGATAAGGTAAAAAAACTTTAGTTACCTAAAGTTTAGAATTATGAATTAAGAAAAGAGCTTTAATTGAATGTATAATAAACACCATTAGTAACTTAAGTTTATTTCTAATGAAAATAGATTACATTCTGGTGGTTCAAGGGATATTTTTAATACTAATGTCACTATTTTTTAGAGGGGAATCTCTAATCTTTATTTTACCAATTGGTGTAATCTATCTCCTTATATCCCTTACATCGTGGGATCGATTTAAAATTTTCCTTAGGTATTTTTTTGCAGGAACTATACTTTTATTACTTATCACCTTTGATGAATACTTAACAAGCCTACCAAGAGGAACTGTAGAAAAAACTTTTTGGTATTCAGGAGGTGGTGTTTGTACCGAAGGAACATTCTGCTGGATTTGGGGTCAATTCTTACCACTAATTATTGTTATTGTTTTCATTTCTATAGGCTGTATAAAAGCAATTCGATTTCAAAAGTCTCTATAGTTATATATTTGCACTTAAAAAATATACTATTGATAACTATTTTATAGTGCTCTGCAAAGAAGAAGCCGAGGCGTGCAAACGCACCTCGGCTTTTGCCCTGCAAGCCTAAACTTGCTATGATTTTGCCATGTCACACAACGATCAATTAGCTCATAAACGTCATTCTTTAGCGCATCTTTTAGCAGCTGCAGTTTTAAAATTTAATCCTGACGCCAAACCTACTCTTGGACCTGCAATAGACAATGGTTTTTATTATGACTTTGAATTCCCTACTCCACTCTCTGACAAAGATCTTCCAAAGATAGAAAAAGAAATGAGAAAAATTCTCAAAAGCTGGAAGAGTTTTGAGGGTAAGGAAGTTTCAAAAGAAGAGGCCGCAGAAAAGTTTGCAGGAAATCCATACAAACTCGAACTTATTGAAGAAATTTCAAAGAAGGGTGAGAAAATAACTCTTTATACTTCAGGACATTTTACTGACCTTTGTCGTGGAGGACATGTCGAAAATCCCGCACAAGACATTAGAGAGGATTCATTCAAACTCTCCCATACAGCTGGAGCATACTGGCGTGGAGATGAGAAAAATACCATGCTCACTCGTATATACGGACTTGCTTTTGAAACAAAAGAACAGCTTGAAAAATATATCTGGACTCAAGAGGAAGCAAAAAAACGTGACCATAAAAAGCTTGGTAAAGAACTAAAGCTTTTTACCACATCTCCTCTTGTTGGAGCGGGACTTCCTTTAATGCAACCCCGAGGAATGGTTATTCGAAAAACAATAGAGGACTATATTTGGGATCTCCATAAAAACAAGGGTTATCACCGCGTATGGACACCTCACATTGCCAAAGAAGATCTCTATATCACTTCAGGTCATGCTGCAAAGTTTGGTAATGAAATCTTTCGTGTACAAGGTGGTGAAGAAAAGTTTTTCATGAAGCCAATGAACTGCCCTCACCACATGCAGATTTTTGCTGATAATCAGTTTTCATATCGAGACATGCCTGTACGCTACTTTGAGCCGGCAACAGTATATAGAGACGAAAAATCAGGTCAGCTTGGTGGACTCACTCGCGTACGTGCAATCACCCAAGATGATGGACACCTTTTCTGTCGTGTAAGTCAGATTCAAGAAGAAGTATCTGTAATTGTAAAAATCATCAAGGAATTTTATACAACCATGAATCTCATGGAAGATTATTGGGTTCGTCTTTCTATTCGGGGAGACGATAAAAGTACATATCTCGGATCCGATGATGTCTGGGAAAAAGCAGAGAAAGCCCTCGAAGATGCTGCAAAAGCAAACAATTTAAACTATAAGGAAGGAAAGGGTGAAGCTGCTTTCTACGGACCAAAGCTCGATTTTATGTTTAAAGATGCGATTGGTCGTGAGTGGCAACTTGCAACAATTCAGTGTGACTTCAATCTTCCAGAACGCTTCGACCTTTCATTTACTAATGATAAAAATGAAAAGGAGCGCCCTGTCGTAATACACCGTGCAATTTCAGGATCTCTCGAACGTTTTATGGGACTTCTGATAGAACATTTTGCAGGAGCATTTCCTCTCTGGCTCTCACCTGTTCAAGTAAAAATAATACCTATTGCCGAAGCACACCATGCACATGCACGAGACATGTTTGAGGCACTACAAAAAAGTGGTTTGCGCGTAGAACTCGAAGACTCAAATGACGGTCTTGGAAAAAAGGTACGCAATGCAAAGATAGAAAAAACTCCCTACTGGATCGTTATTGGTGATAAAGAAATCGAAACAAAAAGTGGAACTCTCGAACACAGAACTCTTGGAAACCTTGGACAGAAAAGCATCGAGGAAATCGATACCCTACTCACACAAGAAGCTGCTGACAAAAAAATAGTTTAATAAAAAAAGCCACTCTGTAGAGTGGCACGGAGACCTTCGGGGTCGAGGAGGAATTTCGTCTGTTGGAGAGTTAAAAAGAAACTAAAGAAAGTAGCCTTTGACCTCCCCGACCTCTGACACGCGTCCGTACAAACAGAATACACCAAGAAAAATACATGTCAAACAAAACAGCGGGACCTCTAGGTCCCGCTGTTTTCGTACTTTAATTTTCAATCTTTCACCTTGAAAGATTTCTATATTCGGATGTAGTTCGAGGCGCAAGCGAGGCTTGCGACCAAGCTGTAGTAAACCTACTGCGCGGGAGCAAACAAGCGAAGCAACGATGGAATGCGCCGAATATAGAAATCTGTTTTATATGTCGATATTCGCCCGCTTAGCATTAGACTGTATAAACGACTTACGCGCAGGCACATCAGTACCCATCAAAATATCAAATACCTTGTCAGCCTCCTGACCATCAGCAATAGTTACCTGCTTCAAAATACGCTTTTCTGGATCCATAGTTGTCTCCCAAAGCTCTTCAGAGTTCATTTCTCCAAGACCTTTATATCGTTGTATAGAAGCTTTTACCACCCGAGTTTTCTTGCCTTTTTCTACAACCTCTTCCTCAACAACCTCACCATCTCCAACAACAGGTTCATCTGCACTTGCTTCATCAATCACAGCATCTCCAACAACCTTATCCTTTTCTTCATCAGAATATGCGTAAGCAATTTCTTTTCCTTTTTTAATCTTATACAAAGGTGGCTGTGCGATATAAATAAATCCACCATCAACAAGCGGTCGGAAAAATCTATAGAACAATGTCAAGAGAAGTGTACGAATGTGAGCACCGTCCACGTCCGCATCTGTTGCAATAATCACCTTGTGATATCGAAGTTTTGTAATATCAAAAGTATCACCAATCGCAGTTCCCAAAGCAACAACTAGATTTTTAATCTGTTCTGAAGTTAGTGCCTTGTCGAGACGTGCTCGTTCAATATTCAAAATCTTTCCTCGCAAAGGAAGAATCGCTTGTGTTCGTCTGTCACGACCACTCTTTGCTGTACCTCCCGCAGAGTCTCCCTCCACAATAAAGAGCTCAGATTCCTCGGCACTCTTTGACTGACAGTCCGCAAGCTTTCCTGGAAGTGTCATTCCTTCGAGCACTCCTTTTCGAAGCACACTATCTTTTGCAGCCTTTGCTGCCTTACGAGCGCGTAGTGCCAGAATCACCTTACTTACAATCGCGCGTGCATCTTCTGGATGCTCTTCAAGGAAAAGGTCAAAAGCTTCACTAAACACCGTATCCACCATTCCTCGAGCCTCCACACTTCCAAGCTTTGACTTAGTCTGTCCTTCAAATTGAATTTCACGAAGTTTTACCGACACAGCACAAGTCAAACCTTCAAGTACATCGTCTCCGGTAAAGTTTTCTTCACTTTCTTTTATGATGCCGTTTTTACGCGCATAACTATTCAAAAGTCTTGTGAGAGCAGTTTTAAAACCAGTAATATGAGTACCGCCTTCTGAGTTATAAATATTGTTCGCAAACGGCATAATACGTGCCGAAATGTCATCAATGTACTGCAAAGCAATTTCTACCGTTTCGTATTCAGTAGTATTTTTTTCTATATAAAAAATATTCTTGTGAATCGGTTTTTGAAGCTGGTTGTAGAAAGTAATAAGAGAAACCAAACCTCCTTCAAAATAGAATGATGTAGAAGGAATCTCTAAAGCAAGATCACGAAGATAAAAAGCGTCCTCTGTAGGAATGTCTCCTTTATAGCCACGTGCATCAAGTACGGTAATACGAAGACCCTTTACCAAATATGCCTGTTGACGAAGGTGGTTAACAATCTTTTCCCAGGTAAAAACAACTTCCTTAAAAATAGTCTCGTCTGGTTCAAACGTAACAATAGTTCCTCGAAGATCTGAAGCTCCTATTTTTTTAGTAGCAGCTTTTTTCTTTCCACATGAATACTCTTGGAAAAAATGTCCTCCGTCACGATGAACATCAACACGAGTATACACAGAAAGAGCATTTACCACAGAAGCACCCACACCGTGCAAACCTCCAGACACTTTATATCCTTCACCACCAAACTTTCCTCCAGCATGAAGTGTGGTCATAACCGTTTCAAGAGCAGATACTTTTGTCTGCTTATGAACATCCACAGGAATACCTCGTCCATTATCTACAACACGAATTCTTTTACCTGGAAGGAGTGCGACTTCAATATCGTTAGCAAAACCACCCATCGCTTCGTCGCGTGAGTTATCAAAAATTTCCCAAATAAGGTGATGGAGTCCATCGGTACCGGTAGTACCAATATACATTCCGGGTCGCTTTCGGACAGGATCAAGACCCTCGAGAACGGTAATATCTTGAGCGTCGTAAGCTCCTTTTTTCTGTTTCTTATCTTCTTTATTATCTGCCATATGTATATTGTTTGTAGAGTTAATTATAGCAGGTTTAAGGTACAAAAACAAAAGTGAAAAAGTCTTAAAAACGAGGTTTTTAGAGCTTGTTTTTTAGTTAAAATAGGGTAAAAAATAGCTTGACTTTTTCTATCAAGTATGCTATTATGTTATTAGGACGATCAGGGTTAGGGGCAACCATGGTAGGTCCCCTAGGAATCGTCTAGCGTTGATATTTGGAGATGTGCTATGTCACAGCCACAGTCACTGATGCGGGAAGTTTTGGCAAAGGCTGACAAGAACTTCGTTGATGAAGTTCTTACTGAAGCCGCAGTCCAGGAAGCTCTCGGCAACCACACGGACGCCAAGAGCCTCCTCGATGAGGCGATCCTCATCGAGAACTTCCACATCACGCGCATGCTGGCCGCAGCATAAGCTGCGGGATCCATGCGAAACCCCGAGCACTTATGCTCGGGGTTTTTCTTTTCCCTAAAACCTAAAAGCTGACAGCTATAAGCTACCTCACCACCCACCCTTTCTTCACCACTTCTTGAGTTACTTTCTCCATCACTTTATTTATTTCTTCATCAGTCAGAGTTTTTTCATACGATTGAAATATCAGACGAAATGCGTACGATACCTTTCCATCTTTTTTAAATACATCAAAAAGTGACTGCTTCACAAGTAGATTTCCTGCATTCTTTCGTACAGGATTTGAAACATCTTTTTCTTGTATATCCTCTGGAACCAGAACTGCAATATCGCGCACCATAAATGGGTATGCCGATATTTGTTTATACAAAGACACTTCTTTTGTAGTATCAAAAAGATATTCTTTTGGATCTCGAAGATCTTTGATCGTTTCTTCTAGATTAATTTCAATACCCCCTTCCTTTGATATTTTTATTGGAAAATCAAGTCCGAGTTCTTTTTTTAAAATTTCATGAATATGACCGTATACATCAGCTTCTTTTACACTCTTAAAACCTTTTGTGTTTTTTACTGCAATACAAAGAGATACATGTTCAGAATCTTTTCCAAAAACTGTTCCGATTTCAAACACCTTAATCTGTTGCACATGTAAGAGAGGGGCATTGTACTCATTTTGCTTCATACTTTCCATAACACCAGTCATAAGATTGGATCGTAAAAATGCCTTATCTTGTGCAAGCGGAACAAGAACCTCTACATCACCCTTTTCTCCAAATGAATATGTTTGTATTTCAGAAAAACCTTCCTTCGTAAGAAGGTGCCTTATCCGTGATGTGTAGTAAAAAAGTTTATTTAAAACTGGAACAGTTTTAAATTGAGACAGTAAAACTGGTGCAACATTTTCATATCCATACACCCTACCGACTTCCTCAATCAAATTTTCTTTTATTT
>JBJOQC010000008.1:0-19839 GCA_046050145.1 Candidatus Parcubacteria bacterium | reverse complement strand
GATTGCAGAATCCACATTCGGAACTGGCTTGAAGGATTCTCGATTAACCACCATTTCTCTTTTTGGATCACCATATATTTTGACACTCAAAGATAAGATGCTTTCTTTTTTGTCTCGAGCCATAATTCTGTCTGCAACTTCTTTCTGTACTAAGAGTACGATTTTTTCAGGTTGTTTTTGTTTTTCGAGAAAAGTGCGGAGTATTTCACCAGTAATATAATATGGAATATTCGCAATCAACTTATAGGCTGTTGCTGTAGGTATGTATTCCTCAATGGTGATGTCTAATACATCTCCAGGAATAAGTTTTAGTTTTCCTGAAGTAATTTCTTTTGAGAATTTTTCTTGAAGTAACGGTATGAGTCGGTGATCTTTTTCTATGATGACTACCTGCCCTGCCTTTTCAAGGAGTTTTTCTGTAAGTACCCCTTCCCCAGGACCAATCTCAAGTACTGTATCTTGCTCTGTGATGTGGCCTGCCTCCACAATAGCTTGTAATGCTTTTTTAGACCGAAGAAAATTTTGTCCAAGTGATTTTTTAGGTTGAATTTTGTCCATATATAACTCTCTTTGTAAGCTTTTATTACACTTTAGTCAAAGATTTTTAAATTAATTTTTTTCTTTGCGAGAAAAATAGTCAGAAAGTTTTAGATAACTAGCGTTATCCAAAACTTTCTGACATGAATTCCCCTATAAAGGGAATTCAAAAATCTATAGTGAGAAGTGACTTTCGTGGAGCATCCCAGTCACGATCTTCTTTTTCGCTGTTTTCTTCTGATACATCAAAGATAAATTCTGAAGGAATATTTACCTGTCGAGATCCAAAGATGGTGCGTACTTGGGCGTATGAGAGATAGAGTTTTGTTCGTGCTCTTGTAAGGGCTACATAGAAGAGTCTCCTCTCCTCCTCTGCTTGATCTGTTGAAATATTTCCAGCATCAAATCGTTTGTGTGGAAAGAGTCCTTCTTCGAGACCAACAATAAAAACATAATCAAATTCAAGTCCTTTTGAAGCGTGAATGGTCATGAGTTTTACCCCATCTTTTGGTCTTTCGAGTTCGTCTTGATCACTTGCGAGCGCTGCGTCCGTAAGGAGTTTCTCAAGGCCATTTTCGAGGGTGTCGTACCGCTGTGCGAGAGATACAAGTTCTTGTATGTTTTCTAGTCGCTCAAGTCCCTCTTCATTTTTTTCTTTCTTTAATTCTTGCTCAAGACCGCTTTGCTCAATAATAAATTTTATTGTTTCACTTGGTTTTTTTTCAAGAGCAACTTCTCTGATCTTCTTGAGAAGGTTAAAAAAAGAGTTTACTTTTGATTGTGTATTGTGAGGAAGTTCTCCAATTTTTTTCTCTACTATTTTAAGGAGGGTAACTTTTCCTATTCCTCGTGCTGGCACGTTTATGATTCGCTTAATATCAGCAAGACTTTCCGGGTTTAAACTTGCACGAACAAAAGAAAGCACATCTTTAACTTCCTTTCGTTCAAAAAAGCGTGTGCCGAGTACTTGATACGGTATATTTTCTTTAAGACAGGCCTCTTCGAGGGTGCGAGACTGGAAGTTGGCACGAAAAAGTACAGCAATTTCTTTTGGATCAACCCCTTTTTCTTGGAGCTTCTTTACTCGTTGTGCTACAAACATAGCTTCATCACTTTCGTCATAGGCTTCATATATACCAACCTTTTCTCCTTGAGAGTTCTCTGTAAAAAGGTTTTTATCTCGGCGCATCTTGTTCTTTGCAATAACAGCATTTGCAACTTCGAGGATTGTTTTTGTTGAACGATAGTTTTGTTCAAGAAGGAGTACTTTTGCTTCTGGATAATCTTTTTCAAAATCAATAATATTTCGGATCTGCGCTCCTCGCCAACTATAAATATTTTGGTCAATATCCCCCACCGCACAAATGTTGCGATGTCCTGCAGAAATAATCTTTGCAATCTGGTACTGAACATGGTTTGTGTCCTGATACTCATCTATATGAACGTATTTCCAGACATTTTGATAGTGTTGAGCAACGGTGATATTTCTCTTGAGAAGAAGAGCTGTCTTTAGAAGCAGGTCGTCAAAGTCGAGAGCTTTCTCTTTTTGTAACGCATCTTCGTAGAGTCTCCAGATACGAGCGGTAATTCGTTTTGTGTAGTCGTCCCCTGCATCTGCCTCATACTGGTCGCAGGTAACAAAATTTCCCTTCTCTCGTGAGATTATCCCTCCAATTTTACCTGGCTCATATTGTTTCGGGTCGAGATTTGCCTCTATTATACAGGCCTTGAGAGTTCTTTTTGCATCATCTTTGTCAAAAATAGAAAAATGTCTTGGAAGACCAAGAAGTTCAGACTGTTCTTTTAGTATATGAACCCCAAGAGCATGAAATGTGCTTACAAAAGGCCTCTCGGTATTTGAAACAGGTAAATTAAGATCTCTGTCTTCAGAGAGGAGTGCATGTACTCGTTCGCGCATCTCTTTCGCTGCTTTGTTGGTAAATGTGATCGCAAGAATGCTCGAAGGTGACACGCCTTTTTTTATAATATTTCTAATTCTGTGAGTTAAGGTTTTTGTTTTTCCGGCTCCGGCTCCCGCCACAATTAAAAGAGGTCCTTCTGTTGTTTCAACCGCCTGTTGTTGTGCCGGATTTAATGAAGACATTGGGCTACTATACCATGTCGAAGTGTATCCACAGGCCTATTGACCCGGGGTCTCAAAAAGGTATAATCGGAAGGTATACGGTATTGATAGTATGATTTGTATGGCTTATTAGAGCCATATCTGTACAGTCAGGATCTTCATCCTTTATTTATTTAACCTTATTTCACTTACCCCACATGATCCCTCTCTTGTCTCTTTGACTAAGGAGAAAGGCAGGGTGACATATAGAAAAGTAGTTTCTGTTTCAATGCAGACGCTTTTTTCTTTTATATTCGTCTCAAGTTACCTTGCCCTACCAGCACAAGCGCATGCTGGTATTTTTTCTTTCATGGCAGACTTACTTGGCGGAACAAAAGAGGTATATAGATCAGGAAGTGTAAATACTCAAAACATGGCACTTCTTCAGGCAAGTATTGGTCCTGGTACTGTGTCAGAAGGAGGTGGTGAAATAACTATTGTAAACGGTACCGCTTTGGTGCCAGATATTTCGCCTTCAGGTGAAGCTCTTAAGGATGTGCGCCCTACAAGTGACCAGATAAGTCTGTATGTGGTACGTCCTGGAGATAATCTTTCTCAGATCGCAAGTATGTTTAATGTTTCAGTGGATACTATTCGATGGAGTAATGATATTAAAGGTAATGTGATTACAGAGGGGCAAACTCTAGTTATCCTTCCTGTTTCTGGAGTAAGACATACTGTTGTAAAGGGTGACACATTAAGCACTATCGCTAAAAAATATGGTGGAGATGCCAAGGAAATTGCTGGTTTTAATAATATTGCTGAAGGGGTAGCTCTTAAGGTTGGTGATGTTGTGATTGTGCCTGACGGAGAGTCTCATTCTGAACATACGAACTCTCAAAATATTGCTTCTTCTAATACAACAGTGGTAGCAGGTTATTTTATACGACCAATTACTGGAGGAAGAAAAACTCAAGGAATTCATGGATATAATGGAGTGGATCTCGCGGCCCCAGTAGGGACTCCTATTGTAGCTGCAGCTTCAGGGGAAGTTATTGTAAGTCGAAGTGGAGGATGGAATGGTGGATATGGAAACTATATCGTTATCGCTCACCCAAATGGTACTCAGACTTTGTATTCACACAACAGTGAAAATATAGTATTCCAAGGAGAGAGTGTGATTAAGGGGCAGATTATTGGGTTTATAGGATCAACAGGAAAATCAACAGGTCCTCATGTTCACTTTGAAATTCGCGGAGCGAAGAATCCGTTTTAAAATATAGAAAAACCGCGGAAGCCCTAGGGCTTCCGCGGTTTTTTTAATCCTATATCTTGTTTCTATATCTCCTGCTGTTTTCTTCTATATTGGAGCGCCTCAAGCATATGTTCTTTGCCTATGATGTCTATTCCCGCAAGGTCGGCAATTGTTTGAGCGAGTTTTATAATGCGGTGATAACTTCTTGCTGATATGTCTAATTTTTTCGCAAACTGATTGAGTGTGTTCTTAGCATCTGGCGAGAGTGTGAGGTGTTCTGTAATATGCTTTCCCGAAAGTTCACTATTTTTTGAAATAGACAGTTTAAGTTTTTCAAAACGCTCTTTTTGTTTTTCTCGAGCTTTACCTACCCTTTCTCGTATATGCAGACTCTCTCCTTCCCCCACTCTTTTTTCTCCGAGAGACTCGTGATTAATTTTTGATACCTCGATCCACATATCAATACGGTCTGCAATAGGCCCTGATATTTTTCTTTGATATCTATGAATAGTGATTGGTGAACAGGTGCAGTTTTTACCTTTAACTCCAAAGTTGCCACACGGACATGGATTCATTGCCGCAACCAAAATTACCTGGGCTGGAAAGCGAGCTGTGCCTCGTGCCCGAGAAACGCTGATCATCCCTTCCTCAAGAGGTTCTCGGAGAGCTTCTACAACTCGTCGGTCAAACTCTGGGAATTCGTCGAGAAACAAAACACCTTTATGTGCCAAAGTTATTTCTCCTGGCTTTGGCAGAGCTCCACCTCCAACAAGAGAAACGTGTGATGAGGTGTGGTGAGGTGATCGAAATGGAGGTTCTGTGATGAGATTTCCCTCAAGTGATCCTGAGACAGAATGAATTCCTGTAACCTCGAGTACTTCATCAAAAGAAAGTGGGGGTAATATTCCTGCGAACGCTTTTGCGAGCATGGTCTTTCCTGTTCCTGGTGGTCCCCACATTGCAATATTGTGCCCACCAGCTGCTGCGATTTCAAGCCCCCTCTTTGCACTCTCCTGACCTTTAATATCGGCAAAATCAACTGAAATAGAAACTTTTTGAGTAATCTGTGTTCTTGGTTGGGGCTGTATCAGAACCTTCTTTTCTTTTTTAGAGCTAAGATGTTCCGTGACTTCTTTAAGGGTTGTTACTCCATATATAGTAATTCCCTCAATAAGGGCTGCTTCTTCAGCATTTTCTTTCGGTACAAAAATCTCTTCAAATCCCCTCTTATGTGCTTCTCTAACAAGAGGAAGTACCCCACTAATTTTTCTGACTATGCCATCAAGTGAAAGTTCCCCTAAGAATATTTTTTTACGAGCATCAAAAACTATTTCTTTTGCTGCGAGAAGATATGCAAGTGCAATTCCAACATCAAAAGATGGGCCTTCCTTTTTAAGATCTGCTGGTGCAAGTGATATGGTAATTTTTTGATTAGATGTTTTAGGAGAGGTAAAGCCACTATTTTTTATTGCAGCTATAACCCTATCTTCTGACTCCTCAACAGCCTTGTCAGGAAGTCCAACAATTCCAAAAGAAAACAGACCTTGAGAAAGGTCTGTCTCAATGTCCACTATGTGGGCCTTAAGGAGTGAGGTTTGCGCACTGTGAATTTTTGCAAAACCCATAGCTGTTATTGTAACTCCGTATCTTTATGCGCCATACATGTACGGGCTGCTGGATTTGCTTCGAGACGCTCTTTTTCTATCGCGTCTCCTGAAACTTCACATGTTCCGTAGGTTCCTTTTTCTATTTTATCTAGTGCATTTTTTACTTCATTCCAGCGAATCTCTAACTGTTTAAGAATACCTGTGTTTTGTTCAAAATCTTCGATGGTATCAGCAACTTCATTTGGATCTGCCGCTGCAAAGTTAGTATCGGTTGGACGAGGTTCCCAATCAAGAGGATTATCAGGGTTTACTCTCCCTACAGTTTCAAGTTCTTTTCTGAGTAATTCCCTTTCTTGTTCTAGTTTCTGTTTGAATTGTTGCATGTCATTTTTTTCCATGAGCCTAGTATAACAAATCGAGTCTTAAAAAGAAAAACAGGCTCTGTCCCCTACCTCACAAGTTGATTTGTGGTGAATTGATTAAGTATCGCTATAAAAGATTCACTACTTTGAGCAAGTACTATTGTATTTGGGTTAAGGAATGAATACATAAAGACAATAACACCGTCTGTATTCTTAATTACACGAACATCTTTGTTTTTTATAAACATATCAGAGAAGTTTCCTGTGTTTGTTGGTGCAAAACCTATAAGATCATTACGAATAGTCTTTTCCCAACCAAGCATTCCCGAGAAGCTTAATTCAAAAGAGTTTGTTGTAAGTATTACAAAGGTTTCTGTTTCAATCTCTTTTGCAAATGATCCAATCATAAAGTCTGTCAGCGATCGTACGAGTTGTGCAGGTGCGTTTGGTGCAATTACCTGGAAAAGCGCCTGAGGTGAAACCTGCTCTTCTTTAAGAGGGTCTGTTATAAAAAGTGCCCCAAGAGATCCTACAGAAATACCAAGAGTGTCACCCTTTTGTTTAAAAGTTTGAAACGCATTAGATGTGTTGATTTCAGAAATAGCAATCTCAGTCTCTTTGCTTGCTGAAATAAGACTTGTTGGTTTTGGAATAACTACAGGTGCATCTGTCGTAGATCGTGTGCTTAGGGTTATTACAACAGCAAATATGCCTCCAAAAATAAGTACTGCACTTATGATGAGTATTATAAAAGTATTATTTTTTGGTGGAGTGTATGGAGCATCCTCATTTCTTTTTTTTTCTGCAAGGCTAATACTCACTACAGACTCATTTTTTGTTTGTACTGCCTCTGCTACATCTCCTTGATAGGTTCGAAGAGGTTTTATAAGGTGAGGTTCTTCAATCACTCCTTTTACTTCTGGAGTTGCTGGCTTTGTAATTTCTTGTGTAGCACTTTGAAAAAGAGCTTTTTTTAAAGCATCGGTATTTTGTGGTTTAGCTTGCGCTAGAGCACGCTTGATTTCATCGTCCTGAAATGTATTTTTTAAAGAATCTTTCGGAGGCATTATATTTTTTATTCTTTTTATTATAACCGAAAGTTACAATACCTCTTTCAACAGGTTTTAAAAAACTACCTTAATTACTCTTTTATCTCCTTCCTCCTCGCATAAGATAACGCTTTGAGTCTTGATCAAGATCAATAAAGTCGTCGGCTACTTCTTTAAGTTTCGCTGATGTTGATTTGCCGAATGAGAGTACTTCCACTTGGCATCCTTCATTAGTTTTTAAATATTCAACAAGAGGAACAAAGTCTCCGTCTCCAGAAACAAGGATAATAGTATCGAGCTTCGGAGCCATTTTAATAGCATCTACCGCAAGTCCGACGTCCCAGTCTGCCTTTTTGCTCCCTCCTGCAAATATCTGAAGGTCTTTTGTCTTTGCTTCAATACCAATTTTTCCAAGCGCTTCAAAAAAACCTTGCTCGTCGCCTGACTCAGTAGTAATAACATATGCTATTGCACGAATAAGCTGACGTCCTGCGAGACCGTCCTCAACTACATTTCCAAAGTTAACACGTGCTTTGTAGAGGTTTTTTGCACTGTGATACAGATTCTGTGTGTCTATAAAAATACCAACTCGTTGTTCTGTGTGTTTAATAACACTCATAAAAATAAAAGATTAAATACTATTAAAAATTTGCTACAAACTTCTTTATAAAAAGATTCGATGTCTACAGTATACCATTTTAACATTCATGCCTTGCAGGAAGTTTCCACGAGACCGTCATAAGCTTAAAAAAACCGGCTGGGCCGGATTTTTTAAGCTTTTTTCTTGAGACCAAGTTTCTTAGTAAGGGAGTTAAAGCGTTTTGTATCCTTCTTTTGAAGGTACTTCATATGCTTTTGTCTGTCAGCTACAAGCTGAAGAAGTCCTCGTCGAGAATGCTTGTCTTTCTTGTGCTTCTTTAGGTGAAGTGCAAGCTCATCAATTCTTTTTGAGATAATACCGATCTGAACCTCTGGAGAACCAGTGTCTGTATCGTGAATCTTTGTTTCCTTGATGATTTTTTGTTTTCGTGTCTTTGTAAGCATCGTTCTCCTATCATAGCACACAACCTTAAGCTCTGCAACCTCTTCTCAATGACCTCTCTCTATAGGCCCTATTTAATATTGTCCGACCTATTATGGTACTATGAGTGCATATATGGATATTCAAACTTTTATCCGTCAATTTCTAGAACATGTAGAGATAGAAAAAGGCAGAAGTCTCAAGACTGTTGTTAATTATGAGCGTTATCTAAAGCTTTTTGTGGAGCTTTCGGGTATTTCTCACACAAAAGACATTACAGATGATGTGGTTCGTACCTATCGCCTTAACCTCAATCGTCGTCTTTCTGGAAAGATGGAGCAAGGAAGAAAAGAAACTCTCAAGAGAAAGACACAAAACTACTATCTCATTGCTCTTCGGGCTTTTCTTAAATATGCAATGAAACGCGGTATCACCTCCCTTCCCCCAGACCGTATTGAGCTTGCAAAAGTTCCAGAGCGATCACTTGATCTTATTTCTCATGAAGAGCTTGAACGGCTTATGAAGGCTCCGCAAGGTGATGATCTTAAATCTCTTCGAGATAGAGCCATTATGGAACTTCTTTTTTCGACAGGACTTCGTGTATCTGAGCTCTGTTCCCTCTCACGAGATATCAATCTTGCTTCAGATGAGCTTTCTGTTCGAGGAAAGGGTGAGAAGGTTCGAGTGGTCTTTCTGTCTTCCTCTGCAAAAAAAGCTTTGAGTGACTATCTTTCAAAACGAAAAGATATGGATCCTGCTCTTTTTATTCAATTTGGAAAAAATTCAAAAAATAAGGAATCCCTCAGGCTTACTCCCCGTTCGGTTGAGCGTGGCATTAAATATTATGCAGTTAAGGCCGGTATTGATCGTAAAGTAACTCCTCATGTTGTTCGACACTCATTTGCAACAGATCTACTTTCTAATGGAGCTGATTTACGCTCAGTGCAAGCTCTCTTGGGACACGCTCATATAGGAACAACACAGATATATACTCACGTGACTGACAAACATCTCCGAGATATTCATAAGAAATTTCATAATAAGAAGGGGTAATAGAATTTTTCTATCGAGGTATATGTTTGCTATGATTGCTTGATGAAAATCATATCTTGGAATGTAAATGGATTACGAGCTTCTCATAAAAAAGGTGCTTTCGATACTCTTTTAAAACTAAACCCTGATATTTTTTGCCTTCAAGAAACAAAAGCTCACCCTGAGCAACTTCCAGAAGAGGTGCGTAATCCTCATGGGTATTTTTCGTACTTCGATCACTCGAAAGGTCGAAAGGGTTATAGTGGTGTGGCAATTTACTCTAAAATAAAGCCTGAAAAGGTTACTGAAGGTATGGGTGTTTCTGATTTTGACCAAGAAGGAAGGCTTGTTACAGCTTTTTTTAAAGATTTTATACTTATAAATATCTACTTCCCTAATGGTGGAGGTGGCCCAGAACGTCTCGCATATAAACTAGCTTTCTACGATCATTTTTTGAAATACATTGAAGGACTACGAAAGAAACAGCCTTATATTATTTTTTGTGGAGATATTAATACTGCTCATACAGAAGTTGATCTTGCTCGACCAAAGGAAAATGAAAAAAATACTGGCTTCTTGCCTATTGAAAGAGCTTGGATCGATAAAGTTGTCTCAAAGAGCTATATAGATGTGTACCGTCATTTTAATCCAGAAAAAATAGGTGCTTATACGTATTGGGACATGAAAACATTTGCTCGAGATAGAAATGTTGGTTGGCGTATAGATTACTTTTTTGTAACAGAAGAAACAATGAAACATATACGCGATACAAAAATCCTCGATACAGTTTTTGGTTCTGATCATTGCCCTATTCAGTTAGATGTAAGCTTTTAGTTGTTAGCTTTTAGGTAAAGAAAAACCTCGATGTGCTTGCATGTCGAGGTTTTTAAATTATTTTTGGGCAAAAAAAAGCCGCTCACATAGTGATTCAGAGCTTCCGGTAGAATCAAAAATGAACGGCTTTGGGAAAGAACCGTTCAGTAAAGTGTTTCGCGTTGATATAGTATCTCTGGTTTCAAAAAAAATGAAAAAAGTGAAGATATATATACTTCGCGATGAAACTCCAAACCAAATGGTCTTTCAAGCGAGAGAGTGGCCCTCCCTAAAAAATTGTGTAAAGAACGAATGCTCGACTTCTTGTTTCTTGAGGAGAGTTAGAATCATTCCATCAAGCTATCTGAAATCAATTGTAGGTGTCCTTTAAAAAGCTGTCAAAAGGACATATGTGGATAACTGTCTTTTATAAAAAACTAAAAGACAAAACTACTCAACATGATGTTTCTTTCGGATCTCCTCAGTCTTTTTTTCTTCTAAAATATCCTTCTTTTCTTTACCTTTTTCTCCCAAATCCTTAAGTTCATTGTCAGAAAGTGTATTAAAATCCAAAGCTTTCTTTTTCAGGTATTCTTCAGTATTTAAAGTAGGGTCTTCTAAAACTTCTTCAAGAAGTCCGTGGAGTATGTACCCCATTCGTGGTCCAGGTGTGATGCCAAGGTCTTTTATAAGAATATTCCCGTTAATTTTAAGCATCCCCACTGATATAGGATCAGAAAGTACCTCTTCAACCATGGATTTATATTTACGGAGTCTGTAAGGGTTCTCCTTTGGTCTTCCTGTGCCTATGCGGTCACAAATACGGACATTCATAAGATCCCAAATGTGATCTTTTCCTACTTTCCCTATGATTCTTCGCACTGCAGAGTGAGTAATTTGCTCAGTGTCAGAGAAAAACATATGCCAACGAACAAGGGTTGTGACCAAGTCAGTCATTTCTTTAGAGAATTTAAGATTCTTTAGAATTTTCTCGGTTACACGTGAACCAACCACTTCGTGCCCATAGAAAGTCCATTCACCAGTGTCTGCCTTCCTTCGCGTTTCAGGCTTTGATACATCATGAAAAAGGGCTGTAAGTCTGACGTGTAAGGGATATTTCTTGTCAGCCGCATGTTGAAGTGACTTCAAAAGGTGTGTCCAGACATCAAAAGCATGTGCCTGTGTCTGCTCTATACCAACACCTTTCTCAAGTTCTGGCGCTATGTACTTAAGTAGTCCTAAGCGAGAGCTCATTTCTAGGGCTTCTGCCGGATGGTCAGACATAACAATTCGAACAAACTCATCTCGAATACGTTCCTTGGCTATTTTCTCTAATAAGTGAGCGTTCTTCGCTATGGCATCACTGGTCTCTTGGGTAATCATGAAACCTAGCTCTGCGTGGATGCGTATTGCACGAAGCATTCTGAGGGCGTCTTCACCAAATCTCTCTTCTGGGTTACCTACTGTGCGTATTTTCTGAGCCTGTAGATCCTCTTGTCCTTTAAAGAGATCAAGGATGTGTCCTTTACTGTCGAGGGCAAGGGCGTTAATTGTGAAATCCCGTCTTTTAAGATCATCTTCGATATTCTTACTGAAGGTAACGGCATCAGGTCTTCTAAAGTCAGAATAAGAGCTTTCAATGCGGTATGGAGTGACCTCAACCACCTTCAATGTTTCATCTGAAACATTTTTGTTCAACACACCAACCGTTCCGAAGTTGTTTTCGTAGAAAGTTTCTTCAAAAAGGGGTTGAATTTCTTCAGGAGTAGCATTTGTGGTTACATCCCAATCTTTAGGTTTTCTTCCTAGTACGAGATCTCTCACACATCCACCAACTAAATAGGCTTCAAAACCAGCCTTTTCGAGGGTCTTTGTTACATGTGTAACCTCTTTTGGTATGTTTAGGAGACTAATAGTGACCATATTTGGTTAGAATTTTAGTACAGTATTAGCTTTTTTCCTAATTATCCCCTATTATTTCTTTATTGCTCTCATGGTGAAACGGATATCACAACGGTCTTCGGAACCGTTGTTCCAGGTTCGAGTCCTGGTGAGAGCACAGCGAACAATAAAAAGCCATGTTATGGCTTTTTATAATGACTCGAAGCCCGATTGAGATATTTTATGAGCGAAGCGAAGTAAAATATCCAATTGGGGTACTGAATCTGTAAGATTCGAGTGCCTTATGAGAGCACAAAATACTAATTTTTATTTACTATTAATAACCTCTAGGTTATAATCTTTCCTATTGCGGGCATAGTTTAATGGTAGGACACGTCCTTGCCAAGGATGAGGTGGGAGTTCGATTCTCCCTGCCCGCACAGAGCGAAGCGAAGGAGGGCAGAAAAAGCCAATTTATTGGCTTTTGTGGAGAATCGAAAGCCGGAATGTGTCGCGAGCTTGTCGAGTGACCATGAGGCGGGGTCGCAACCTTTTGCGAAGCAAAAGAGTTGTGACCGATCTACCTGAATGAAACAGGTTTCCCAGAAGTGAGATATTTCCCTACAGAGCAAAGGATATAGAGCCAATCCCCTCTTAAGATCTTTTAAAAGACTTATGTATTAAGGTCAGGAGTGCGAAATCTTGTTTCTATCCCCTTTTGTACCTAAGAAACGGCTAATTCTGTGGATAACTCTGGGGATACTGTGTATTAAAGACATAAGGTCTCTGACTTATAAAAAGTCTCTTAATAGTGATTAAATGCCTAACAATATGGTTTTTTATCATAAAAAGAGAGTAAAAAATGTCTTTTCTAGTTTATCATCTCAAACGTTTCACGTGAAACGTATATGAGGTTACACCTGAAACAATGCCATCAGAAAAGAGAAAAATAGGTGATATTGGTGAAGAAATTGCATGTAGGTTTCTTATGAAACGAGGTTTTTCTATTATTGAGCGAAATTATCTCAAAAGATGGGGTGAGATAGATATTGTGGCTCAAAAAGACATAAAGACTTATTTCTTTGAGGTGAAGACCTTACGTTTTAGTTCAGAAAGTGCCTTTAGGCCAGAAGATAATGTTCATATGGGAAAACTCGAGAGACTAAGGAAGGTGATTGAAACGTATGTTGCTCACAAAAAAGTAAAAGGTGAGTATCAGTGTGATTTGATCACTGTAGTGCTTGATTTTGATACTAAAGAAGCAAAAGTAGAGAGGTTGGAGCATATTTTATAAAAATAAATTTGGAACCCTAGCTTTTTATGCTAGTATGGCAACTGTTGTGAGTAGACGGGGTATAGTGTAACGGCTAGCATTCACGCTTTGGGAGCGTGCGATCTGAGTTCGAATCTCAGTACCCCGACACTTTATGAGTGAAGAAAATAAACAAGTTGTAAAAAGCAAATGTTTTGCTTTTGATTTTGATGGTGTAATAGCGAAGTACGATGGTTTTAAGGGTGCAAATTATGCAGAAAAACCTAATGAAGAGGTTGTTGCTGTTATTCATAAGATTAAGGATCTTGGGCATAAGGTCCTAATTCATTCGACACGAGGAGATGCTTTTTTAAGGGAGTATTGTGAAAAGAACTTAATTCCTTTCGATTACATAAACCGTAGACCCGACAAAGAAGGTGAAAATCCTGGAAAACCAATCGCTTTTGTTTATATAGACGACAGGGCTGTTACTTACAAAGGTCAAAATTCTGAAAAACTCTTAGAGGAACTCCTCAACTTCAAAGCTTATTGGGAAAATTAAGTGTCTAAACAATTCCAGCGGACAATTGAAGATTTTGTGTGTGAAAATTGCGGTTTCGCTGTGAAAGGGAACGGCTACACCAATCATTGTCCAAAATGTCTTTGGAGTAAGCATGTCGATATAAACCCAGGTGATAGGGCAGAGGAGTGTGGTGGTTTAATGAAACCTGTTGGGGTTATTAAAAAGGGGGAGACTTATAGCGTGAATCAGCAGTGTCAGAAATGTGGTTTTGAAAGGCAAAACAAGATTTTACCTGAGGATGATTTTGATAAACTAGTAGAAATTACAAAAGGGAAGTAAATTATTGTTTTTGAAGGACGTCTATAAGAAGTTTTCTTAGTTTTAAGGCTTCCTGTGTCTCAAATGTTTTTATTGACTCAGGTGAAGCTGTATTTAGGATTTCAGTAAGGCCGGTTTCTTTTTCGCGGGTTATGTTGCGGTTTATGTGTTCAATACTGATAGCTCGAAGGTCACGTCCAGAAGTTTGCTCGCTCTCTGTTGCTGTTACAATAATACCTTTGAGCTTTCCTTCTTTGTCTATCGCTGCTCCACCCGAGGATCCTTTTTGAGAACTTATCGTACCTCCAATGGAGAAGAGGTCTACAGTCGAGCCTTCAAAGGTAAAGATTTCAGTTATTTCGGCAATTGAGGATACTGCATAGAGGTCTCTTAGTATTGCAATACCACCGAGAAAACCTGCAGGATAGCTTGCAAGTAGGGTATATTCACCAATTTCTGCGTGAGCATATGATACGTCTAGATAGGGGATTTCTCCTTCGATTTTTGTACCATCTATCTTTTCTGTAATAAGAAGTAGGGCATAGTCATTTTCTCCGGTACCTAAAGCATTTTCTTTATTTATTTGAAACGCATTATCTTCTATCCATGTTGAAGAAATATGAATAAGCTTGGCTTTGTAACTTGGGTATGCAGGACTTCCGGTACGGATTATACAATCTATGTATTGAGATAGGAGAAAAAACTGGCCGATATGTGCATTGGTAAGGATTATTCCCTTAGGATCAATTACAACACCACTTCCTGAAAGAGGATTTAAGGTATTGTTTGGTGAGGTGCAGAGTATATTAACCAGAGCTTTTCTCGAACGTTCGTTTATAGATTCAAAATCAATTATTTCAGTTTTTTGTATAGCAGGAAAGGGGAGTGGAGTCTCTTGTGAGATAGCACTTTCTTCTTTTTTTATTTTAGATTTTACTTCTGGCTTTTTTACGATATTTTCTTCTTCTACCACTGCTATTTTAGGTGTAGTTGTTGCTTTTTCGGTCTGTACGGTAGGGGAGTGTTTTATAGAGGAAATGTATGCTATTTCTCTAGGAATCGTGACTGTATATGAAATAAAAATAGCAGAGAGAATGAGTATGTATGTAGTAAGCTTGAGCATACGAGCAATTATAGCAAAAGCAGTGTGATAAATTGCGATAGTATATTTTCTTTGCTAGAGTTACGTGTATTGCGGGATTAGTTTAATGGTAGAACTGCAGTTTTCCAAACTGTTAGTGGGAGTTCGATTCCCCCATCCCGCACACGACCAAAAAACACTGGCTCTCTTGCTAGTGTTTTTTGTTGTCGATGCGAGGATGAGTAAGGCAACTGCTTGCCTTACGCGGGGAATCGAAAGCCGGAATGTGTCGCAGGGCGACCATGAGGCGGGGTCGCGACCTTCGTTGCGAAGATTTATTGGAGCAGAAGAGTTGTGACCGATTCTCCGATCCCGCACAAAAAAACCGCTTATAAGCGGTTTTTTTACTTGAGCTGTAGATAGAGATTATCTAACAGCTTCCTTAAGAGCCTTAGCTGCTCTAAATTTTGGAACCTTCATAGCTGGAACTTGAATTGCTTCTCCAGTTCGAGGGTTGCGAGCTTGACGAGCTGCGCGAGTTTTTGCTGAGAAGATACCGAGGCCTGCAATAGAAACTTCTTCACCTTTCTTTAGTGATTCAATAATAGTAGTGATCACTGTATCTACAGCTTGTTCTGCCTGAACCTTTGTTCCTGCGAGTACACCATGTACTGCGTCTACGATTGATGCTTTGTTCATAGTTTTGTAAATTATTAGTTTATGAAAATTATTAACGACCTTATAAAATTTTCTTGCTAAAGGCCTATATTTCTCCTCTCATATAGACTTGTCTATTATATCTTAGGCAAAAAAGCCCGCAATAGGGCTATAAAAAGTGCTGTATAAAGAAGGTTTCGTCAAGAATAGGGAATTGGTTGACAATAAGTATTAATATGCTAAAATATAAATTAGATCTGACCCTCTTCTCGTAGAGTCGATCTTACGATATGGCGGTTTGCTAATCGAAGGTTAAAAAGACGAGACATAGAGTGATTGCCCTTAATCATTCTCTGAGAAAAAATTCTAAATAAGGCGCTCGGCTTAGGGTGCACTCCCACTCAAAGCTTAAAGAAAAGGAGCTTTCAAAAAACCCCCGCAGAGACTAACATCTGCGGGTTTTTTATACAAAAAGCTCAGCGCCCATATGGGCGCTGAGCTTTTTCCTTAATTCCTAATTCCAAATTCTAATTCGCTATCTCGCAAACTCTGTAACTCTATTCTCCCGTATAAGCATCACCTTGATTTCTCCAGGGTATTTAAGATCACTTTCAATACGAAGGGCGATATCTCGAGCCATTTTCTTTGCTTCAAGATCACTTACTTTTTCTGGAGTTACAAAGACTCGAATCTCTCGTCCTGCCTGAAGGGCATAGGCTTTTTCAACACCATCAAATCCTGTCGCTATTGCTTCAAGGTCACCAAGGCGCTTAAGGTAGTTTTCTACGGTGTCGCGTCGTGCTCCAGGACGAGATCCTGAAATAGCATCAGCACATTGCACTATATATGATTCAGGTGTTTCATACGGGTATTCATTATGGTGTGCCTGCATAGCTTTCACAATATCTTCGTGAGCACCAAACTTTTGAAGTATTCTTCGTCCTATTTCAACATGAGTACCGGCAACTTCATGGTCGAGCGCCTTACCAATGTCATGAAGAAGGGCTCCTGCTTTAGCTACAGCGACATTTGCACCAAGTTCTTCGGCAAGCATTCCAGCAATGTGTGCCATTTCAATTGAGTGTTGGAGTACATTTTGACCATAACTTGTTCGGAAATAGAGTCGCCCAAGGATTGCTACGATGCGTGGGTCAAGATTGAACACTCCACATTCATAGACTGCTTGTTCACCTTTTTCTTTAATGATTTTATTGATCTCTTGTTTTGCCTTTTCAACAAATTCCTCAATCTTTACAGGTTGGATTCTGCCATCTGAAATAAGGTTTTCGAGAGCTACACGAGCGACCTGTCTTCGTACAGGGTCAAATGATGAAATGGTGATTGCTCCTGGTGTATCGTCAACAATGATTTCAACTCCTGTCGCACGTTCAAAAGCTTTGATATTTCTACCTTCTTTTCCGATAACCTTACCTTTGATGTCGTCAGAAGGGATAGGCACGGTCGTAATCATAATGTCTGACGAGACTGAGTTTGCGAGACGATGAACGGTAGTAACCAGTATGTCTTTTGCTTTCCTCTCAATCTTTTCTTGTCCAGAGATTTCAAGTTTTTGCATTCGAACAAGAATGTCCTCTTCTGCCTGTTTTTCAACAATAGTAAGAAGGGCTTTTTTTGCCTCATCTACTGACATTTGGGCAATCTTCTCGATCTCTCCCTGCTTTTGCTTTTCAAGACCCTCAATCTTTTCTTTGATAGATCGAACTTCTCCTATACGAATTTTGATCTGTTCAACTTCTTTGTCGATATCAAGCTGGCGACTATCAAGAAGCTCGTCTTTTTTGATGAGGCGTTCTTCTGTTTTTTTGATCTTGTCTTCTTTTTCTTTTATTTCAACTCGAGCTTCTTTGAGAGCTTCTTCTGCGCGTTTCTCTGCTTCAGAGGTGATTTTCTTTACTTCTTCTCGAGCGTCAAGCATCATCTGCTTCACTTTGAGCTCTGTTGAGCTTTTTTTACCAAGCGCAACGAGCCAGCGTAGGACGTATCCTATCGCAATTCCTGTAAGAGCAGTCACGCTGAGCAGGAAGGCAACTAATTTTAATGACATGGTGTTTATTCCATCCGACAGATATCAAGAAAGTGATATGTTTCAAAGGTTTTTAAGGATGTAAGGATCATAAGAAAAATATGTTCTGTGGATTTTCGGTAAGGTCATGTACCACAATCTCGAATTCTTTAGACGGTTTGTATTATATTTAATAACAATTACACCATATCAGATATTTTTGGATTTGTAAAAACCCCGGGCGCACTCTGTGCGCCCGGGGTTTTTAGTCGAAAAGGGGATTACTTTGACTTCATTATATTGTCGATAAGACCATACTTCTTAGCCTCATCTGCTCCCATAAAGAAATCACGCTCAACATCCTTTTCAATCTTCGAGAGAGGTTGACCTGTGCGTTCAGCAAGGATCTTGTTCAGTCTGTCTCGAGTTTTAAGGATTTGCTTTGCTGTGATCTCGATATCTGTTGCTTGTCCCTGAGCTCCTCCCCATGGCTGATGAATCATGATTTCTGAGTTTGGAAGAGCGAATCGTTTTCCTTTTGTTCCACCAGCGAGAAGTACCGCTCCGCCAGATGCTGCAATACCAACACATACTGTAGAAACATCGGGCTTGATGTGATTCATAGTATCGAGCATTGCAAGAGTTGATGTTACCGATCCTCCTGGAGAGTTGATGTAGAGCTGAATATCTTTCTTTGGATCTTCTGATGCAAGGAAAAGAAGTTGGGCAATAACGAGATTTGCAGAATCATCGTCGATTGGTCCACCCATAAAAATAATACGATCTTTGAGAAGTCGAGAAAAGATATCGTATGCGCGTTCTCCGGATTGTGACTTGTCTATAACAATAGGTACTAACATTGGAGTTAAGACTTAAGAATAATGAATTAAGAATTGATAATGAAAAAGAGTGTATCAAAATAAATATAGTTTGACAAGTTTGTATAATGTGATATTTTATTTTGTAGCTTACTGGATCTTTGTCACTTTTTGGAGGATTATCCATGTTTCGTACATGCTGGACTGTGTTTATTCTGGGTTTGGTTTTTGTTTCTTCGGCAACCTTTTTTGTTCTACAGGTTGACCATGTTGAGATGGCTAACGGGGAATTTTCTGTTCCTGTATCTGTGCTGTTTTTTGTTGGAGGATTTCTTTGCAGTCTTGGTATTATCGATTTAACCGAACCTGCCATAGTGCGAATTGCTAAGTCTGCATTTTTCCTTTCTTCCTTCTTGGTTTTGGTGGGATGTGCGAATCGCTTTGATCCGATCAGGACGATTCCTCAAAGTCCTCCGGAACAGCAAGAAGAGAAGAGGGATGTTGTGCCGGAAAAAGAAAAGAAGTATGAGAAGTGGGACATCAGGAATCTCGCTCTTTGTATAGGACTTACAACCCTTATTCAAGGAGCTTCTGGTGAGCAAGAAAAAACACAAGACCGAGTATGACAAGTTGATGGCTGAGCATCTGTGGATCATGCGGTGGGAGTGGTTGAAGTTTTCGGTTTCCAATTTTTACTGGAGATTCCATCCGCAACGCAATCGTTGGTGTGATAAGTGTGGTGACTTCATTGGCAACTCGAAGAGGGAAGCCAAAGCTCACGTTTGCAAAAAAAGTTGATTCCAGGGCTGTTCACTTCAAGTGAACAGCCTCTTTTTATTCTAATTTTATACTTGACATTTAGGTACTAAACATGCTATAATAGACGCAAGTTTAGTTCCCCCTAACCTCAGCAGGAGAGTCTTATGAATCCTATCTGCGCAGGCCTTTCAATTGTGTTTTTCTTGGGTTTTCTCGGGGCTTACAGTGAGTTCAGAAAAGCTCCGAAACATCCAGAACTTGCTGGAGCAGGATTTTATTTTGTCTGGATGATGGCAGTCTCTGGTTTGTTTGGCGGTATCATGTTTGTGCTTTCATTTTTTGTGTAGGTAGTGTCGGTAATTTTTTCTCATGTACCGTTTTATGAAAATAAGACGGTTTTTTTGTTGTAAGTTATAAGTTACCCCAAGTAGCAGAGTAAGGCTTCTTACGGGACAAGGATGTTTCAAATAAAAAACTTGATTCTTTATTCTTAATTCCTTATTCTCAAGCAATGCGACTTCATAGATTTTATATAAAAGAACATATTCCTGAATCAGGAAATTTTAATGTGCAGGACGTGGATCTGGCACATCAACTTCGACGGGTGTTTCGTTTCACTTCGGGGGACAGTGTAATTCTTTTCGATGGAAATGGTTTTGATGTTCAGTGTGAAATTGTTTCATTTGGAAAAGAAGAAGTCGAGTTTCTTATTGTTGAAAAAAAGGAAAATAAAAATATTTCAAAAAGGGAAGTGTACCTTTTTGCTTCACTTATAAAAAATAGTAACTA
>JBJOQC010000007.1:0-23929 GCA_046050145.1 Candidatus Parcubacteria bacterium | reverse complement strand
TCAATCGCAGTAAAAATCAGAGAGAGGCACTCTTGAAGTCTCTTGCTCGTTCTTTGGTACTTAAAGAAAAGATTCGTACAACAGAATCAAAAGCAAAGTCCCTAAGACCTTTTGTTGAAAGAATTGTTACTCAGGGTAAAAAGGGAACTCTCGCTTCAAAGCGAGCTTCTATCGCTCTTATTGGTGTCGAACCAACAAAGAAAATGTTTGATGTGCTTGTAAAACGATACGAGGGTCGCACAGGTGGATATACTCGTATTGTTAAACTTCCTCGACGTATAAGTGACGGAAGTACAATGGCTGTTATTGAATTTGTATAAAATACTTTTATGAAAGATCACACAATAGACGCACAAGGTAAAAGAATGGGAAGAGTAGCAAGTGAAGCTGCAGTTTTGCTCATGGGTAAACACCTTCCTTCTTTTGCAAAGAACAAAGTTACTCCTGTAAAGGTTTCTATTGTGAATGCATCTAAAGCTTATATTTCAACAAAAAAGAAGGAAACTAAGGTATACTCGACACACTCACAGCACCTTGGAGGTATCAATACAAAGAAAATGTCTCATGTTATTGAACATAAGGGATACAGTGAAGTATTTAGACGAGCAGTTCTTGGTATGCTTCCAAAGAACAAGCTTCGCAATGAAATGATTAAAAATCTTGTGGTTACAGAATAAATTTAAATAGTATGGAATCAACTTCAAAAGAAAAATACATAGAAGCAATCGGAAGACGAAAGACAGCGTTTGCTCGAGTTCGTATTACTCCTGCAAGTAAGCAAACTATTACAGTAAATGACAGAGAGCTCACTAAATTTTTTACAGTTCGAGAACTTGTTAATGTAGTTACATCTCCTTTTGAAATTGTTAAGCCTGAACAAAAGTTTAAAATAACAGCTCTTGTAAAGGGTGGTGGTATTGCATCTCAAGCAGAGTCAGTACGTCTCGGTATTTCACGAGCCCTCCTTGAAGTTGATAGAACATTTCGTGCAAAACTTAAACTAGAAGGATACCTCAAGCGAGATCCTCGAGCTAAAGAGCGCCGAAAGTTCGGTTTGAAGAAAGCGAGAAAGGCTCCACAATGGTCAAAACGATAACAATGAAACACCCGAAAGGGTGTTTTTGTTTTTCTTATTATTAAAATTCTTGTATTGCTCACTCTTTTTGCTACAATAGTGTTCTCATTAGTTTTTAAGAAGTATTTTTTACTAGAAAAGATTTAATATCATCATACTATGTCAAAAAAAGAACATGACAATGACCTTGAATCTGTAGAAGAAGAGCTCTCGGATGTCGTACCTGAAGAAGATTCTGACCACGCTCGTGGTGGAGAGACAAAAAGTGAAGTTGTACGTCTCAAAGAAAAACTTAAAGAAGTTGAAGCAAAAAAACAAGAATATCTCGATAGTTGGCAAAGAGCTCAGGCGGAATTTATAAATATTCGAAAACGTGATGAAGAGCGCAATAAAGAGATTGTAAAATTTGCAAACGAAGATGTTCTCCTTCAAATAATTCCGGTTCTCGATAGTTTCGATATGGCGTTTGGCAATAAAGAATCGTGGGAAAAAGTAAGTAAGGATTGGCGAATAGGAGTTGAATATATCTACTCACAGTTACTAGGAGTTTTACAAAACAACGGAGTGGTTCAGCTTAATCCAGAGAACGAACTTTTCAATATAGAATTTCACGAAGCAATCGAAGAAGTTCCTGTTGAAAAAGAAAAAGAGGGAAAAATCATTACTGTTATACAGAAAGGATACAAGCTTAATGACAGAATTATACGAACAGCAAAAGTTAAGGTAGGTGCGCATTCATAAAGTTTTGACAGATATATTAAAAGTTTTATAATATGTCACGCATTACTAACTAATATCCAAAAACATGGCAAAAATTATAGGTATTGATCTTGGGACAACATTTTCAGCAGTTGCTGTCATGGAAGCGGGTGTTCCTAAAATTATTGAGAACTCAGAAGGAGCTCGTACAACTCCTTCTATTGTTGCAATGTCTAAGACAAATGAGCGTCTTGTAGGACTTCTTGCTAAGCGACAAGCTGTAACGAACCCAAAGAATACCATCTTTGGTATTAAGCGCTTCATGGGTCATTCTTACGATGATGAGGCGGTTCAAAAAGACAAGAAGGTTGTTCCGTACGAAGTTAAAAAAGGTTCTGACAACGGAGTTCAGGTTGCAATGTCTGGAAAAGACTATCGTCCAGAAGAAGTGTCAGCAATGATTCTTGCAAAGCTAAAGCAAGATGCTGAAGCACGTCTCGGTGAAAAAATTACAGAAGCAATAATTACTGTTCCTGCGTATTTTAATGATGCTCAGCGAAAAGCCACAAAAGATGCGGGCAAAATCGCAGGTCTCGATGTAAAACGTATCATTAATGAACCTACTGCAGCTGCTCTTGCATATGGTTTCAATAAAAAGAAGGATGAAAAGATTGTAGTTTTCGATTTTGGAGGAGGAACATTTGATATTTCTGTACTCGAAGTGGGTGATGACGTTGTTGAAGTAAAATCAACTGACGGAGACAGTCATTTGGGAGGAAAAGATATTGATCAAAAGATAATAAACTGGCTTGCAGAAGAATTTAAGAAAGAAAATGGAATTGATCTTCGTACAGATGCTCTAGCGCTCCAACGTCTCGACGAAGCTGCTGAAAAAGCAAAGATCGAGCTTTCAACTGCTGTTGAAACTGAAATAAATATTCCTTTTATTACTTCTGGAAGTGATGGTCCTAAACATCTTCTTGTAAAAATCACTCGGTCAAAACTTGAAGAGCTTTCAGCAGAGTTTGTTGAACGTGCAATCATGATTACAAAGCGTGCAATGGAAGCATCTCCATTTAAGATAGGTGATATCAATGAAATCGTTCTTGTGGGAGGTCAAACACGTATGCCGAAGCTCCAACAGGCTGTAAAAGATTTCTTTGGTAAAGAGCCAAACAAATCAATCAACCCTGATGAGGTGGTAGCACTCGGCGCTGCAATCCAAGGAGGTATTATCACAGGAGACGTGAAGGATATTCTTCTTTTGGATGTTATTCCACTTTCTCTTGGTCTTGAAACTATGGGAGGAGTTGCTACAAAACTTATCGACAAAAACACCACTATTCCTGCATCAAAATCTCAGGTATTTTCAACTGCTGCTGACAATCAAACATCGGTAGAGATCCATATTGTTCAGGGTGAACGACCTCTTGCATCTGACAATAAGAGTCTTGGAAGATTTATTCTTGATGGTATTCCACCTGCATCTCGAGGTATCCCTCAAGTAGAAGTTACATTTGATATTGATGCAAACGGAATTCTTAATGTAAAAGCAAAAGACAAGACAACCAATAAAGAGCAGTCTATTCGTATTGAGGCAGGTTCAAGTCTTTCAAAGGAAGAAATTGCCCGCATGCAAAAAGAGGCAGAAGTTCATGCAGAGGAAGATAAAAAGAAAAAAGAACTTATTGAAGCTCGAAACCTCGCAGAACAACTTATGTATACTGCAGAAAAATCTCTTAAAGATAATGGAGACAAGGTTGGAGATGATATAAAGAAAGGGGTTCAAGAAAAAATAGATGCGCTTAAGAAAGTAAAAGAAGGTACTTCTCCTGAAGATATTAAGAAAGCTTCTGATGAGCTTTCAACTGCAATGTCAAAGATAGGTGAAGCAATGTCAAAGCAAACTGCCCAAACTGAAACTCCAAAAGATCAGGGCCCACAAGCTGACGGACAAGGTCCTATTCGAGATGCAGAGGTGAAATAAGTAGTCTACATAAGGTAGCGGTTTTTAGTCGAATAAAGTAAACTACTATCAATCATGAAAAATTATTACGACATACTTGGCGTCTCTAAAGACACAAATAAGGAGGATATAAAAAAAGCATTTCGAAAACTTGCTCACAAATATCATCCAGACAAAAAAGACGGGGATGAGGCAAAGTTCAAAGAAGTGAACGAGGCATATAGTATCCTTTCTGATGATAAAAAACGTGCCGAGTATGATACGTATGGCAGGGTCTTTTCTGGTGGAGGTGGTGCTGGACCACAAAGTGGTGACTTTGGAGGTTTTGATTGGAGTAGCTTTACTCAGGGAGGTGCAGGTTTTGACTTTGATCTAGGTGACATCTTCGGCAATATTTTTGGAGGTGGTGGCAAGCGTGAACAAGTTCGTCGTGGACGAGATATTTCTATCGACATAGAACTTTCTTTCGAAGAATCTATCTTTGGAGCTGAACGAAAAGTACTTCTCAATAAGACATCTGAGTGTGATACATGCAAAGGAACAGGCGCTGCTTCAGGTTCTGAAATGATCTCTTGTACAACATGTAATGGAAAGGGTAGTGTACGTGAAGCTCGTCGATCTCTCATTGGAAACATAATGACTACACGCACCTGTGATGTCTGTCATGGTGTTGGAAAGATACCTAAGAAGCCTTGTAGTGATTGCCATGGTGCAGGTGTACTTAAAAAAGAGAAGGAAATTTCTATCGCTATTCCTGCGGGCATTGATGATGGTGAGATGGTACGTATCGCTCGCAATGGTGAAGCTGTTGCTCATGGTACGCCAGGAGATCTATACGTAAAGCTTCATGTAAAGAAACATTCAATCTGGAGAAAAGAAGGACATGATCTTGTTACAGATCTCAAAATCAAGCTATCTCAAGCACTTCTTGGTGGTGAACACTTACTAAAAACACTTGATGGTGAAATCACTCTGAAGATTCCTGAGCAAGTAGGTTTTGGTGAAATTTTACGTGTAAAAGGCAAGGGTGTGCCTCATGAAAAAAGTAAAAATCGAGGTGACCTTTTAATTAAAATTCATATTGAACTTCCTCATAAGCTTTCAAAATCTGCACGTAAGCTTGTGGAAGAACTTCAAAAAGAGGGGATGTAGGGTGTTATACTCTATATATGGGTTTTGACGTACTCAACCTTTCTCTTGATGTGACTTTTGTACTTGTTGTTTTTGCTATTGCTTTTGCCTACGCTTTTATTCGCGGAAAAGGAAAAATACTTTCAGCAATTATTTCATTCTACCCGGCACTGATTTTGTTTACATGGTTTCCATACTGGAGCATGAAAGTGTTTGAAAAACAGGGCATACACTCTTTCTTTGCGCACCTTGGAGTATTTTTGCTTATGTATATACCAACACACCTGATTCTTTCGAGGGCCATTGAATCCTACTATTCAGAAACTAAGTTCGGAAAAATATTTCAAATAAGTTCTCTAAGCTCAGCTTTTTTAATTCTCACAGCGCTTACCTCTAGATTTTTACCGGCTCTCTACACTTTTTCTTTTAATGAGTTTATAACCAGACACATCTTCTGGTTTTTAGTAGCTCCTATTCTTTTAGTACTTATTTCTGTTCGGGATTAAACATTATTTTTTTTAGTTTATTTTTTTGTTATTTCTACATATCTGTGGTATTGTTTCTTGGGGCCAGGGTGTTTAATGTTCAGTTCTTTCTCTTCCCAACTAGGGGTGAAAGCCGAAAGGAGTCAGGCTTATGATTATTTTTACCGGACAGTTAGACAAAGGGGACAAGCGTAATCTCTTTGATCAGTATCCCTTGCATATTGATCAAAAAGAGACACGTCGTCTTCAAGAGGCAATTGCTCGAGAAGAAGACGACAGGGAGCTGGTGCATCACATCACCACCTGCCCTGACGACGAATGGCGAAGGACATTGTACTGTTTGGAAATGTCTACTCGCCGATTCAAACACATCGTTTGAAAGTTTCATACAAAACCAGAAACCAGCTGTCGGCCCCACAGCTGGTTTTTTTATGCAAACTAATGATTATCCACAGATACTAGCTTTTTTATATATTTGTGTTATAATGGAAACATAATGAAAATATACAGGATTTTCCCGATTATTCTACAGGCCTTAATTTGGATACCTTGTCGACTCTTTTTTAAATTCTTTGTTCGTATTCATATTGAAGGAACAGAGAACCTTCGTCTTGTTTCAGGTGGACCACTTCTTTTTGCTTCAAATCACGTAAGTGAGCTTGATGCTGTTTTTATACGATCATGTCTACCTTTTTTCTGGAAAGGCTCTGGAATGTTTTATGTCTCTCGTCCACCTGAATTTTATAAAAAAGGTTTTGGTTGGAGGAAATATTTTTATGGAGGAGTTATATTTAAAATATGGGGTGCCTATCCAGCATACCCAGGTACCCATATTTATCACGAGTCTTTGCGTGACATCGAAGAAATTCTTAAAGACGGCAATAGCGTTACAATATTTCCTGAAGGAAAACGTTCTTTTGACGGTGTTATACATGAAGCTCGAGGTGGGGTTTCATATCTTTCTTATTCAGTACCTTGTCCAATAGTACCTACGCGAATTAAAGGTTTTGAAAATGCCACATTAAAAAGTTTACTTTCTCGAAAACACAGTGTTACTGTTGTGTATGGAAAACCCATCTTTCCTCAAGAATTATTTGGAAATTCAACACCTGTAGTAAACAATACTATAAATAACTTTCGTGAAGCTTCAGTAAGGGTTGTTGAAAGGATTCACTCGCTCTAGAATTTTATGAACTCAAAAAAGCAAAGGAATAAGAGCTGGCAGGTTGTACGTATCTTTATTTTTATAAACATACTGTTTCTTTTTTTAGCTGTACTAAATTATCCCTTTAGCAAAGAACAGGCCTCAATGGATGTTCCTACTGAGACTTTGGCTTTACAGGACAAGATTGATGAGCTTTTCAGTCTCCAAACCCATGCTCAGTCCTATTTTGTTTTTAGTGATACAGGGGCAAATACCTTTAATAAAGAACTACTTATAGAACTTAGAGAGAAGAGTGGTAACCTAAGATCTTCTGAATTTGGAAACACTTTTTTTCTTCCCGTTACAAACTATCCTCTTCCTGGTTTTGAGTACAATGGTTTTTTTACTTTAGCTGATCTCATTAATGATTTTCTGGTTTTGCAAGGAAAGAGCCTAGAACAGGCAACTGACAAAGACTTACAAGACACTCTCAGCACCATCATTGAAAGTGAAAATGGAGAATATATAAAACTTCTTTTATCCACACAGTCAGAAAAAATAAATGGTACGTGGGATGTACCAGCTTTTGCTTTTTTTGTTCAAGGTGATAATGAGAAACTTGGTGGAGGAATATTCCGTCGAGTAATTGGCGCAAATGATGCCCTTTTACAGAAAGAAGCTTTTAATGAAGAGGTTCAGGAAGCTCTTACTATAGAAAATCCTGACTATGAACTCTTTGCTATTGGTGGAGCTCTCAATACTGAATCTGAAAGAGAAGGTTTTTCTAATGCGGTAATGATTAGAAATGTTGGTCTTGTGGTAGCACTAGCCCTTCTGGTAGGTCTCATTTTACATTCACTAAAAGCTTTCATTATTGCGCTCGGAGGATTATCTACGCTTGCGGTCTGGATAATGTTTTTTCCAATAATCACATTTGGTTTCATAAAACCCTCAGTAATGACCCAAATGATACTTCCTCTTGCTTTTGTATCTCTTGGAAGTGATTATTTTGTGTTTGTCGTTTTTAAGTATCTTCAGTACAAAGAACAAGGCTTAAGTCCTGTCCAAGCACTCACTGACTCATATCGAAGCATTAAGACAGCTTTTTTCTTGGCAATATCAACCACAACTATTGCTTTTGGTACAAACTACATATCAAACGTAGAAGCCCTGAGGTCATTTGCTCTTGTTGCTGTTTTTTCTACATTCTCTTCACTTTTTATACTTGGTGCTGTATGTCCACAACTTTTCTATTTATGGGATACTGAAAAAAAATCCAACAGTAAGATGTTTAAAATGGATTTTTCTTTTATTACAAGTTTTATTATGAGACACAAAATATTCACTTCGAGTATTCTGTGTGGAGTAACTATTTTTTTTGGTTTTAATATCCTAAAAATTGAATCTAATATAGATCCAAAGAATTTTCTTTCAAGCGAATCTGATTTTGTACGAAGTTTGGACAAAAGGGAAGTGCACTGGGGTGAAATACGCGGTGAAGAGGCGTACATATATATAACTGGTGATTTAGATAGCGTGAGAGCACAGGAAGATCTTACTAAGGTTTTAAACAAACTTGGTGAAAATCCTTATCTTGCTCATATTCCTAATACAAATAATATTCTCTTACCGCTAGGTGGCCCATTTTTTGTAAACAACAAAAGCGGTCAGGATCACATGTTAGCTATTGTGGAAATATTAGGAACACGAGATCTAAAAACAGTACAGAAAGCACGAGACTCTATCCTTGGCGACCTTACACTGCTTGATGAAAGAATTTATGAATACGGACTCACAGGATCACCACTTACACGTGAGGTGAGTCTTAGCAGTGTGAGCACATCCGCAACAAAAGGATTTTTTGTAACAGCGGTAATTATCTATCTTCTTCTTGTTGTGTTTTATCGATCATTGCTTTATCCAATCATAACCATCTTGCCAATGCTTTTTGTAATTATTTGGACATATGGTTTTATGGGGCTTGCAGGGTATGGTCTCAACTTTATTACCGCCACAATAGCTTCTGTTTCACTTGGTGTTGGTATAGATTACGCAGTTCATATGGTAGAAAGCTTCAGACATGAACGCAAAAAAATAAAAGACAGTTCAAAAACTCTCATATATGTTACTAAACATACAATGCCAGCAAGTTTCACTACAGCAATATCTAATATTGCCGGGTTTGTTGTGCTGGCAACAACGCCCATGCCCCTCTTCGCAACCTATGGAGTACTCGGAATGATAATGATAGGTCTATCATTTATTATTTCTCTTGTGGTTCTCTCGGTATGTTTACCGTTTATTAAGAAGTAAGTTTTTAGTACTACATTAGAGATGTTTTAAAAATAAAATCATCTACCATGAGGTTTTAAGCTTGGCCATTTTTCGCCATGTTTTAGGTATTTTTCAAACCATTCTATTTCTAACCTATCTACCTCATCCTTGAAATCATTTAATCCATGATCTCCTCCCTCAAACATAACCAATCGAAAGGGAACTTTGTTTTTATAAAGCTTTTCAGCTAAACAAATAGAGTCCGCTGGGTTAACGCGCCAATCTGCTGTGCCATGCATCATAAGCAGGGGAGTTTTCTTTGAAAATTTCTCTGGCCAATAGAGCGCTGATCTTTTTATCTGTTCTTCTCTACTTTCTCCGTATATACCTATTTGATGTTCTCGCCAACCTTTTCTGAATTGAGGCGCTTCTATTTCATCAGTCGGACCCGCTCCTATTATTGCAACTTTTATCCAGCGAACCTTAGCTAGGCACATATATGTCATCATTCCTCCTCTGCTCCAACCATACATACCAATCCTCTTAATATCAACACAAGGATGAATCTTAAGAATTTTATAAAGATCTAAAATATTAATTAAATTTTTTCCACCCATATCATCCACACCTTCACTTCCAGGACTACCCGAATAATTACTAGCTATAACTAAATAACCTTCTTTAGCAAACTTACCTAATTCGAGAAATAATTGACCTTGTTTAATTGATCCAAAATCTCCCGTACCACCCCTGTTCCAAATAATACAAGGTAATTTCGCACTATTTTTCCTAGGTTCAATAATAAAACCAACAACTTTATTTCCACCTGATTTATATATAATTCGATAAATATTTATTTTTTTACTATTAGAAACAGCCTTTTCCCAAAGTTGATCACCCAGTTTCTCTCTTATTCCCAAGTGAAGTGATATTTTTTTAACATCCAGTATAAGTGGGATTGTTTTTAAAATTTTAAGTGAATGGTTCATATATAATATATTAATATAAAAAACGATGGGGAAGTAGGAAACCTCAACCATCGTTTTAAGACTTCACTTGGTAATAAATTAGACAGTTGTTTTCTACAAAAAGTAGATCTATTTCAATATCTAAATTATTTACCTCGAGAACATCCCTGCTTACATCCCGTGCCACTTCCTTTGTCGCCACACCCTGCAGCAACCGCAACCTTAGGATCTTTACCACAGGAAGACTTACTGCAAGAGGATTTACCGCAGCTAGACTTGCCACAGGAAGACTTACTGCAAGAGGACTTGGTGCAACTGTGTGAGCATGTGTTGCCATTACATCCAACACCTTGAGCGGATTGCGTCTTCTTATTTTTCCGAATGTCACGTTTACCATCCACAGTGCAAGGATTACACGTTCCACCACCATGACAAGCATCTCCGCCACAATCCATAGCTTTTTTCTTTCCAAAAGACATGGTGCGACAATCTTCACCAAACATAGCGATGTAAAGCTGATTCGTTTCATCAAACGAGTCGTCGCGCTCTTTAGCATCCCCATTCAGCCCAAAGTACGGGTAGTGATCGAGGAAGTAGCCGAGGATATGTGCACAGTCATCACGGTATGCAGCTGTGTCGAGAATGTGCTGATGCCAAAAGGTGTCAATAGGTCCATTTGGAACATGACTTGTAGCATTGGGGTACTTGATGATGGTCGCGATATACCGCCTATACCACTTTTCAGCCTCATCAGCCTGATCCTGAGTCCAACCTTTGCCTTCAGGTTCGGGTTCCATGAGCTTACGCTTCACGTCCCGAAGATCAAGGACTTCGAGGCGCTTAAGCCTCTCGTCGGTGGAAATTCCACCTGTTGCCAGAACTGCTTCCATCTGAGAAATCGTACGCATGGGTCACTCCCTTTCTAGGAGTAGGAACAGGAGATGCCCTTCACGAAAGTGAAGAGAGTTACATCTCGCTGTATCTTCGTTCTAAATCATATTGATAACTTACCCCGCTACTAACCTCATCAAAGTCAACGTGACCTTCGACTCTCTCCTTGGGTATCAGAAGCCAGAATGCAACGCGAACGGATACCGTGACGCCAATAATTATGCCGATCAGGATTCCGATAACAAGAAGTTGCATGTAGTACCTCCTTTTTTTATAAAGAGCATAGAAAAAATCTATTTACAAAGATAGATCAATTAAAACTGTTGTCGATATTTAACAAATATATGAAAACAAAGAGTTTAAAGGTGTCAAAGTATGTTTTTTATGACAAACATGAAATAAGCTTGTATAACTTGTGTTTTTTAACTTATGTTGGTATTATATAACAACAAAAATAGTCATAATTAAAATAACACATTTTTATGTCAAACAACCCTAACAGCTTACTTGTTAAAAATCTTGTTGAATTTGGTCTTAGTGAAAAAGAAGCTTTGGTCTATATTTCCACACTAGAACTCGAACTTGCAGGCGTAAATGATATTGCTTTAAAGGCAGGTATTAACAGAAGTTCCACCTATGTTGTTTTGGAATCCCTAAAAAAGAAAGGCTTAGTTGGTATTTCAGATGATAAAAAAGTACAGAAGTATGTTGCTACTCCTCCCGAAGTACTCATACAGAGTGTGGAGTCTAGAGCAAAAAAACAAGAGGAGATCAAAGAGAATTTAATGAAAATAGTCCCTGAATTGAAAGCGCTTCATAAGGATACGAAAGAAAAACCGAAAGTGAGAGTTTTTGAAGGTGAAAAAGGTTTTATGAGTGCCATGGGTGACATGCTAAACAATAAAGAAAAAATAATGCGGGTTGCTAGTTCTACTCAAAAATTAGTAGAGATGATGCCAGAATTTATAGAAGAATATTCAAGAATGAGAATATCTTTAGAAATAAAATTTATTGGAATTTTACCTGATACTCTTTTTTCTAAACGATTTGTAACAGATAATCCAAAATTTTGTAAGATTGCGTACATACCAAAAGATAAATATATTTTCCCGGCTGACATGGCAATATATGACAACAAAATAGGATACATGTTTTCTCGTGGTAAAAAAATGACAACAATAATTATTGATAGCTCTGAAATTGCTGAAGTCATGAAGGGTATTTTTGACATGGCTGTAGAACAAGCCGCAAGATTAGGAAGACTCGAAAAAGATATTTAATGTTGCTGACCTAAGCCATGATAAGATTATTCTATGATCTGGTTTGAACAGCAGTTTAACAAAAGAGAGAAAATTGAATCCTATGCGGGTACGGTTGAATTTTTAGATATAACTTCTCCTTATGTGAGAACTTCACATACGGTGTTTATTATTTTTGGATGGGGTGAGACATTTCAGTCGGTAAAGCCAACATTAGCCTCAATTGCATCCAGGGGCTATAGGGTCATCGTTGGAATGTACGAAAGACTTGATAAAAACATCAGAAACACAGACAGGCACCCTGCGGTTGAATATGTTAAAGCTCAGGCAATTGCAGATATTCTGAAATATAAAAATATTCAAAAAATAGATGTTATTGCTCATTCTGAGGGCGCCATAATAGCATCTCTTTTAGTACAACTTAAGCCTGGAATAATTAAAAGTTTAACCCTCATCTCTCCCGCAGGTCTTGCTTCAAACATAAACGTTCAGAAAATAAGTTTTAAATTTTTAGTATATCTTTTTAAGGAATTTTTATTGTACTTAAGAGGTGAGTATAAGGCGGGTTTAATATATATAGGAGGCTTATTTAGATATATATTTTTAAATCCAATTCAGTCATTTAGGGAAATTATCGGTATCTCAACCTTTAAAATAAACCCTATTCTAAATAAATTGAACAAAAAAGGTGGTTCAATTTTCATGATATATTCTTCAAAAGACTCTCTCTTCTCTTCGTCTGAAATTGAAGCTGTTTTCAAAGAAATAAAGTTCAAAAAAATATATGAGATTTCAGGAGTTCATAACGAACTTCATCTTCATCCAGGAAAATTAGTTGATGTCTTTGATGATATTTTTAATATTCACCAAGCTGGCATTAGACCTGAAGATATTAAACAAAAAAGAAAGTTTTTTACCGTAATAACTGACACTCTGTATTTTATAACCAGAAAATCACTAGGATTACTTGTAAGGTTGATTTGGGTGAAGAAAGTAACAGGTATTGAAAACATACCAAAAAAAGGACCTGCCATAATCGCCTTTAACCACGAAAGTTACTTTGATTTTATTTGTTTTATAGCAGTTAGTCCTAGAAATGTGTATTACTTAGCCGCGGAGAAATTTTTTATAAATCCTTTTTGGAAGATTTTAATGTATGCAACCGGCCAAATACGAGTAAATAGAACAAAGAAAGACAAGAGAAATGTTCACGATCTAGTCAGTCTTCATTTAAACGAAGGTAAAATTATAGGCATTTTTCCTGAAGGAACTCGAGCTCCTTCAAAAGATATTATGCTTAAGGCATTTAGTGGAGTTGCAAAATACACCATTAAAGAAAAAGTTCCTGTTATTCCTGTTGGACTGAAGGGGGCTTTTGATGTTATGTCTCGATTCGATAAAATACCCAAACTAACAAAAAAGGTTGAAATTAATATTGGAAAACCAGTTAATTTTAATCACTACCATATTAAATTTAACCACAAAGGATATATTATATTTACGGATAAAATTATGAATGAAATATCTAAACTCTCTCAAAAGCCATATCCACAAAGAGATCTTAATTTAAAAAAATATGCATAAAATAGCTATTTTTGATATTGACGGCACCTTAATAAAGGAGCAGAGTCAAAAACTTTTTCTTCATTTTCTTTTAAAGAAAAAAATTATAGGGTACTTTTTCTTCTTAAGAATTTATATCTGGTTTATTTTTTATAAATTACATATAGTAAAAAATCCAAGAGTTGTTATGGATAAAGTTGCACTATTTTTGAAAGGTAAGTCTGTAGTTTTTGTTAAAGACACAACAGAAGCTTTTTTTAATAGTGTTCTGATGTCATTTTTTGATAAGAATATTGTAGATATTCTTTATAAAAAAAGAGATGCAAGATATAGAGTGATACTTGTATCGAATGCTTTTGATTTTTTAGTTTCAAGAATTTCAGAATATTTACAAGTGACTGATTTTCTTGCCACTAAACCTGAAATAAAAAATGGTTTTTTTACAGGACATCTTGAGCATGTTATGTACGGAGAAAATAAAGTTACCCATCTTAATGAATTTTTAAATATAGAAAACATTAAATTGACAGAATCTTTTGTGTACACAGATCATCATTCTGACTTACTCATGTTAGAATTAGTAGATAATCCTGTCCTGGTAAATCCTGACAAAATACTAATGAAGATTGGAGAGCAGAGAGGTTGGGAAATAATAAACACTTAATACATAATTTAAAAAATGAGCTTATTTAGTATTAGTAGCGCTATAACTTTTTTTGCAAGTCTTTATTTTGCTTTAAGTGTGTATTTAAGTAATAAAAATTCTAAAATCAATAAATTGTGGTTGTTTTTTTCTATGACAATAGGTGGTTGGAGTATTGCTTTATTTTTTGTAACCTCGGCAGAAACAGAAAAAAATGCACTACTAGGTCAATACTTCCTTGATTTATTCGCTGTATTTGTCCCTCTTTTATACTATTACTTTGTTTCAGAGTTTATTGGTTATAAAAATAAAATTTTAAATATTAGTCTTTCTATATTAGCCTTAGCTTTTGCTGTTTTTAGTTTCAGCCCACTTTTTAAACAAGGCGTAGCTGTAACTTTTGATTTCTTCTGGATAAAACCAGGGATGTTGTACTTTTTATTCCCAATATATTTTGGCTTTTTTGTTATTCTTTCTCTTTTCCTATTAATAAGAAAATATACAGAAGAAAAGAAAAAACCTTATTCAATTTTAAAAACACAGATACTTGTTCAAATTATAGCTGCTGCAATAGGATTCGGTGGAGGAATAACAAACTTCTTACCTCAACTTTTCGATCTTTACCCATTTGGAAATTATTTTATTATCTTGTATTTATTCATAATAACTTTTGGGGTATTAAAATATAAATTCTTAAGTCCGAAGGTTATTTCTGCTCAAATTTTTTCAGGAGCAATAACTATAGTTTTCTTATTTAACTTATTACAGCAGAGTGAGAATTTAACCCAATGGCTCATTAAGTTTTTAATTTTTGTACTCGTTGTATTTTTTGCAATTCTTTTAACAAGAGGTGTTTATAAAGAAGTTGAACAGCGAGAGCAAATTGAAAAACTGGCAAAAGAACTTGAGAAGGCAAATGATCAACAGGTAAATCTTATTCACTTTATTACTCACCAGGTAAAAGGCTTCTTTACTATCTCTCGAAATATCTTTTCAAGTCTTATTGATGGTGATTACGGAGTCCTACCTTCATCAGCAAAAATTTTAATAGAAGAAGGATTGAAGTCTGACACTAAAGCTGTTGAGACAGTTCAGCAAATACTTCATGCTTCAGATGTGAAAAAGGGGACTGTTGAATATGCTAAAAAAGATTTCGATTTAAAAACACTTATTACTGAAGAGTTTGAAAAAGAAAAGATGAATGCTGAGATTAAAAAAATAAATCTTACACTCACGATTGATCCTGGAGAATATATTTTAAATGGTGACAAGGATCAATTTGTACACGTGGCGCATAATCTCATGGACAACTCAATCAAATACACACCAAAAGGAACTGTGGCTGTGACACTTAAAAAAGAAGGGAAGGAAATCATCTTTAAGATAAAAGATACTGGCATTGGTATTACACCTGAAGATATGAAAAACCTCTTTAAGGAGGGTGGTAGAGGCAAAGAATCAGTAAAGGTTAATACAGACAGTACTGGTTACGGTCTCTTTATCGTAAAAGGCATTGTAGAGGCCCACGGAGGCACAGTAACAGCTCATTCTCTTGGGAAAGACAAAGGCTCAGAATTTGTGGTTAAGATACCTATATTGAAGTAGTCTATACACATGCCTCAGAAGGATACATGGGAGAGGGAATATAGAGATTCAAAACTTGTCACCAAGGATGATAAGCCGGGGGCGGATTTTGTGCGGTTTTTGAAATTCCTTAAAAAAGAAAGGGGTGTAGTATTGGAAAACTTACACCTTATTGATATTGGCTGTGGTACAGGAAAAAATAGCAATTATTTTGCCGGGCTTGAAAATAAAGTTACCGGAATAGACATATCTCATACAGCAATCACTCTTGCGCAAGAAAGAGCAAAGAGAGAAGGGTTAGATGTAGAGTATAAAGAACAAGACATTGGCTCAAACTATCCTTATGAAGAAAATTTTTTTGATATTGCAATAGACATCACTTCGTCAAACTCTCTTGATGAAGCAGGTAGGGAAATGTATTTAAAAGAAACTAAACGAGTTTTAAAACCAGAAGGCTACTTTTTTGTAAAAGCACTTTGTAAGGAAGGGGACCATAATGCAAAAAATCTCCTCAAAGAAAGTCCTGGGAAAGAAAAAGATACATACTTTATGAAAGATCTGGGTCTTACTGAGCGAGTCTGGGAAAAAGAAGACTTTGTACAAATATACAGTCAATACTTTAATATTTTCCACCTAGAAAAGAAAACGAGCTACACACGTCTCAATAATCGAGTATATAAACGTAATTTCTGGATTGCATACATGCAGAAGAAATAGCTAAAAATAAACCGAAAAAGTCATATCCACATCGTATTTTTTGTTCATGATATACTCTTTATTCATCTTAATTTTTTCATGGATAATATAGACCTAATAACACACAACAATCGCTGGCCCGCACATCTCATGATCATGCGTCACGGTCAATCAAAGTTTAACGAAGAACGTGAACTTATTAATCGTGGAATACTCAAAGAACATACCGCTGATGTAAAAAATCTTCGTACCATGGACACACCCCTCTCAGAACTTGGAGAGGATCAAGCACACCAGACAGGTAAAGGTCTTGCAAGTGCGGGGCGAGAATTTGATGTTATTTACTGTTCTCCATTCAAACGCGCGCTCCAGACGGCTCAAATAATTAAAAAATATTTCCCTAAGGCCGATTTTATTGTCGATGAGAGACTTCGTGAAAAAGAATTTGGAGTTATTGATGGTCTAATTGCAAAAGACATTCAAGAAAAACTTCCTCTTGAATGGGAAAGAATTATGCGATTAAAAAAGTATTACTATCGACCAGCAGGAGGAGAGTCATACCCGGATGTAAATCTCCGCGTATGGTCCTTCCTTACAGCTCTACGACGCGACCATAGGGGTGAAAAAGTACTTATAGTTTCTCACGAAGCGGTCATGCTCTGTTTTAGAAAAGTACTTGAAAAATTTAGTGAAAATCAACTCCTGGCTATTAATGAACAGAATGTTATAAAAAACTGCGCAACAATTTCATATGTCTTCAATCCAAAAGCTCGTCCAAAGCCCCGCATGAAACTCGAAGCGTATAATTCGATACATTACTAACAAAACCTTATTTAAAGCTTCAAAATAAACTCTTTTCTTGGTAGTATCTACCTATGCAAAAGAAAACCCTACTATCTGGAGTAAAACCCACAGGTCGACCACATATTGGTAACTATTTTGGAGCAATGAAGCAGTATGTTGATCTCCAAGAGGATCACGATTCATTTATTTTTATTGCTGATTTTCATGCCCTCACAGGCATTCAAAATGGAAAGGAACTCGCTCAAAATACTCTTGATCTTGCAATAGACTATCTTGCAATCGGACTTGATCCAGAAAAAACAATACTTTTTAAACAATCTGACGTGCCACAAGTGACAGAACTTGCATGGATCTTTAGTTGTCTTTCAACCATGCCGTACCTCATGCGAGCTCACGCTTTTAAAGATGCTGAAGCAAAAAACAAAGAAATAAATGTGGGTACGTTCAACTATCCAATCCTTATGGCGGCAGATATTCTTTTGCCGTCTGCAGATGTAGTGCCTGTAGGTGAAGACCAGAGACAGCATATTGAGATTGCTCGTGATATGGCAGATAAATTTAACCGAACTTTTGGTGAGACATTTAAAATACCGAAAGAGCTTATTCTAAAAAATGTAGAAACTGTACCCGGAATAGACGGTAAGAAAATGAGTAAGAGCTATGGAAACACTATTCCACTTTTTGCGACTCGTGAAGAGATTACAAAAGCAGTTATGGGTATCGTAACTGATTCAGGGAGTGATATTCCAGAAAACGTCTACGCTATTCATGAACTCTTCAAATCAGAAGAAGAATTGAAGAGTGTGTACGAAGCAAACAAAGGCAAGTACAAGGCACTCAAAGAAATTCTTATAGAAGATATAGATGCATTTATCGCACCTCTCCGAACAAAGCGAGAAGAGATTGTAAAAGATATTGATAAAGTAAAACAGATTCTTAAAAATGGAGGTCAAATTGCCCGCGATCGAGCAGAGGCGAAGATGCGAGAGGTTCGAGAGAAGGTTGGATTAATTCTTAAATAACATGACACGAACATACATCAAAGATCTTAAAGAACACGCAGGTAAGGAAGCAACCATTCAAGGCTGGGTGGATGTTCGTCGAGATCAAGGAAAACTTATTTTCTTTGAATTTCGAGACATGACCGGAAAGATTCAGGGTGTTATTTTGCCAAACGCAAAAGAGGCTCATGCGATAGGCTCAACACTTCGCTCTGAATGGGTTGTTGAAGTAACAGGAAAGGTAAATCCTCGCCCAGAAAAGAATGTTCAGAAAGAGAAGCAAAATGGAGACATTGAACTTGAAATTCTTTCTATAAAAATCCTCAACGAAGCAGAAACTCCTGTATTTGATGTAACTACTGACGGTAAAGAAGTAGGTGAGGATACACGCCTTGAACACCGCTATCTCGATATCCGACGTCCTCGACTTCAAAACAATATCCGTACACGACACAAAGTAACAACATTCATTCGTAACTATTTAGACAAGGAACACTTCACAGAAGTAGAAACTCCAATCCTTACAAAATCAACACCAGAAGGCGCACGTGACTTTATTGTGCCTTCGCGTCTTGAGACAGGTACTTTCTATGCACTTCCTCAGTCTCCTCAGCAATACAAACAACTCCTCATGACAGGAGGTATTGAACGCTATTTCCAAGTAGCAAAATGTATGCGCGACGAAGACACTCGAGGTGACAGACAACCTGAGTTTACTCAAATCGATATGGAAATGAGTTTTGTGGAGCAGGAAGATATAATGGCTTTAAACGAAAAACTTCTGATTGAAATTGTCACAAAACTTTTTCCTGAAAAGACAATCCAAGAAATTCCTTTTCCTCGCATTACCTACAAAGATGCAATAGAAAAATATGGTTCTGACCGACCAGATGTTCGTAAAGACAAAGAAAATCCAAACGTCTTAGCATTCTGCTGGGTTATTGATTTTCCATTTTTCGAACACGACAAAGAAACAAAAGGTTGGACATTCACTCATAACCCATTTTCTGCAGCAAAGCCAGAGCACTACGACAAGCTTATGAAAGCAGAAGATGTGGGAAATATTCTCACGACGCAATACGACATTGTATTAAACGGATATGAAATCGGTGGAGGAAGTATTCGAAACCACAAACCAGAAGCACTTCTCAAGGTGTTTGAAATCATGGGATACAAAGAAGAGGAGGTGCGAGAAAAGTTTGGTCACATGCTCAAAGCTTTTGCGTCAGGCACACCACCACACGGAGGAATTGCTTGGGGTTTTGATCGATTTATCATGCTCATGCAAAATGAACCAAATATTCGTGAGGTAATAGCATTTCCAAAGACAGGTGAGGGAAGAGATTTGATGATGAAAGCGCCTTCTGTAGTTGAAGCGAAGCAACTCAAAGAGTTAGGAATCAAGATATAAAAAAACCGCCGATCTTTCAAACGCGGTTTTTACACATAAACTCAATAAGAAACCCTCCATAAAGGATCTTTTTCGAGGTTACGAATCAAATCATCCATTTTAAATTCACTATCCTCGTCTACGATTTCTACATTTACGCCCACAGTACTATCAGTGCAAGTATTACAAATAACTCGTACCACCTTAAAGAGGATACTGAGTTCTCCAACAGGTATCCGAATAAATAGGCCGTTATGTACGGGAATAGTCAAGGAAACATCCCTAAGGGCAATAATAGAAACATGCCAACTGATAGACAAGATTACAGTTGCTTGAAATTGCATGAAAAATCCTTTCAAAAGAAGGTGGGGTTAGTAGGAAGAACAGATCTTCATCCGAAAGATACTGTACTACGCAGACATGACCAAATCAAGCTTTTTTAATCTTTTCTTTTTGATTTTTACTCTCAAAATTATGCTAAAATTTTGCCATGTCATCCTACAAAGTAAAAGCGGGGGAGTTTGAGGGTCCACTAGACCTTCTTCTTGATCTTATTGAAAAAAGAAAACTTCACATTAGTGACGTGTCACTTGCGAATGTTGCCGATGATTATATTGAATATGTAAAAAGCTTAGGTGATTTTCCTGTAGCAGAAAGTGCCAACTTCATCCTTATTGCCTCGACCCTTCTTCTTATTAAATCAAAGTCCTTACTACCAACTCTCGATCTTACTCTCGAAGAGCAGGAAAGTGTTTCAGACCTTGAAGATCGTCTCAAAAAATACAAAAGAATTAAAGAACTCTCACATCACGTACAAGAACTTTTTGGAAAGAATATTTTATTCTTCCGAGAACCTCCACGAGATATTAAGCCTGTTTTTTCACCAGATGAAGATATAAAAACCTTGAATCTCCTTGAGGCTATAAAATCGGTTCTTCAAAACCTACCTAAACAAGAAAAAATTCCTCAAGTTGTCGTGAAGAAAATCATCAGTCTCGAAGAGATGATAGGCAATCTAACCTCCCGTATTCAGCAAAGCCTCAAAATGAGCTTTAAAGAGTTTTCAAAGGCTGGAAAAGTCGAAAAGGTGAATGTGATCGTAAGCTTCCTCGCCATGCTCGAGCTTGTTAAACAAGGCGTGATACAAGTCTCCCAAGAAAAAGAATTTGATGATATTAGTATGGAAACGCAGCATCTTGGAACGCCAAGATACTGAATGACAAATTTCCAATTTCAAATGTCAAAACAAAATGAAGAGTTAATAAAAATACAGAGAATATTAAAAGATTTTATTAATCATTTACAAACTTTTTACAAAGATCTTGGGGTTTTTGATTCTATAGAAAACAAAAAAACAGTTGCGAGAGAGATCTGTAACAGATTTTTTAGTAATTTAATATGTCTTGAAAACCATCTACATCTAAAAGATTCCTTAAGTTCAGCCCTGATTCAAAGATATAATCATGAGCTTAGTTTAGATTTTTATTATCTATTAGACGAAAAAGATACTGAAGATAAGTTAAATAAATTTTTTAACTATAATTACTCTTCAAAAAATAGAGAATGGAGTATTTTAAAAAATGATAATAAACGTGATTTTGTTCCACCATGGGTTGCGGATAAAGAGGCTCTGGTAAAGCTATATAAAACACTTAGTAGAATGGCTCATCCAAACATATTATCAATTCAGCTAAATAGAAAAGGAGATGAATTTGAATATAGAATTATCCAAGGAGCAATCACTTTATGTATCCTCGATATTTCTTCTTGCTTAAATCACAAACCATTTCGAGATTTATTTCCAAATATAGAATGGGGGAAAATATTCGAAATTAACAATTCATTTCAACTAACAATAACCGAGATTCTTACCAAAAATTAGAGAAATTTTAAATATCTTTATTATAATTCCTAATTCTTAACTCCTGCTTTTATGTTACAATTTTGCTATGGATTTGGAAAAAGCTATAGAATCAACACTCTTTTTTAAGGGTGAGCCGGTGAGTATAAAAAATCTCGGGAAGCTTCTCGACACTCCACGAGAACATATTGAAGAAGCTCTTAAAACTCTCGGGGAGAAACTTTCAGGTAGGGGAATTGTACTTGTTCGCCACGAAGACGAAGTAACCCTTGCAACTTCTCCTGACACGAGTGGAATCATTGAAAAAATAACCAAAGAGGAACTTGCTCGGGACCTCGGCAAAGCAGGTCTTGAAACGCTCTCTATCGTGCTCTATCACGGACCAGTTGCTCGTCGAGACATTGATTACATTCGCGGAGTCAATTCGAACTTTATCCTTCGCAACCTTCTCATTCGAGGTCTTGTAGAAAAAGTTTCAAACCCCGAAGATCAGCGAGCCTTCCTCTACAAGCCGACCTTGTCATTACTCTCTTTTCTTGGTATAAAAAGTATTGAAGATCTGCCAGAATATGCACAAATCAAGGCAGAATTGAATCAATCTCAAGAAAATCCTCAAGCACCAACAACAACTCATGGAACCGAATAATAATCAACCTGAATACCTCGGAGGAGCACAGACCTTACTCGAAGCTCCAAAAGAAAAAATGCCCCTCTGGGCACTTTTGTGTTTGTTTGCATTACTTATTCTCATATCGCTTGGTCTTATTGCTTTTTTTCAAAAAGAACCGACTGAAGAAATCCTACCTGAACAAAATATTGCTGAAGAAAAAGCGTCTCCATATGATGGTATAGAACTTGAAGCGACAGCGGTCATAGTCTGGGATGTGGCAAACCAAAAGGTTCTTTTTGAAAAAAATTCAAGTACACCTCTACCTCTCGCTTCACTCACAAAGGTAATGGCAACTCTTGTTGCTTCAGACCTTATTCCTGGATACACCACAGTCACTATTGAAAAAGATTTTTTGAATGAAGAAGGAGATACTGGACTCTACGCCAATGAAAAATGGCACTTTAATGATTTGGCACGCTTTAGCCTCACCGTTTCGTCAAACGATGGCATGAGAGCGATCGCCTCTGTTGCAGGGGCAGTTCTTTCTAATACAACAGGTATTGGGGAATTTGAAACAGGAAGAAGTGCTTTCGTAGAACGAATGAATCAAAAAGCTCAGAAAATAGGCCTGACAAAAACTTCTTTTGAAAATGAAACCGGTTTAGATTTGGACGAAGAAAATGGTGGAGCGTATGGTACAGCGTATGATATGGCACACCTTTTTGAATACGCACTCGGATCCTATCCAGAAATACTCGAAGGAACTCGTGCTGGCTCATATGACATTTCATCACTAAGTAATCTATCTCACAGTGCAACGAATACAAATCCCTATGTAAATTTCATCCCTGGAATCATTGGTTCTAAGACAGGATACACTGACCTTTCAGGAGGAAACCTTGTAATTGCTTTTAATCCAGAACTTCAACGTCCTATTATCATTTCAGTACTTGGATCTTCATACGATGGACGTTTTGTGGATACACTTAAATTAGTAGAGGCAACAATGGCTTTGGTAGAGCAGGGGAACTAGAAAGCTTTTGGGTTACAGGTTTTAGCTTTTAGAACAAATAAATTAGGGAAAAGAAAAAAACCGCGGTCGTGAGACTGCGGTTTTAGATTTAAAGTAAGAAATGACTTAGCACTTCTCACCTCGACGTCGAGCTTTTCCGAGCGGAGCAACATTGATTTCAATCTCTGTCGCTACCATCCGCATTGGGATCGGGGTGATCGGCGGCAAATCGCTCCGATCACGTGCTGGTGGACAAACAGGAAACCTTTTGAGACGCTGCAAGACCGATCCTGCAGATTCGTGAACTGAGTAACTTCCGCCTGTTCCGTGTACTCCGTCATACATTGGATACCCTTTCGGTAAATGGTTTAAAATTCAAACAACTTTTATATTATATCATAATATTATATAAATAGCAAGTGTTATAATGGACCTACAAAGCTCTGTTTTTGGGGCTTAATTTTGAACTTTGCACTTTGAGTTTTGAATTTAGAAATTGTGTTACAATTTCTCCTATGATTATCGACATTGTTAAGGTTTTACTTCCTGGAGTTACTGCCTTTTGTATTGGAATACTACTCACTCCCGCACTCACACGTTTTCTCTATTCACACAAAATGTGGAAGAAAAAAGGAGGAAAAAAAGCTCTTGATGGCAGTGAGGCACTGGTCTTCAATACTCTTCACAAAGAAAAGGAAGTAAATACCCCTCGAATGGGTGGAATTATTATTTGGATGTCAGCAGGGATTACCGCACTCATTGCATGGATACTTTCACAAACAATTTCAGGAGAGGTTCTCAGCAAACTTGATTTTATAAGCAGAAATCAAACATGGATACCACTCTTCACATTACTTTCTGGGGCATTGATCG
>JBJOQC010000006.1:0-32825 GCA_046050145.1 Candidatus Parcubacteria bacterium | reverse complement strand
TGGTTTACCGGGGCTGGAGCTGAAGTATTAATAAACCCACCTCCAAGTTCTGAATCAATAAAAGCAAGGATACCATTAACACCAAGTAGAACGAAAAGTGCTATGACACCCCAAACCATTTTATTTTTACCTTCTTCATGTGAACTTGGATCTCCTGATTTTGCAATAAACTGAGCAAGACCCCAGAAGAAAAAAAGAAGAGCAGAAGCAGCGGCAAGTAATGAAAGAGTTCTTACAATACCAGAAATTTCACCCAACATTGTCTTAATACTTCCAAAAAAAGCTGCGTTTGTGATAAACGGAACAGCCAATAACCCAACACATAGTACTATAATATTATTTTTCATATTTTATTGACTTTGAAGCATTGGTAATAAGTCTCTATCTTTTTCAAGATCAAGCTCTCCTCGTATAAAACTAATAATACCCATGATTGAAAGAATTACAAAGAGTGCAATTATGCCCCATTTCATAAGTCTGAGCCCACTTTCATGAGAGCTCACATCTCCTGATTTTGCAATAAACTGAGCAAGACCCCAGAAGAAAACCATGAAAGCAACAGCAGGACCAAGAAGAAAAAGAATATCTATAATATCCCCAAAATCAATAATAAGTTCACGTAAACCTTGGGCAGAAACAACACTGGGTATAGTAGAAATTAAAAATAATAAATATGATTTCATATATTTTTATTAATCAGTTCCTTGAAATTGATCTTCTGGCAATTGAGGGATAAAAAGACTTCCAATATTAAACTCTCCAGCAATAAAACCGACAATAGCCCAAAGTGTTGTCATAACAAACAAACCTAAAATCCCATAAATCATGAGATTTTTTCCATTTGCTATTTCTGTCTCACTACCTCCCACTCGAGCGATAAATTTTACTAAACCGAATATAAATACTGTAACAGAAAGAAGTAGAACTATAGGGACCAACAACTGTACATATCCAATAATAAAATATACTAATTCATCAAAAGTTGAGGGCGTGGTAGCGGCAAAAACAAGTGAGGGAACAAGACCTAGTGTAAGTAAAAAATAAAGACGAATCATATTTATCCTGTTATTGATGTAACTGTATTTTGAATAATTTCTGCAATGGCCCATGAACCAAGAAGAATCGCTGAGCCGATGACCGCGTATAGGAGTGTCGTTTTGGCATCTTCAATCTTTTTAGGATTACCTTGAGCAACAACAAACTGAAAACCGGCAAAAATAATCATAAGAACCATAATAACCGATCCAAAAGGAAGAATAATATTGTTTACAATAAACTCAACAAGATCGTAAACACTATTAATACCACCCTTGAGAGGATTTTCTATACTTGCACCTGAAGGAAGATCGCTCGCACCATCAGCAGCAAAAATAAAAAACAAAGGAATTATTAATACAAAAAACAAAAATAGAAAACTTATTATTTTTTTTAACAAAGAATATTTCATATTAAGGTTTTAAATCACCCAGAACTGGTAAACTGTTAAGAAAACCATCTTCTATAATTGCATTTGTTACAGTATACACGATGAGGTATGCAGAAAGAATAATAATAAAACCCACAGCAACGTTGGTAAAAATACCTTTTGCTCGATCAGCCTGACCTGCATTTGGTCCTGCGGTAAGAAAAAGAAAGCCTGCATAAGCAAAAAGAAGGGCAGCAATAGGAACAGAAACATAGAACACAAACTTAACCAGGCGGTTTATGAGACCTACAATATCATTAAAACCACACTGGCCATTGTTACACACACCCCCTACAAGACCCTTATTTGGATCAAAGAGAGGTTCTGCACTCACCAGAAAAGGAGTAATGATAAGAATAAGTGTACATATTGTAATGAGTATTTTTCTAAAGTTCATATTAGTTGGTTAATGCCTCAAGTTCCCCGTCGGCACGAGACACTGCTTCTATAATACTCGATCTTCCCGATGTGATGGACTCAACCATATTTTGAAAAACTTGCGAGGTACTTACTGACCCTGGCTCGATCCATGTCTTTGAACGGAGAGCACTGTCATAAAAAACTGTCATGAAAGGATCTACAGGACTCTGACTAATCAAATCCCTTCGAACAGGAGGAAGCTTTAAAGTATTCACAGTCGCTTTTATCCCAGCCGTATCAGTAAGTCTCCCTGCAACTGCAAAAGCGCCTGGAATGTTTTTTGCACTCTTTGAGATGGCGAGACCATAAAAATTTGCGTACACAACCTCTTGTTTTGCCTGGCGAGACTGTGGGACTGAAGCTACGTCGAAGTTGAGATTTGGATTTTTTTGTTGAATCAAAGGCAGCTCTGACGCAAAGCCAAAATAGAGAGCACTATCCCCTGCTGTAAAAAAGTTTTGAGAGAGAGGTAGTGACCTGTTCCATGAATAATATATTGTTGCTGGGTTTGAAAAATCAGTAAAGAAACGAAGAGCTTCTGGTGCTGGAGCCAAAGAAAAGTTGAATTTCTCACTAAGTACAATACTGAGACCTCCACTCGTCCTCTGACTTATAGGATTTCCCGCCTGAAGAGTAAGAAGTGAGATAACTGCTTTTGCATTTGAAATATTTCTGAATTCACCAAAAGGAACTGTTGTTTGGGTAATATTTAAAGCCTCGTCCTTCTTGGTAAGCCTGCTTGTCAAAGAATAAAGCTCCTCCCAAAAATGGGGCTCCCTCGCAAGGCCAGCATTTGTAAAAAGTGTTCTGTTCCAATACATAACCAGAGGATCGACAATAAATGGCATTGCAAGAACTCCTTGGGGAGACAAAAAGACCTCAGAACCTTCTATAAAGGCATCTTTGTAGTCTCGCTCAGGAAAAGTCTTGAATGGTACTGGAAAAATACGCGACTCCTGAGCGAGGAGTGATGCCTGAGAAACAAAAAACAGGTCTGGACCTTTTCCATCAGCAAGAGCTGTTATAAACTCAGAATCAAAACTATCAGAGCGCTTTTCAACATAGGTTATTTTTAAAATTTCATCCTTGTCTAAACCTGTCACCTTGAGAATCTGATTAAACTGACTTGCAGGTAAAAATCCCCATACAGTTACAGGGGATTCATTTGAAGCGTTATCGTTACGAGAAAGAGAAAAAACAAGTACCCCAACTATAATAAACGCGGCAAAAACACCGGTAAATATAAGTTGGAACTTCGACATGTTTTTAATTCCGCCCATGATGATTAGAATTTAGGATATAAAGAGATTACAAACTCTTAGTAAATATTATACCGTAATGGTGCGCTCCCGCAGAAATACTAGCCTCTTTTATAAAACCTGCTTTTGTCCACATCTCTTCGGCTTTTTTCTCAGGAAAGACATCTCCTGATTGAGGACCTAAACCTCCAAAAGACTCTGCCCAGTCAACAAAGAGAACTTTGCCTTTTGACATAAGTATCCTATCTACCTCTTGTATAAAAATATCTTTATTTTTTACTTGAAAAAAAATATTCGACACAATCACCCCATTCAAAGTTTGAGGTGCAAGTCTTGTACCTCCAAGTTTTTCAAGATCACCCCACACAATTTCAATATTAGACATCCCCTGCTTATTTGCTTCATTCTTAAGTTTGGACAAAAGATCCTTTTGAACATCAACCGCGTACACCTTACCTTCCGCACCCACAGCTCTTGCGGCTGCAAGAGTATAAAAACCAGATCCAGAACCAAGGTCAGCGATACGCGCTCCAAGAGATGGATTGAATTGCTCGATGTTTTTTTGAGGATCACTAAACATAAAAGAAATTAAAGATCTTTTGTACTTAGAGTATAACAAAGAAAAGCCTTCTACCATAAGAGCTTTTCAACAGAGTCTTAAAAATTTTAAACCCTCAAAATAAATTGAGATGCGAGGCGTATATAAAAGTTATGACTAAGGTGTAGAAAACTACACTGCAGGAATAACTTTTATGTATAACGAAGCGGGTCGGCTTATTTTGAGGGTTTTAGAGGCAAATCAGAGACGCAATCCTATCTCCTTCACGCAATTTCATAATCCGCACACCCTGAGTCTGTCTACCGAGTCGAGGAATTTCATTGAGACCTGTTCGTATCACCTGACTCTTTTGTGACATTGCCACAATCTCCGCTTCTTCATCACTTACCACCTGAGCAGAAATAAGCTCAGCAGTCTTTGATGTTATATTTGCTGTCTTAATACCAGAACCTCCTCGCTTTTGAACTTTATATTCAGAAAGATCAGTACGCTTACCATATCCATTTGCAGTAATCACAAGAAGTGAAGGGTTTTTAAGGTCTGATTTTATAATTTGAGCCCCAACAACAAAGTCATTCTTTCCAAGACGAATTCCGCGCACCCCTCCTGCACCGCGACCCATTTCTCGAATATCAGACTCCTTAAAACGAATAGACTGACCTCGTGAAGTAACGATTATGCCGTCATCTTTTTTATCAGCAAACGATACAGAGATAAGCTCATCACCTTTATCAAGTCTAATTGCAATAATTCCACTACGACGCACATCATGGAAGCTTTCTGCCTTTACCTTCTTTGCATTACCCTGCTTTGTAACCATAAGCAAAGAGAGGCTCTTATTTTTTGTATCCTTTGGCATTGGCAAAACTGATGTCACCTTTTCTCCAGCATCAAGAGAGAGGAAGTTCATGATTGATTTGCCACGAGTAGCACGCTTACCTTCTGGAAGCTCGTACATTTTGATTTGGTATGCCTTACCTCTATCAGTAAAGAAGAGCATGTCACTATGGGTGCTTGCAGTGAGAAGTGTAGTGACAAAATCCTCCTCTTTTGTATCGAGATCAACCACACCTACACCACCACGCTTTTGCTTTCTAAATTCATCAGGACTTGTACGTTTAATATAACCTCCCGAAGTAAGCACAAGAGCATTTTCTTCATCTGGAATTAGATCTTCATCAGAGATTGATTGAACACCATGCTTAATAACCTTTGTTTTTCTATCATCACCGTATTTTTCACTTATATAAGCAAGCTCTTTTTTGATAATAGTCAAAATTTTCTTTGAAGATGCGAGGATAGACTTCAACTCTTCAATAAGCTCTTGCACAGCCTTCAGTTCATCCTCAATTTTCTTTCGCTCAAGACCAGCGAGACGTGAAAGTTTCATTTCAAGAATTGCAGTTGCCTGACGATCTGAAAATTTAAATTGTTTTCGAAGCTCCGCATGTGCCTCAACAGTATCTTTTGAAGCTCGAATAAGTTTAATAATCTGATCAATATGATCGAGAGCTTTTTTAAGACCTATAAGAATATGTTCTCTGTCCTCTGCCTTACGAAGATCGTACTCAGTACGACGACGAATCACAATCACTCGGTGAGAAACAAACTCCTGGAGAATTCCCTTAAGAGAGAGGGTTTGGGGCACACCATTCACAAGACACACAACGTTAAAGTGAAATGTTTCTTCAAGTTGAGTGTGTTTATAGAGAAAATTTAATACTTTTTGAGGATGTGCACCACTCTTCAAATCAATTGCAATACGAATATCTTTTGCAGACTCATCTCGAAGCCCTTTTATACCCTCGAGCTTCTTGTCGCGAACAAGTTCGGCAATCTTCAAAAGCAGATCAGACTTATTTACTCGATATGGAATTGAGGTAACAATAATTTGAAAATTTCCCGCTTTATTTTCAACAATTTCTGCAACACCACGAGTCACCACACCGCCACGGCCGGTAGCATATGCATGAGCAATATCTTTTTCATTAAAAATCAAACCTCCTGTTGGAAAATCAGGACCTTTTACAAACTGTAAAAGATCTTCACTCGTAGCGTCAGTATTATCAATAAGAAACGAAGTCGCGTCGACTATTTCACGAAGATTGTGAGGAGGAATATTAGTCGCCATACCCACAGCAATACCGAGAGTTCCATTTAAAAGCAGGTTTGGAACAGCAGCAGGCAAAACTATAGGCTCTTTTCGAGTACCGTCATAGTTTGCTCTAAAATCAACCGTATCCTTTTCTATATCACCCAAAAGCTCTGAGGCAACACGAGACATTTTTGCCTCGGTATAACGCATAGCAGCTGCATTATCTCCGTCAACGTTACCAAAGTTACCTTGTCCCCAGACAAGCGGATATCGCATTGAAAAATCTTGTGCCATTTTCACCAGAGCATCATATACAGAAGCATCGCCGTGAGGATGATAGTTACCGAGCACATCTCCCACCACCACCGCAGATTTTCGAAACTTACCTCCTGCAACAAGACCCTTCTCATGCATCGCAAAAAGAATTCTTCGGTGTACCGGCTTTAAGCCATCTCGCACATCAGGAAGAGCTCGAGATGTGATAACAGACATAGCGTAGTCGAGATACGCATCTTTCATTTCTGTTGTAATCTCACGACTCACAATACCTTGTGAAAGAGGTCGTGGAGATTCATTTTCTTCTTTTTTTTCTATATCTTTTGCCATTACTTAACAGTAATCGTATGCCGAATTGATAACACTATTATAGCATATAAAACAAGACTTTAGTACTCAAACAATTGACTCTCTTGTCTGTCAAAAGACTTTGTTTGAGGTGCTTTATATGTCTCATTAAAGAGGCCTAAAAAAGCATCTTTTAGATCAGCCAATCCCCCTTTTACAGTATTGAATGCATTCAAAGCTGTTCCTGACAATGAAGAAAGAGGCTCTACTGCGGGAGACTCGGCAATAAACGTATCTTCTTCTTTTTCAGTACCATATAAAGACATCATCCATCCCGTAAAGATAAGGGCGGTTATAACAAAAGAAATAGAGAAAGCTATACGAGTACGGGTGCGCTCGGGTTTAGATCGAAGATATTCAATATATTCGAAAAATCCCATATATACGTATAACTCTACCACGATTCCCCACCCTTATTAGTTTTGTGGAGCCAATACAACAACCTCCCCTTCTTTTCCTTCAAGATCTTTTTTCTTAAGCGTCAGTTTATCAATAGCATCCACACCCGAACCTGCTTCTTTGAGAAATGCCTTGAGCGCAGCATCATTTGTATGTGTTGGAATAATTATCTTTGGTTCAAAATTTACTGCTAGTTTATATGCTTGAGCTGCAGACAATACACCATCTCCTCCAATGGGTACAAATAGAATATCTATATTATCAAGAGCTTCTGTGGTTTCAGATTTTAACTCAGAACCATCAAGCGCCCCCAAGAAACAAAGATTCATACCTTCGAGAGTCACATAATAAATAGTATTGATATGGGGAACATTTCCATACGAAGAAGTTGATGGAAATCCTTTTATAAAAACACCTTTTATTTCATACTCACCAGGACCAGATATCACAAAAGGATTACGTTCACCATGAGCTGCGTTTGAAATACCATTATGATCAGGATCTTGGAGACTCACCAAAGCAATATCCGCACCAAATTTTGGAGCTTTTTCCTTTGAGTCTTTTGAAACAGGATTAACTGCAATAACAGTATCGCCAAACTGCACTTTGAAACATGAAATACCGTGGTATGTAATAATCATGCCGACGATTATAACATAAGAAAAGCTATTGAAAAAATAGTATTTGTATAGTAGTATGTGTCTTCCTCTATTTAGAGAGGAACCTTTATTAGTTTGCAGTATCCTTGTTTTGGAGAATGTCGGAAGAAGCAAAAAACAAGCCTGCTCAATATATACAATGTTAAAAAACATATTTAAAAGAAAGGAGGCAGTAAAAGAAGAAAAAGTAGAAGAGGTTAAAACAAAGAAAGCGAGTAAAAAAGCTGTTGAAGCTTCAGAGGAAGCTCCAAAAGAAGAAACCCTTATGGATAAGGTGCTTGTTTCTATTGCAAACCCACCAGGCATAGGAGACCTTGTGGAAGGTGCTGTTATGGGCATTGACTCAGGTGCTATTTTCGTAGACCTACACCCATTTGGAACAGGTATTATATACGGACGAGAATTTATTGCTGCTCGCGACATTATAAAGAAGACAAGTATTGGTGACCGAGTTGCAGGTAAGGTTATCAGTGTTGAAAATAAAGACGGTTACATCGAAATTTCTCTCAAGGAAGCTCGCCAGGCACTTATCTGGAGTGAAGCAGAAGAGGCTATTCGAAGTAAAACTGTATTTGATCTTCCTATTATAGAAGCAAATAAAGGAGGTCTCATCATTTCATGGCAAGGTATCCAAGGATTTCTCCCAGCTTCACAGCTTAAAACTGAACACTATCCTCGAGTTTCAGACGGAGACAAAGATAAAATCCTTGAGGAGCTAAAGAAACTTGTTGGAACAAAAATCTCTGTTTCTATTATTGGAGCGATTCCAAAAGAAGGAAAACTCATCTTCTCTGAAAAGAGTCCTGAACAGAAAAATAAAGAAAAGATAATTGACAGATACCAAGTAGGTGACGAGGTAGAAGGAACAATCACTGGCATTGTTGATTTTGGTGTATTTATAAAACTTGAAGAAGGACTTGAGGGACTTGTGCATATTTCTGAAATCGACTGGGCACTCGTAGAAAATCCAAAGAGTCTTTACTCTGTAAACGATAAGGTTAAGGTTAAAGTGATTGAAATAAAAGATGGAAAGATTTCACTTTCTATTAAAGCTCTTAAGCCAAACCCTTGGGTTGAAGCAAGTAAGAAATATAAGAAAGATAGCACTGTACAGGGTGTTATTATCCGATTCAATAAGCATGGAGCTCTCGCTTCTATTGAAGAAGGTATTGCAGGACTTGTGCATGTATCTGAGTTTGGTACCGAAGAAAAGCTTCGAGAACACCTTGAACTTGGTAAGACATATCCATTCAAAATCACTCTCTTTGATCCAAAGGAGCAAAAGATGGCACTTACTTTCGCAGGAAGTAAAAAGAAATAGCAACAAAAAATCCCCTTACGGAGATTTTTTGTTTTAAACTGAGCCTACGCAAAGGCCTATTTTAGGCTTGCATTTTTACGATTAATATGATATAATATAAACAAAGGTTAAGGTTGTGAATGTCACACCTACCAAAAAACAACTGGCTTATCCTGGAAAGGACCCGCCATGAAAATGTTCCTTGTTATCGTAGCGAGCCTTCTCCTGACTGCTTGTGGCCGTCAAGAGAAGGTGGAGAAGAATCCACTCGACTGTATCACTTTGAAAATTCAAAACGAGCTTCAAACGACTGGTAAGGTTGACGTGAAGCTGGTGACGAACTTCAAGGAAGAAGTCCTTCGACAAGTTGAGTGTCTTGAAAAACAAGACTCTCAACAAACGGAAGTTCGAAACTCAAAAATTGCCCTACTCGAAAAGGTGGAGGCTGTGCGTCTGATGCTCATCATAGAACCTCAGATGCGTCGTATCAACGCACGAGTGGATAGTCTTGAAATTCAGATCAACAAATTGAAGCAACAGTAAAGTTACCCATCCCCGCGAAAGCCCCACGGCATTCGCGGGGTTTTTGTTTTAAATTAAAATTAAAAGCAGGGTTCGCTTCGCGAACCCTGCTTTTAATCTTTTCTTTTTTATTTTTTATCTTCTATTAAACTCCCCCATCGCTTTTTCTATTCCCTCATTCACAATCATCTCCACTGCTTCTGAAGCTCTCTTTACAACCTTCTTTACTTCAGCAAGTTCAGCTGGTTTAAAATCATTAACAATAAAATTTTCTATTATATTTTCATGACTTGGTTTTTTCACACCACCTTTTGCACTTTCTTGTGAAATTCCAATACGGATACGTGCAAATTTCTCTGTCTTGATTGCTTTGATAATAGACTCAACACCTTTATGTCCTCCAGAACTTCGATTAAAAGAAACTTTGAGCGTTCCGACTGGCAAATCCAGATCATCATGTACCACAATAAGTTTTTCTGCCACCTTTACACTCTTCACAAGTGTCTTAACACTCTCACCGGACTTGTTCATAAACGTTTCTGGCATCACAAGTGTCACCTTTTGCTTTCCCACCATCCCTTTTGAGATGAGAGCGAGAGATTTTTTATTTTCCTTCCAGTCTTCGAGTTCATTTTTTACATGAAAAGCTTCTAAAACCATTCGTCCAGCATTGTGCCGCGTATTTTTATATTCTTCTCCTGGATTTCCGAGCCCTGCGATGATGTACGCCATAACAAAAGATTAAAAAGTAAAAATAAAATATTAAAAACCTAAAAAAATAACATAAGACCATTGTGCATCATCGAAATCTCTTGTGTCAAACGTTTCTTTTGTAATACAATAGTCTCAATTAAAGAAAAAATATTCTAGAACATTTTCAATGGAACAAAACGAGATTAAAAATGATGTGATAGTTGAAAAAAAAGAACCTGGTTTTTTTAAGGACACACTTCGTTTCACTCTTATCGCCCTCCTCATTGTTGTTCCCTTCCGAATCTTTATTGCCCAACCATTTCTCGTCAACGGTGGTTCAATGGAACCTACATTTGAAGATGGTCACTACCTCATCGTAGACCAAGTAAGTTATCGTTTCAAAACTCCAGAGAGAGGATCAGTACTTATCTTCAAATACCCTGTTGACCCTAAGAAATATTTCATCAAACGTGTCATCGGACTCCCTGGAGACACTGTACAAATAGAGCAAGGTGTTGTCACTATCATAAACACCGAATATCCAGAGGGTTTTAAGCTTAAGGAAGACCATATAACCCTTACAAAAAAAGATACATTTACAAAAACTGTGGGAGAAAATGAATATTTTGTGATGGGAGATAATCGCGCAGGAAGTCTCGACTCACGATACTGGGGAAATCTACAAGAAAAATACATAATCGGCAGACCTCTTGTGCGACTACTCCCTATTCAAGATATAGGATTCTGGCCAGGCGATATTAAGTTTTAATTTCACACATAATCATGAAAAAAACTGTTCACGAATGGGATCATGTGGCTCAAATCGCCTCCTATTACGGATTTAAGTTTGTTGACATACCACCACTCTCAAAAGATGACGCTCTTCATGTAAAAAATGTACTCAAACAGAATCCTTTTGAACGAAAGTCGCACACTACAAGCCACGCTCCACTTTTTAAAGTAGATGAAAAAATTGCACTCCTCCGTGCCTTTGGAAAAGAGTCAGTGATCATGTCACAACCAACAATGGTTTTGTCTCGAATAGCTCAGAAAAAAGAGACTATTGAATTTTCTCTGGATATTATAGGCACCACACGAAGCATTGCTGAAGCGCTCCTCATAAAAACAAGCCGAGCTATTCTTGAAGAAGAAGGATATCTTGATTTTTCAGTAACACTCAACAGTATTGGAGACCGTGACTCTGCACAACGATTCGAGCGAGACATTTGGAATTATTATAAAAAGAAAATAGCCGAACTTCCCCACGCGTGCAAAGACCATATCAGGAAAAATCCAATCACCCACACCTGTAATGATGAAGTCTGCCAAGCAATACAACACGATGCGCCACGCTCTCTTGGTTTTCTCTCTGAACATGCTCGAAATCACTTCAAAGAAGTACTTGAGTTTATAGAAACAATCAATATTCCTTACACCATTGACCAAACACTCTTTGGACACAAAGAATGTTTTGCTCAAACACTCTTTGAACTTAAAACAAAGGAACCTGGTGACGAAAAAGATTTTGTCTGTGGTTTTGGTTTTCGATACAACCCTTTATCTCGCCGTCTTGGATACAAAAAAGACGTTCCTGCAGTTGGACTTTCATGCGCCTATAAACGACTTAAGAGTAAAATTAAATTAAAAAAACCAAAACCTGCACAGTTCTACTTTATACAACTTGGTTTCGAAGCAAAACTAAAAAGTCTTACTGTTATAGAAAATCTACGTAAGTGGGGCATACCAATACTTCATGCTCTTGCGCGAGACAAAATAACCGGTCAAATATCTTCAGCCGAACACATGAACCTCCCTTTTGTGATTATTATGGGACAGAAAGAAGCTATGGAAAATAGTGTTGTGGTACGAGACGCAGAGACTCGTGCGCAAGAAACTGTCACTCTAGAGGATTTACCTCATTACCTCATCAGAATACACGAAAAAAGCAGTATGTAAGGCTCAAAAAGCCCTGTATTGCAGATATAAAACCCTTATGTTAGTATATTAGCCACTATGTCAGTAAATGTAGAAATAAACAGAAATAACAACGAAACAAGTCTCAGTATTTTGAGACGCTTTACAAAGCGTGTTCAAGGCTCAGGAGTTCTCCCTCGAGTACGTGGTATTCGTTATCACACTCGAATCAAGTCTGAAAATGTTCGTCGAAATAAGAAACTTGCTCGACTTACAGAAAAGGCACGTATTGATGACCTTATCAAACTCGGAAAAATGGCTGATCCTGCTCTTGAAGCAAAAGGAAAGAGAAAGAAATAGCACATGAATGAAGGGAATCTAGAAATAACAAATAAAACAAAAGGCAAGCTCCCAAGCTTGCCTTTTGTCGATATAAAAAATGAAGTTCTTGGTGCTGACTATGAACTGAGTCTTGTTTTTGTAGGAGACACCACTTCTAAAAAACTAAACTTTTCTTATCGAGGAAAAAATAAACCAACAAATGTACTTTCCTTCCCTTTGGACGAACATTCTGGAGAAATTTTTATAAATCCAAAAAAAGCACTTGAAGAAGCCAAGGAATGGGACAAGACTTTCGAAGATTTTATAGGACTACTCTATGTGCACGGACTCTACCACCTCAAAGGTCACGATCACAGTGATGAAATGGATAGACTTGAAGAAGAAACTCGAAAAAAGTTTAATCTCTAATACTTTTCTCAAATAAACCACCCTCAAAAGAGGGTGGTTTATTTTTTACAAAACTGTGCACAGAAAAAAGAGTACTGTTGTAGTACAATAGATTGCATCAAGCATTGCATTTGCTTTTTATTTCTCATGGCACGAAACATCACTGTAGGTATAGATATTGGAACATACCAGATCAAAGTTCTTGTCGCAGAAAGCGTCAAAGAAAATGATCGTTTTTTGCCACGCATTATAGGCTCCGGTTTCGCTGAGTCAAAAGGCCTTCGTCATGGATACATCATCAATCCATCTGATGCATTAAAGAGTCTTTCGAGCGCTATTTCACAAGCTGAAAAATCAAGTGGTGTAAAAATAAAACGTGCTTTTATTTCTGTTGGAGGTATTGGACTTTCGGGCAACACTTCTCAAGGTTCAGTTATTATTTCTCGTGCGGATTCTCAAGTCTCAGAGCTTGATATGGAGAAAGTGATGGAAATGTGTGAACACGAAGTTCCTCCTGCACTTTCACTCAACCGCAAAACAATTCACGCGATACCGATCTCTTATAAAATAGACGGAAAGCCAATACTTGGAGGTAAACCTATTGGTATGCGAGGTACAAAACTTGAAGTTCAAGCCTTATTTATAAGTGCCCTCGAACATCATGTAAACGATCTTATTCAAGCCGTAGAAGATGTGGGTGTTGAAGTTGCTGATGTTATTGCTTCTCCTATTGCTGCAAGCTTTGTTACCCTCTCTAAAACTCAAAAAATTGCAGGTTGTGTCCTTGCAAATATTGGTGCGGAAACAATCTCAATCGTTGTATTTGAAAACAATATCCCAATTTCACTTGAAGTATTCCCTATGGGTTCAACTGACATCACAAACGATATTGCGCTTGGTTTTAAAATTCCACTAGACGAAGCAGAGGGAATAAAAACAGGATCTCTTTCGGGCACTTCTTATTCGCGTAAAAAACTAGAAGAAATAATCGGTGGACGTTTACGTGATATGTTTGAACTTATCGAAGCACATCTCAAAAAAATAGGACGAAGTGGACTCCTCCCTGCTGGTATCGTCATTACTGGAGGAGGATCTGGTATTGGAAGTATTGAAGATATAGCAAAAACATACCTTAAACTCCCCTCTCGAATTGCAAGTATTCAAGTACGAGACAGTTCTAAAAATCAAATCAAAGATTCAACATGGTCAGTAGCCTATGGTCTTTGCATACTTGGCATTAGCTCAAAAGATCAAACAAGTCTTGGAATTAAACATTTTGCCCGAGGTTTTGGAGAAAAAATCTGGGGATTCATAAAAAAATTCTTACCTTAGTACTCCATTCTTAAAAATAAATAGACTACAAAAAAACGCCTTAAACAAGGTGTTTCTTTTTTAAATTCTTTTCTGATATGATTGTTCAAACCTAAGAATAGATAGAAAAACCCGTATGCCCCAAATCAAACCAGAAGTAGAAGCATTTGCACGAATCAAGGTCACCGGAATCGGCGGATCAGGTAAGAATGCGATCAACCACATGATCAACTCAAAAGTGAAGGGTGTTGATTTTATTGCGATCAATACTGACGCTCAGGACCTTCACCACTCTCTCGCTAAGAAAAAAATTCATATTGGTAAAAACCTCACTCGAGGACTTGGTACAGGAATGAACCCTGATATGGGCCGCCGTGCCGTGGAAGAAACACAAGAAGAAATCCAAGAGGCAATCAAAGGTTCTGATATGGTTTTTATTGCTGGAGGTTGTGGAGGTGGAACATTCTCAGGAGCCGCTCCAAAAATTGCTCAGATCGCAAAGGAACTTGGCTCACTTACTGTTGCCGTAACAACTAAACCGTTCTTCTTTGAAGGACAGCAACGTCTTCGTATTGCTGAACAAGCGCTCGAAGAGCTTCGTAAATCAGTTGATGCAATCATCGTAGTACCAAACGATAGACTTCTCGCAAATATTGATAAGGGAACTACTGCAAAAAACGCATTTGCTATTTGTGACGATGTTTTGAAAAATGCTGTTGAGGGTATTTCAGACCTCATTACTACTCCAGGTATTATCAACATCGACTTCGCCGACATCCGAGCTGTTATGGAAAATGCAGGTTCAGCTTTGATGGGTATTGGTTCTGCTACAGGTGAAAATAGAGCTATCGAAGCTGCGAAACAAGCGATCAACTCTCCCCTTCTCGAAGTCTCTATCGCTGGAGCAAAAGGAGTACTCTTCTCTATTGCTGGAGGTGACGATATCACCATGTTTGAAATACAGGATGCTGCAAAGGTTATCACTGAATCTGTTGATCCAAATGCCAAAATTATTTTTGGTACTGTTCGAAGTGACCGTCTTAAAAAAGGAGAAATTAAAATTACAGTTATCGCATCTGGTTTTCCTGAAGGTCAGTCAGAAAGAAAAGTAATGGGTGTGGGAGAAATACAACGCCCTGAACCTGCTGGAAAAATCTACAACTCAGTACCAGCACAACCATCTATTCAACGAGAAAAAGTAGAGGCGGAAAAGAAACCTATAATCGAAGATAGTGATGATGACTGGGGCGCCGTACCAGCCTTTCTCCGAAGATCAAAACTCAAATAGCTTTTAGCTTACAGCTGTTTGCTTTTAGGAAAATTTTAAAGAAAAACAGTTTCTGTTATTATGTATTGTATTCTTATATTAGAAGCTAACAGCTAATAGCTAAAACCTAAAAATCATGTACGACCTAGCAATTATCGGCGGTGGCCCCGGAGGAGTAGCAGCGGGAGTCTACGCTTCTCGAAAAAAACTTAAGACTGTTTTTATAACCCCTGACTTTGGAGGTCAGAGCATCGTATCCGAAGACATACAAAACTGGATTGGTACTATTTCAATAAAAGGAAATGATCTTGCAAGCTCCCTTGAGAATCATCTCAAAGCATATGCAAGTGATATTGTAGATATTAAAAAGGGTGAATATGTAAAAGAAGTTTCAGGGACTGAAGGTAATTTTACTATCAAAACCGACAAAAACTCATATGCAGCAAAAACAGTACTTGTAACGACTGGAAGCACTCGTCGCACACTAGATATACCAGGCGCAAAAGAATATGAACACAAAGGACTCACCTACTGCGCTTCGTGCGACGGCCCACTCTTTGTGGGGCTTGATATGGTAGTAGTCGGTGGAGGCAATGCTGCATTTGAAACTGCAGCTCAACTTCTTGCCTATGCAAAGAGCGTTACCCTTCTTAATCGAAGTGATACTTTCAGAGCAGATCCTGTAACTGTAGAAAAGGTACTCTCACACCCAAACATAAAGGCACTTAAAAATGCTGTCCCAACTAAAGTGGTGGGTGAAAAATTCGTCACAGGTATTTTTTATAAAGATGCAAAAACTGGGGAAGAGAAAGAAATTATTGCACCTGCAATCTTTGTTGAGGTTGGACTCATTCCTACAACTTCTTTTGTTAAAAGCATTGTAGAGCAAAATGAAATTGGACAAATCAAGGTTGATCCACGTAATCAGCAAACAAAAACTACTGGCATATGGGCAGCTGGAGATTGTACCGATGGACTCTATCACCAAAATAATATCGCCGCAGGAGATGCGGTAAAAGCCCTCGAAGATATATACGTCCATCTCCACGCTCGATAAATACACACAAAAAAACAGCCTGCACACACCGTGTGCGGGCTGTTTTTTTATTTTCTCTACTTCTTCTGCATTGATTTTAATGTCTGTTCTAATTCTCTAAGCTCATTTTTAATCTTATCTTCGTCCCGCATGATCTCTTTAACCTCACCAACAAGTTTATCTTCTTCTCTTTTCTTTGTAGAAATCTCCGAGTCCAATTTCGAAGCATCTTTCTTTAATTCCTCTAATTTTTTTATTTCTTGTTTCTTTGCAGAAATATCGATATCTAATTTTGACGCATTTTTCTTCAGTTCATCTAATTTTTGTATGTCCCCTTTTAAAACTTCTGCTCTATCAAGTTTTTGTTTTGCTTCCTGTTGATGTCTTTGAAGATTCTGATTGAACTCCTTAATCTGTTGTGATATATCTGCTGACATATTTTTTAGTTATTTAATAACAAGGTTATTATAGCAAAAAACAGAATTTATTATTAGGAACGCTTGAGCCAAGCATATAAGTTTCCACCCACAGTTAGAAAAATAACAGACAGTGGAAGAAACATGATTCCTAAAAGTGCGAAAGATGAAGTAAAGTAATACCAATTAAAAGCTTCAACCATATTTTGATTTGGAGAAAATCCGATAACAACAATTAAACAAAAAGAAAATACAAGTAAAATACTACTAATAAAATTTAATATCTTATTTCTTAACTTCTTTTTAAAGACCTCAAAAATAAGATAACTTAAAAAAACATATGAGGCTACCAAAACAACAAAAGAAGTATTTTTAAACGTGCCGACAAAAATAGTAAATTTATTCAAAAAAAGACTCCATGCAGAATCTAAAAATAAACTAACAATAATCGTAAACTGAAAGCGTCTTTCAATTTCATCCAGCAAATTTTTATTATTCTCTACCCCATCTGATTCCATATATCTATATATTCGCATATTTTCATCTAAAGTCACTCTAATCCTCTAGCTATCAAAAATAGTGAAGTGGTAAAGCCAAAATAAATACGCCACAGGTGTGGCGTATTGTTTTATTTTAGTCTGTAGACTACCCCTCTGCCTTTTTTACAAATTCTCAGCAATCTCAATTGCTTCATCTTCATCCAGTCCTTCGTCGATAAATTCCTGAGCTTGCTCAGCAGTATCTTCGTCAATATCATGATCATCCATTAATCTTTTTGTTTCTTCTTTCATATTAATTAATACCAACACACATCAGCTTTTTCCCCTATCAAGTCACCTATATATCTTTTAACATCAATCAAACTTCCAATTTCATCAATAAGACCAAGCGACTTTGCAGTCTCTCCAAGCACCGATGATCCATCCGCAAAAACTCGCACAGATTCAATAGGAATATTTCTATTGTTTGCAACGTCTTGAATAAAATTTTCGTGAACAATCTTTATATCTCGAAGAAAAATACTCTTTTCTTCTTCAGTCAGTCTTTTGTCAGGATCTCCTGCATCTTTAAATTTTCCACTCGACAGTTCAACGTAACGCTTATCTGTCAGAATATTTTCTGAGTACGAAGAAGTCACACCGATACTCCCCACATCAGAATTTCTTGAGGCAAAGATTCTGTCTGCACTACTAATCGCCCAGTACGATGCCGACAAGCCCTGTTGGCGAATAACAGCAATGACTGGCTTCGTCATCTCTTTTATCATATTTGCGATCTCTTCACCTGCTACGGGCGCACCGCCCGCAGAATCAACTTCCACAATTACAGCTTTGATGTCATCATCATTTTCAGCTTCCCATAAATAACCGACAACTTCCTCACTCGAAACAACATCGTCTTGAAAAGACTGGTGCCCTGAAGAAGAAACGTATGTTAGCAACGTTCCACGAAGCTCTATACCTACCGCATTACATGTCTCACTTATTTCACCACTTGAAGCAACGTCACCATACGAATCTTCCTCTAAAAAATAAAAACCTAAACCAAAAATGATCACAAAAAATAGAAGTATAAAAATAAGTTTCTTATTCATATCTATATAGTACCAAGCTATTCAGTTTATTCCTCAACCTCTTGTCTCGCGTTAAAATACAAGCAATGATCGCAATCCTCACCAGATTTTGGAATTTTTTCACTTTCCAAACACTTCTTTATCTTCTCTAAAGTCTTTTCCACCCACGCATCACTTCCGGTGTATGGAATGAGATTAATATCAAACTCAATTCTTTTATCAAAAGCCTGTCTATCCATCTTTCCCGTACAGTACACAAAGTACCCGGTATCTGAAACCTTGAGTCCGTTCTGCCTCAAAAGCCACTGATACACTTCCATCTGCCTCTTGTATCCATCCTGCCACTCCTGATCAAGCACCTTTACAGCCTCTTCTTTTGCTGTCGCTTTATAATCAACAACAATATATTCACCCTTACCATTCACCCACAGATCATCAATAGCTCCCGTAACGAGCATCCCCGTAGACTCATGAAAAAAGCGAACCCCACCAAAATTTCTTCGCCACTCATCGAGCTCATCGTGCGCTGCAGGCCTCGCATCAATTCCGTACTCTTTCTGCAAAGGATGTTGTTCATTTTTTACTCTATGACCGTCAAATTCTTGTTTGAGCAAATGATCAACCGCACTATTTATTGAAAATGGAAACCCAGGCACACGCTTCACACCCAGCTTATTATCAATATAAAAACACCTTGGACACTCCAAAAACAAATCAATCTTAGATCGACTCAGCTTCCAATTATCACCGCCATAATTCCACCCCGCCCCCCTGTTTGATTTGTAATATTGGGACATAATTTAAACAATATCTTTATATTTGGGATAATTTTCTTTAACCAATGATTTCCACCAGACAGTTTCGTGTCCTCCTTTTACATCTGTTTTTCCGTATACCAGCAAGACGAATATGGATTGATCCTGCTTATGCCAAGCAACAACACATCTATTACCTGAAGATTTTGCTGATTCCCTGCTTTTTGCAATGGTAAATTCTACTTTAATTATTTTCACACCCTCTTTGTCTGAAATAATTTCAGCTTTAGTGGTTTGAAGTAATAGATCAATGCGCTCAAGGAGCAAGACGACGGCTTTTAAAGTAACGTCCCAATGATTATTGTATTTTTTTGCAAAACTTTTAATAAAATGTCCTTCTGCATACTTCTCTATTTGTACTGAATAAATACCTTGCATAACGGTCTTAATAAACCTTGTCGGCGTCTTCTTGGGTTATAAGTTCATAAGGTATAACTTCGTTATCACGACAAACAGTGTATGGTAACTGATTGTGTGTAAAATTTACAATCGCCTGAGTATTCTTGTCTTTCCACTTATCTGCAATTTTTTCCATTAGTTTTTGCTCTTCAACAGAAACGTTAGCAATCTTTTCGTTCTTATTGCTTTCAGTCTCACTAATTAAATACATCTCTTTTTCACCCTCTCTCTCTTTGTCAATTTTAATTTTTCCACTTTCCTCTAGTTCAGATAGAGCACGAAAAAAAGCATCTGGTACTGGCCCATAAGGAAATTTTTTATATTGCATACCGCTCATACTTTCTAATCTCTCATAAAACCAAGCGAAATCAGCAAGATACAAAAGTTTGGCAAGCTTAGTCTTGGTAACCCTTCCATTTCGAGAGGTTGAGATATTCATTCTCAAATAAGCAACAATCATCTGTTTATATTTTTCCATATCCTCCATTGTCCCGGAGATTAGTTCATTTAACGTCATACCAAAAAAGACAGCGAGCTTCTGCGCTTCCTCAACATCAATATGTTGTTTTTTTCCAGACTCAAAACTGGTATAAGTAGGACGAGATACACCCATTGCTTGCGCAACTTTCTCTTGACTTAATCCTTTTTTAATACGTAACTCTTTTATTTTTTGTATAAACATGTTCGTACGAACAAGTTTATACAAAACAAGTTAAAAAGTCAAGCAATTTTGGTCAGAATATTGACAATCATATTAAGGGGTATAAAGTGAAAAAGGAGAAGTGATCATTTGCGGTAATCCTCCTCCACCAAAATCGGAAATATCTTTTTTTGCCCTTTGGGGTGTTTCGGCTAAACCTAGAAGTAAAATCTTAACATTTTTATCTTACCAGATTTAGATCACTTAACAAACAAGGGTACTAACTACTAAACCAAAGATGGCTAACCAAATTTTCGTTAGTCCGAATGGCGAAGACTGGAAGGTCAAAGTTGTCGGTAATCAAAAAGCATCTGCTATTTGTGACACAAAAGCAGAGGCAGTTGAAAAAGCGAGAGAGATCGCCCAAAACCAACATCTAGAACTTCTTGTTCAGAACCTTGACGGAACTATCGGGTGGAGAAACTCGTACGGAAACGATCCAAGAAACATAAAAGGATAGACGGTAGAAAAGAATGAGACCGCAACTCATTCTTTTCTTTTAAGAATTTCTAATTATTTCTTTCTCTTCTTCGTTTAGTCCGTACAAGTCAATAACTAATTCATCAATTTGTGATTCAATCTTTGAAATATCTGCTTCAATGTCCTTCTTTTTTTCTTTGATAACTAAATCGACTAGCTCAATGATGGACATCCTTTTTTCTTCAGAAACACTTGGTATTGGCAAATTTAGTAAGTGAGTAATTTTTGTTTCAATAAATGTATTTCCCAAACGAGGACACGCAAATGTTCTGATGAAATAGTTTGAAAATTTAGAAACAAGACATGCTAAAATAAATTTTAGATTTTCTGGCGTATTACTTGAATAATCTTTTGCTTGTAAAGAAAAGAAGTTATTTGATGCATAAGTATTCTCATCATAAAAAGACTTAATTGGATTTCCAGTTCTAGTTATGTATATTTTCGGTAGTTTAAATATATCTTCTTTTCTTAAAGAAGCGTAATATCCCTTATCTTCGTCCACAATTTCTTTCCTATAATCAACATACCAACCGGAGGGTTTTGAATAGTAGTTTTGAATAACATCACCGTTCTTTCCGCCAATAAAAAGTGGCTTACAAAATTCATTTTCTTTTTCTTTCTTAAATAAGATTTCTCTGGCATTACCAGTATGAACACCTTCGTGACATTGATATTTGCTATTCAATGGGTAACTATTCGCTGTAACTTTTTTTAGAAGATTATAATCATCATCAGTTGCCAACAAGTTTATCCTATATTCAAAATCTCTCGGCATTAATATCTCGTTTGTTTCCTCCCAATGTTTTTTAGAGTATTTTCCGTTATCATATTCCCATTTATTACATTTAACTTTTAGAGTGTCCTTTTTACCCATAAACAAGACGCAAACATCATGCGAAACATATGTAAATAACTTATGCTCATCAGGTACTCCGGAATTTTGAAACCAAGATACCTCATATAACAAATTCTTAAAAAGTTCACGAGTTTTGGGATAATCTTTTACCAAAATGCTATCCGGCAATATGAAAGATACATTACTTTTTGATATTCTCAATGCTAGACCTATAAAATAAGCGAAGGAATTTGGGGTAGATGAATCAATCTCAGGATATAACTCTGCTAAATCAACCTTTTGTTCTTTTGATAAATCTGCTCCCCATGGTGGATTTCCAATGATAAAATCAAATTTTTCCTCTAACCCAAACATCCACTCTTGGTCAAACCAAGAATTTGAAGTATTACTAAATGGATTCCAAAGAGTTAGTTTAAGGGTTAATTCTCCAGTAGCTTTGAGTCCAATCATTCGATTGAGTAAATCTTTTTGCTTATTAAAGAATCTAGTCTTTATTGATTCTTTTTCGGAACGATTAGCAGTAAAATACTCTGACATTATCGTTGAAAGTTCAATGATGCCGGAATGATCTTCAAAAAGATTGCTGGATTGAGATTTTGGCAAGCCAATCAAAGTATTCGCACAGACAAATTTAAAGTCCAAGTTCGGTAAAGGTTCTATCCCTCTGTTTGGTTTTGTATCATTTACTTCTGATTCAACGACAAGCGTCAAAAAACATCTCAAGCGGGAAACATCCACCGCAATCGGCTGAATATCTACACCAAAGATTGAGTTCTTGATAACATCAAGTTTCCGTGTGTAGTCAAAAGGGTTAGATTTAACTTCGTCAATTATTTTTTTCTTATATAACTCCGGAACATTTTTTAGTTTCTGCTCTAGCCACATTTTACAATCCGGATCAATTTGCTGAAGAATATAAACAATTTTTTGAAGCGCGCCGATTGGGTATGCACCGGAACCGCAAGCGGGGTCAAGAATTTTAAGAGATTCTATTGCATTTACTACTTCTTGTTTTTCCTCATCATCTAGTGGATGTTCTGTATCATCTGTTAAGTCATAACTAACAAGAGCAGATAATTTTTTCTCATCAATTTTTGTTTTAGTTTTTAGATATTCAATCAATGATTGATCAACCATGTATTCAACGATTTGGCGTGGAGTATAAAAACTTCCTGTTCGCTTACGCTCACTGCTTCCAGTTTCCGGATTTATTTCTGCAAGAAGATTTTCAAAAATCCTACCAAGCATTTCCGGATCAACAGAAAGCTCTTGATCAAAAACTGTATTTTCATCAATAGTAAAGTTATAAGTTTCTAGAAGCTCAAAAAAGTCCTTGAACCAAGAATCACTGATTTTAAGAGTGTTTATGTGCCTTGAGGCAAAAGTTCCTCTATCTAGCTCATAATAATCGTCTGATTGAGGATTAAAAAGTCCTCCGTTGAGATATGGCACTTTATCAAACAAATCACTGCGAATATCACGAGAATCAATACTTGTATTTAGCACACCAAAAAATAACGGCTCAAGTGTATTGTGATAATAGTTATCAGATACGATTTTTGAAGACAAAAGTTCGTCGGGAATCAATTGTCCGTTATCAGACTTCTTTTGTTTTAAGAACCAACAGAACATCGTACGGCCGATGAGTCGCACAGCAAAGCTCTTGCGAGTATTTATGTCTTTTTCTGATACACCAGGAAGAATAAGGTTTTGATCCTCGATAGATACCAGCTCATCAAAGAATTTAGCAACCTCTAAGTAAAATTGCTTATTAACAACCTCAACAGAGAAACGACTGAGCAGATCATCTATATCTTTTACCTTTCCTTTCTTAATGAGTTGTTGCTCAGGAGTTTTAACCTTTGCATTAGCACCCAGATAAAACGAGTACCGACGTGCATTAGAGTACTTCTTAGTTACCTTGTTTTTATCATTGAGATCAAGAGTGATGGTGAGGCATGAAAAACGATAATTTTCAGAGTCGTTGTTTTTGAATATAACCAAAGCTCGATGAATCCAATGATCTGCCAAAATTTTAAAGGCATCGGTCGCAATAGCTACTCTTGGATCTTTATCGTGGGTATGATCCATCTCCAGTACATGCAAATCCAAGGACTCGCAAAAACCCAAAATTTTTGCTTTGGTTATCTCTTTGTATCTGTCTTTCTTGATGATTATATCTTCCTCTTTCGACTGAAAGTCTTCAGGTAAGAAAGTATCTATAAAATCAATAAAGGAATTTTTGTTGTACTTTTCGTTTAATTTCATAGTGCTATTAATTCCTCAGACAATACAATCAATTGACCATCGTCATTTGCCCTATCAGCTGTTTTAAAGATACTCTCGATGTATTTATGAGGTATAAGTACTCGTAGTTCCTGAAAAGCAGTGTCAGGATTTGTCTTATCGATTCTTAGTTCAACAATCTCCTTTAGAACTCCGTTTGGCAGTGCATCCAAATCCTTGATTGCACGAATGATGTCGATACAGAGGTCTTTTGCTTGTGGATATAGCTCACTCAGGAGTTTGATTCGATTGAGTGCGTCTTGTTTTCGTCCACCGTCTACACTAGCTTTTGTATTGTCTTTAAAAATATGTTCCTTTGCTATTTTATAGATAGGATCAAAGTTCACACTTGTTTGGATAGATTGCTCAGAATCAATTACCTCGTTAAACAAAGGGAGTGCAACTTGAGGAGAAACTATCTCAACTGTTTCTGGAGTAGCTCCAAACGCGAATACATAGTTTCCGCTTTTCTTAGCAAAAGCGACAACACCACTAGCACCCTTAGTCCTTCGTGCAATTCTTGAGCGATGTGGAATCTGTGCAACTTGCGACATTATCTGCTTATCATCTTTGATTTTCAGCCACGCATTTCTATATGGAGCGTCCCATGACAAGCTTTCGTTTTTACTATCTTCTTCTTTGTACTGCTTTGCAAAATAGTTCTTAAGATCTTCCTCAGATGTTAGTGTTTTAGTATCTTCTCCAAGAAGTGTGTGTATCAAATCCATCTTCAATGTAGAAATTGCACGAGTACGAGTTTCTAGCTCTCCAGTGAGTGTTGGAAAGAAGTTATAAATATATAGTTCTTCAAAAACTTTTCTGTTTATACGGTTAATACGTCCTACACGCTGGATTACTCGTGTTGGGTTGTAAGGAATATCATAGTTAATGATTGCTCCTGCTCGGTGCAGGTTGAATCCTTCAGAAATTGCATCAGTAGCGATAATAATATCGAAATCATTAGACTGCTTTGATTCCTCAAGTCCTGCATCAAAGTTTGTTCTAATTATCTTCTTATTTTCCTCAGAAGCATCTTCAGAGCTGTATTTGTAGACACGATTAAAACCATCTTTCTGTAACTTTTGAAAGACATAGTTTGCCGTATCAGAGAATTCCGTAAATATTACAATCTTTCTAGCTCCATTTTCTTTCAATGAGTCGGTAATCTTCTTTTTAAAGAATTCGTATTTAGGATCATTGTCATTTCCAGACCATTCTAAATCAATTGATTTAAGTAGTGCTATGTCGTGTCTTAGATGATCACCAAATTGTGGCTGCAATTCACTAAGTGGAATTCGTATCAATCCTTTATCTTCGAGTTTGTTAAATAATTCCTCGACATCTTTTTCATCTAACTCATTTAAGTACTCAACTTCAGGCAATACACCTTTTTTAAATATGGGTACTTCCTGGCGATTTTCATACCAATCAAGCATCGTCTCAGACGATGTAATCATATTCTTAAGTGACAACCTAAATGCACCCACAGAACTTTCAAAGCGACGAACAAGGAGTCTTCGCATAAAGCGAGCAAGGTTACTTTGTCCCTGCTGAATACGCTGAAGCTTTTCTTCTGCTGACATACCATCTTCGTCATCTTGCTCAACAATCTTCTCAAGGAATTTTGATCCTTGATTGATATATGAAGCTGGCTTATATCGTGCACCAATAAAACTCGTACTTCTGTCTTCAGGGGCAATCTTTTCAAGTGTATTTACATACAAATCAAACATATCTCCCAAGTCATATTCAAGTAGTTCTGGGTCTTTAACTTTAGCGAAGGCAACACCTTGTTTTTTAAGGTCGTCTCTATATTCTTCAATTTCTTCTAGATCAAGACGTGATCTGCGAATGATCAAAGGCTCAATCATCTGTCGTAATTCATCAGCAATAGAATGTAGTTCAGTTTTTATCTCTACATTTTCACCCTGATCTTTAAGATTCTTTCGTAGATCTCTTCGTACCGCCTTATATCGCTTGAAAAGCATATGGAAAGACATACTTAAGTTTTCTACAGTTCTGATAGTTGACTGTCCAGGCGTACTGAACAATTTAATCAGTGCGTAAATATCTTTTGGATCATTGTTGAATGGAGTTGCAGAAAGAGCCATTACATAATGACCTGCACAGAGTCTATGTAGTAGTTTGTAATTATCAGTATCTTCATTTCGATGTTTGTGCGCTTCATCAAGAACAATCAGAAGCTTGCCGTCATCATTCTCATGTCTTTGGAGGGCTTCTTCGATTTTTCCAGTTGAATATACGAATCCTTTAAAATCGAATTCGGACATATAGTCTTTCCACTGATTCTCAAGGTGGGGTGGTGCAATAATAATCGTCTTGTATCCAAGATTATGTGCGATAGCAGAAGCAATAATACTTTTTCCTAGACCTACCACATCGGCAATAATTACTCCTCCGAATTTCTTGATGCGATCAATACCTAGATTTATAGCGTCTTTTTGATACTTAAGATCCGAATATTTACCTCCAGTAATACTGTAAGGTGTCTTCATATTTTCTATCTCTGATATTGAAAAGTACTCACTAAGGACTTTGTAGTACATCAAAAGCGGATTAGGCAAAGAGTAGAGCCAAATCTTACTTTTAATTTCCTTAATGAAATTTTCAGCAGAATCTAAGTCAGTAATGACGATATTTTCTGAGTCTGACCAGCATTCCTCAAAACGCTTAACATCATCTTCGTAATAATGCTTCTCCTGGAGAATTCGATTGTGTTCTCCTTGCCCTTTGAGCCCTGAGAACGTCAAATTACTTGAACCTTCGATAACGATTCCTGGCGTAATTCCATTAGTAGAAAATTCTGGCTTGTTGTGGAGGATATAAAACTTTGAGTGATTCGCTTGTGCTGTTTTCTTAATCTGCAAACTCCCATCTTTAATCTTATTTAAAAAGATCTCAAATGCTTTTTGTGATTCGTTGTTATCAAAATAATCAGTATCGTTGAAGATACGAGAAAAGTTTTCTATATAGTCTTCTTTGGCTCCTGATCGAGAAGTTACCTTTGTCTCAGTAGTATGTAAATCAAAATTAAGGTCTTTTAGAGACGAAACTTTTTCGATAATCTTCTTATCGATGTCCATTCCAACCAAAATCCTTATTTCCTTATCTTTAAGCTCTTCATGAAGATCTCTAAACCCAGAAAAGTAGAAGTAGCCAACTAACGCGTCCACCTTATTACAATTAGGTAAAATGCTCTTTAAGTTTGACGAAAGTGTATTGTCACCAATGTTTGTTATTGCCATAAATTATGAATTACAGTCAATTAAACCATATTTAAAGACCTATTTCCAGATGAGATTTTTTTAATTTTTTAACAAAAACCCCCTCGCCCTGGGATACGGGCGAGGGGGTTTTAGTTTTTTATTTTAGTTTACAAATTTAAATAAACATGTTATTATAATAAAAGTTCTTCAGTCCTTTACACCCACCCTCCACAGGAGCTTTTTGTGAGAGAAATCGCCCTAGAACTAAAATTAAGAATTGAAAACCTGGACACGCTTTGTTTCCCTGAAAGGAATCTTCCTGTTGTACTACGAGACCGGCCTCCTTTTTATGGAGAACCTCAAATAGCACTCGCTCACTGTCCGGGAGATATCTCTCGAGATGAGTACCGAATATGTGTCGGAAACATCGACACATATATCGAAGCAAGTCTGCCTTACCACATTCATGTAATGCTGGAACAAGCAGATCCCGCACTCGAAAAAAAGATGGTTCCTTTTACAAAAAAGGAAACTCTTCTCACCTTAGCACTTCATGAGGTGCGCCACCGTGTGCAGTACCACAACAAGATCGAGATAATCAGCCCCATTCACACAAAACAGATTTTTCGATGCAATTTTTGGGGGAAGGTCCAAGAAGAGCACTATCGAAACGTTCCTGGAGGAGCACAGGAGTTTGATGCCTTGTTTATTAGTCACTACGGAGCCTACGAATTCCGTCAAGGTCGACTCGCGAGCGATGAGGCTGTACGGAAAATACTCCTCATGACCCCTGGGGAATTCCTGAATCGCGAAAGACAGAAATAACAGAACATTTCAACCATCTTGCACTTTAAGTGCAAGATGGTTTTTATTTAATATTAGATTTTTTGTGTCACAAATAAATTTCCTGACGGAAACTAGGCTTAAAATAAAACCACCCCAGACAAGCTGGGGCGATTTTATTTTGCTTTTTGTGTCACGAATCACTAAGTATAATTTTCGTATAAAATACTCAATTCTACTAAGTGTTCGCGACCCCGCAGAAAATGAAGCGAATCGGTCACAAATAAAATTCTTTCAGAATTTTCTCGCGACCCCGACTCGGCTACAACCTCCTGCCGGTCGGTTGGCTTCGCGCCTCCGTCTTTCGATTCTCCATAGGGACCCGGCAGCATGCAAAAAGCCAGATACTTTTGTATCTGGCTTTAAGCAGCTGTGACCCCACGGAGAATCGAACTCCGATTCCAGCCTTGAAAAGGCCGTGTCCTAACCGTTAGACGATGGGGCCAGAAGATATTGTTAAAATCCAAACTTAAAAATAAGAGGATTTAACAAGGCAAACTATAGCATTTTTTGTAAAAAAGGCAAAAAATTGCTAGGATTTGCTAGGCTTTATTATAAGCGCGGTTAGCTCAGTTGGTAGAGCGCGTCATTGACGTTGACGATGTCAGAGGTTCGAATCCTCTATCGCGCACAACATTCTAATTTAGATACAATTAAACCAATGAAAAAAGACACCTCAGCCATAACCACAATTGATGAATACATAGCTCTTTTTTCTAAAGAGGTGCAGAGCATTTTAAATAAAGTTAGGAATACAATACAAAAATCAGCTCCTTTAGCTGAAGAGACAATCAAGTATGGTATTCCAACCTTTGTTTTAAATAAGAAAAACCTTGTTCATTTCGGAGCGTTTGAAAAACATATAGGGTTTTATCCAGCTCCATCAGGCATTACACATTTTAAGAAGGAGCTTGCAGTGTACGAGACAGCGAAAGGCTCTGTTCAATTCCCTTTCAGCAAACCTATACCGTACGATTTAATAGGTACAATCGTTACATTTCGCGTAAACGAAACTAACAAATAATCCCCACCACCTTATTCACAAAAAGTATTAATTTCCTATTATAAATATAGAAGTTTCTCCTCCCCCACCCTTTTTCCGAAAGGTATTGCTATGAAAATGTTCTTTGTTGGAATTGTGTTTTGTCTTCTCTTTTTTCTCTCCGGCTCATCACATGCCCGAGCCGAGGAGAAAAAAGCTGTGGAATTCGTGTTTGAGGATTATGCACTGAGTGTTAAATACACAACTACCGAAACTCGTGACAATTGGGACATTATTCACTACCGTAACTGCACTGACATAATCCTGATTTACAGTACAGCTCTTGGTACAGCAGAGTCCGCTGAAATCAAAGAAGTTGAAGTTGGCAAAGAAAAAATCACTATTCTTTTTGCTAAATTCAAACTTCCAAATGGGACCATTACATTTTGTGAATGGCCCCTGAGCAAGTTCATAGACCCGAATGCTAAGAAAAACAAAACCAAAGAAGGTGTGCGTCTCTATTTTGATGATCCGCCCAGGCGAATCAGTCTCGTACCTAAAGGTAAACCTCGGTGAAGATCCGAACACTCGAAAGCCCTGGCATATGCGCCAGGGCTTTTTTATTACTTAAAATCTGCTACTATCGCTACATGATAATCCTCAGTATTGAGACGAGCTGTGACGAAACAGCCTTGAGTATATTAAAGGCAGAAGGAGGTCTCGAGTCCCCTTCTTTTGAAGTGCTTGGAAATATACTCCTTTCTCAAGCAAAGCTCCATGAACAATACGGTGGTGTTTTTCCAATGCTCGCAAAGAGAGAACACGCCAAAAATCTGATTCCTTTATTTAAAAAATTATTAACTGAAACAGGTTTCAGTAACACAGAACAGATTTCAAAAGAAGATCTAAAAGCTAAAAGCCAAAAATTAGAAGCTATTCTCGAACGAGAACCTGAAATGCTTAAGGATTTTCTGAGAGAGATCATGAAGCTTAATAAACCTCCAATCGACATTATTGCAGTAACTCAAGGGCCAGGACTCGAACCAGCACTCTGGGTGGGTATAAGCTTCGCACAGGCCCTTGGAGTACTCTGGGATATACCTGTAATGCCTGTAAATCACATGGAAGGACACATTGCTTCAGTTCTGTTGCCACAACAGAACCAAAGTGAAATTACAAAAAAAGTAGAATTCCCAGCACTCGCCCTCCTTATATCTGGAGGACATACAGAGCTTATTTCTATAAAACAATGGGGCGAGTATAGCAAAATCGGCGAAACACGTGACGATGCGGTCGGTGAAGCCTTTGACAAGGTTGCGCGCATCCTTGGACTTCCATATCCTGGAGGACCAGAAATATCTCGCTTGGCCGAAAAAGCTAGAAAAGAAAAACCAATAGCTTCGAAAACATACGTGCTTCCACGACCAATGATCCATTCAAAAGATCTCTCTTTTTCATTTTCAGGACTCAAAACTGCAGTACTCTACATGGTAGAAAAAATCCCAACACTAACTGAAGCCATAAAAGAAGAAATTGCTCGAGAATTTGAAGATGCAGTACGTGATGTTTTAATATCAAAAACAAAAGAGGCTCTTATTGAAACAGGAGCTCAAACTTTTATTGTCGCAGGAGGAGTAAGTGCAAACAAAATGCTTCGCTCTGCTTTTGAAGATCTTGGAAAAGAACTTTCAATCAATACCCTTATCCCAGACTTTTCACTTTCAACCGACAATGCACTCATGATTGCCGTTGCAGGATTTATTAAAAAATCCCTAAAAACAGAGTTTTCTCAAGAATTTAAAGCTTCAGGGAATCTATCCCTCTAAACCTAGAGAGGCTTTTGAGTAAGCGCTATTACAGAGTCGAGTTCCTTTCGTAGTTTATTTCTGTAGAAAAAGAGACTGATCATCAAAGCTACAAGAATAATAGCGAATGGGACAACAAAATAACTAAAGCCAAGAATAAGAGAAAGTGGAATAGCTATACAAACACCCAAAGCATAAAGCTTAAGCTTTTTAATACGTAAAAGTGTACGAGAGAGACTTTCACTTCCAATATGAGCAACCACATTTCCGCCAACATATATAAGCCCGATCATTGAGAGAAAGCTTAAGAAAGAAACTACAAGATCTTTACTGTTTTGAGGAAGAGTAAAGAGAAGCGACACTGCATCCCCTGCAGACTCGCGCACTGTAGCATCGAGAACATTTGCTACAGGAGTTACTGTTGGTCTATCAGACACAGTCTCGTTTATATTAAAAGAAGTTGTAGTAGAAATAGGGGCAATAACTGGTTTTGTTACCGGCACATCAACTGTTGTTGTTGCTAATGGAAGGATTTCTTCCACAGGAACAATAACTGTCTGTGTTGGTGTAACAACCTCTGTGACTACTCCTATATCGCTACCTCGAGATATAAATGCTCGTATTTCTTCAAATTGAGCGTCTGAAAGAGGGATATTTGTATTGCAATGCAATTCATTTATCTTTTTTGTAGTAAGCATGTATACATACCCTGTGGCATCACTATACCCCCAAGGTTTCAACACCTCATCAGCATGTTTCAATTGGAAACGTTTAACCGCGCTAAACGTATCTGCATCAAACACACCTGTAACTACTACATTTTCTCCTTCTCGCGTTTTGAGAAATTCTTGCAATCGTCGAACATTTTCTTGGTCATTCTCTGCACCATATTTTAAATATGATGTGATGTATGGACATCCTGCTTGTACCGCAACCTGTCCCACAACACTCACTTGATTTTGAGCTTGTGGAATATTTGAAGCAACAGATCCACCAAGAGTAAGTTCTTGACCAAATCCAATCTGCGCACCCGCCTTTGAAATTGGTCTAAAAAAACGTATATCGCCCGACGTATTGAATACTGTCACAGCATGTGTTGTTACAAGTGGACCATGAGTTCGTGGAGTACCTCCCTGGTACCCTTCAAACTGCAATGAACTTCCTGCTGTAGGCACTGACTCACCGCCATATACCACACGAGAAGTTGCTGGAACATTTGTATTCCAAGACACGACTGCACCCTCTTCAACACGACTTATACGTTCATTAAAAACAACAACTTGAACAGTTGACGCTTCAACCGTAGCCCATGACACAAAAAGCAAAAAACCCAAAGCAATAATATGCCCTGTTTTTTTGAAAATATGTGACGTGAGAAATTGTATGCTTTTATTCATAAACTAATACTCGTCAAACAAACGAAACCTCAATAAAGAACTGGAGAAAGATCAAAACATCTGGTAAGAAATTAGCATGTCACCCTACACAGGTCAATGCTATTGTAATCAAAAAAACATTATGTAAAGCCGTATAATTAGACTTTTCTTCATCTATTTTACATGTCTTTTATAAAGGACAATTTGTCCTTTATAAAAGACAGCTCATAAGGGTTTTTATAAAGGACAAAAATAAATTCTGAGGGACAGATTATCTAGCTTAAGAAAAGAAGCCTGTGTGTATAAAAATATAAACAACATTTTATTTAATAAGTCAATACACCTCAGAGAAAAAACTCATATTTATGGTATGATACATTTCATGATTCCAGAGAAATTCCTAAACCCATATAACCCACAAGAAACAGAAAAGCGTATATACAAACTCTGGGAAGACAGTGGTTTTTTTAATCCTGACAACTTACCTGCCCGCCACAAAACTCCTTTCACAATCGTCATGCCACCGCCAAACGTAACAGGCATACTTCATATGGGTCACGCACTTATGCTTACCTTAGAAGACATTATGGTTCGCTACAAACGTATGCAAGGATTTAAAACGCTCTGGCTTCCAGGAACCGACCATGCTGCCATCGCAACACAATCTAAAGTTGAAAAAGAAATATACAAACAAGAAAAGAAAAGTCGTCACGATCTTGGAAGAGAGGAGTTTTTGAAACGAGTAGAGAGCTTTGCACAAGCAAGTCACGATACTATAGTTTCGCAAATTAAAACTATGGGGTCTTCGTGTGATT
>JBJOQC010000005.1:0-4644 GCA_046050145.1 Candidatus Parcubacteria bacterium | reverse complement strand
TAAGGGTGTACCGACAGGCAGTTCACGTGGTGACTTCATGGTAAAAATCATCATCGACCTCCCACAAAAACTCTCAAAGAACGCACGAAAGCTTATTGAGGAACTGCGAAATGAAGGTATTTAGGCAATAGGAAACTAAAGTCAAACGTACCATATATACTCCATGCCTCGTCAAAGTATCCAATTCGACTTTAATGACGGCAGGCAATCGACAGCCGATTTTGTGTTGCATGAAAAAATTATTGAGGATAGAGGAAGTAAGTATTCTGTAAGTATTGGTAGGGTGACAGGGAAGGAGGATATAAAAGCGTTTCTAAAAAAACTGAAAGAAAACAAAAAATACGCCAAAGCTGATCATAACTCATGGGCAACACGTATCTCACACAAAGGTGCAATCTTTGAGAGTAAAAACGACGATGGAGAAACTGGTGCAGGAATGGTCATCCTCCGCATCATGCAAAAAGAAAACCTCACTAACTCCATCATCTGCGTCACCCGCTGGTTTGGCGGAATAAAACTAATGGGTGACCGCTTCAAACACATCCAAGACGCCACCAAGTACGCCATTGAACACATGGGCTAAATAAGTAAGGGATGTCATCCCTTACTTATTCAAAAAACACTTGTTTTTGTTCTGCTATTGTTCTTTTTTCAAATATGTATCTTGCAATTGCTACGTTTTCTATAAAATCATATTTTTTAACTTCAGGAGAAGTCTTTATTATGCGACTTTTAGAAATCCCTTGATAGTGAAGCGAACTTGTGTGAATAACTTCTCTCTCAAAAGAAATACCATGTACTGTATGATTCTCATTTACATAAGCAAACAAATACTGTCGCTGCTCTTCGCTTGAAACATGCACTCTTTTAAAAACTCCTTGAAACAAAGCTCCTGAGCGTGAGTACTTTTCATTAAAATAACTTGTATACCCAGTACTTACTCTTCTCATAAATTCACTGATTCCACCCTCTTCTAACTGCTTTACAATAAGGTGAAAGTGGTTAGGTAGCAACGAATAGGCAACAATTTCAACAAGAGGCTTTTTGTCACGCTTTGATTTTGAGAGACGTAAGTTGATTATAGGATCAACTGAATTAAAGTTATCTAAAGTTTGGTAAAAACGAACATAATCATATTTATCTAAATAAACATCTCTTTTGTCTACACCTCTATTGAAGACATGATACATCTCTCCTGTAACTGGCTTTTTAATACGTTGTGGCATCTATTTATTTTAGCACAAAGTAAGGGATGACATCCCTTACTTTTTATCCTATGTTAATATGCAAACTTGGCTTGCTAAAAGGTCTATTCGTTTATACTAGTAGTACATGGAGACAGCTAGTATCATCGCCATTTTCAAAGAATCGATTTTTATGGTGGTAGTGTTTGTGGGCTTTTTGCTGTACACGATTGCAGTAGGGAGACAGTCAATAACTAACCTCATCCTTGGTCTCTACTTTGCCCTCCTTATCTCAGTTGAGTTTCCGTACTACGACGTTCTCTTTTCTGGAACTGAAAGTAAGAAAGTGGAGTCAGTAGCAATGCTTGTCCTCTTCTCTATACTGACTGTTGTGTTTACCATCTTATTTGCTCGCCTTATGCCAAGAGAATACTTGGAAGGGAAGTTTGAAGACTTTTGGAAGAAAGTACTCCTAGCGTGCGCTGGAACTGCGCTTGTTATGGCGTTTAGTTATCATGCACTCCCTGTAACAGAAATCATTACACCAGGCTCACCAATAGCCTACCTCTTTGGCTCAGAATCCTCATTCTTCTGGTGGCTCGTAGCCCCAATTATAGTTTTGTTTTTGACTTAATTCTTTTGAATATTTACAAAGTTAAAATTCATGATATATTGAAAAAAAGTTTATTGAGGGGAAAATAACATGAATGTAGTTAATCAAATAATCGAACTTGCAGTAGGACCTTGGACTGCGTGGATTGTGTTAGCTGCTATAGCATGTGCTGGCTATGCTCTAGTTGAATTCATTGACGAACATCTCATCAGCAAAACAGGCCATACAGAGAAAGGTTCTAGTGACACTGTCGGTGTCCTTGTACTAGTATCTGGACTGTTTGGTATTATCATTTCTATAGCAATTCTCACTTTCGTTGTTTTATTCAACGTAACTACAGTGTTTGTTGATCTGGATTTTTTAAGACTCAGTAAAGCAGTTTCAGCTGGGGCACTAGAAACACTATGGATGATTCCGTACCTGTATGCACTAAAAAGAGTCGGTGCTATTGGTGCTGGTCCGCTGTTCCAGCTAGTTCCAGTTTTATCATTAATTATTGGCTTTTTGTTTTTTCAGGAATATCCGCCGATTATTCACATATTCGGATGCGCAATCATCGTTGGTGGGGGAGTGCTACTCAATTATAGAATCGAAAAAAAGAATTTTGATTTAGTAGCAATCTTACAAATGTCGCTGTCTTCAATACTTATTAGTCTTGGATATTTCATCTTTAAAGATTCTGCCTTAGAAGGGAATTTCTTCGAATCAGTGTTTTGGGGTGGAATAGGTATGACCATAGCAGCCATTTCAATCTGGTGTTTATGGAAACCATACAGAGTGCAACTTGAACGTTTTTTGGATACATCAAGTCCAAAAATGTGGAGTTTGCAGTTGTGCAACGAATGTATTAATGCCATTGCATTATTCGCGACAAACAAAGCAAACATTCTGGCTCCATCAGTAATGATTTCAACAGCTTTTCATGCACCACACCCACTCTTCATCTTATTCTTTGGGTGGGTACTGGCTGCGCGCGGCTCGCACAAACATAAAAGTGTTTTTATGAAGAAAGAAGGTCTCAAAAGCACTATCGCTATACTAATTATCGTTACAGGAGCAGTTGTGACTGCGCTGTAGCACATACAAGTCGGCCCTTGCAATCATGCAAGGGCCTTTGTTTTTAAAAATAGGACTGTAAAATTCCTTTTCTACGTATGTCAGTAGTCGCACAGTGAACAGAACCACCAAAGGGATAAAAATTCCTAAAAGGTATAGGAACTGGGTCAAAACCGTGTTCCTCAAGTTTCTTAATTAATGCAATTTCAGTTTCTTCAACAATAACCTGCTTTTCATTTACACTAAGAATGTTCATTGTCAACCAGTCACTTGAAAAATAAAGAGCTGAGTCGAACGGTTTTGACGGTTTAGGCGCTTTGATTATATCCCAATCTTTAAAGAGAGATGGAATCTTTTTCACCCATAACGGATTTATAAGTAGCTTACCTGGAGCGAGCGGAACTATTGTGGTATCGATATGCATCGGGTGTTCATCTCCAAATTCGAATTCATGAATTGTATATTCTGGACCTATGTGTCGACGAACCCATTCAATTCCCATAGAGTTGGTGACATTACTTCGCTGCACGATAATGTCTTTTCCTAATCGCATAAAGTCAGCAGCATCGAAAGCTATTTCGTTTTCAGATATAACAAATTGTCTTTTACCTTTAATTCTTGGCTTATGCTGATCGTACTTCGAATTATAGAAGCTATCGTCCATAGTTGATTTAGGTGCAGTCAACCACTTTGCACCCGCATTAAAATAGGACTGTACTATGTCTCTGTATGCAAAACTTTCAAAATATCTATTTCTCCATGCCATCGGAGCTTCAATTATCTGGTCCCCAATGACCATAAACACATCTCGTGGCATTGCTGAATACAACCCCTTACTCTTCCACCAAGGAGTAGCATATGTTTTGTTATAGTCGGTAGCACGCGGACGTCTGACTGTTACCCCCAGAGAAGAAAGGACTGCAGACAAATTATCAAGCTCTTTTGAAGCAGCATCAATCATTTTTCTAGGGAAGTGTTTGCCTCCATATTTCTTAAAAAACCAGCTGGCATGGGCAGGTGTGGTTGCTTGAAGAGCTTTATCAGACCAAAGGGGTACAGTTGCTCCTTCAACATTACCAACAATAACCTCTTCAAGGGGGTCCCATTCATTACAAGACCAAACTGGACCTGGGGTTTTGTGATTTTTAATCGGTGTTTGTTTTGTCATACTGAAGAAATCCCCACGTGGTTCAATTTTTATTCGGTTATTAATGTTATTATGTTGACACATAAACTCTAATAAGTCAAATACTTTATGGTTCACAAAGTCTTAACAACTGTTTTAGTTTTGATACTCATACTAAGTATTTTAGGAACTTATTATCGATACGTCATAAAAAAAGATTTTGTTATTTTTAATGATACAGAAGAAACGTTGGAAGAAGGCAGTATCGAAAATTAATTTGCTTTATATATGGAAATATTTTGCCCCTGGGAAGCTTCGACATATCTCTTCTTCTCTAGTAATGTGCCTGAATTAATTCATTATTCTCATGGAGTTGCTACCTTCTCGTCACTCGCTATTGGCTTACTTATATTCATTAGTAACCCAAAAAATAACGTTTCTAAATTGTTTCTACTTTTTAACAGTCTTTTTATCTCATGGGCAACCCTAGACGTCATCTTATGGGCAACAAATAACCCATCAACCGTTATGTTTGCATGGTCGATGCAAGTGCTACTAGAGCCCCTAACCTATGCAACAGCTTTTTTTCTATTCTATTATTATCTCAACTCAACATGGCCAACTGCAAGATTGCAGTCAATCGTATTACTCGTACTGCTACCTTT
>JBJOQC010000004.1:0-29855 GCA_046050145.1 Candidatus Parcubacteria bacterium | reverse complement strand
GTTCCAACCCTTACCGAGACATTTAAAGGTTTGGGAGTAGAACTTCCTCTTTCTACTCGAGCTGTTATTTTTGTAAGTGATTTGCTTCGAAATAATATTGTTTTGGTACTTATTGGTTTTGTTGTTGGTATAACTACTTTAATTGTTGGATTAAAGTCTAAGATAGGGAAGAGGTTTCTTGATGGGTTTATATTCTATATTCCTGTAGTTGGAGGTATTGCAAAGCAGGTAAACTCAGCTCGCACTGCTCGTACTCTCTCATCTCTCCTCTCGTCTGGTGTCGATGTGGTAGTCGCTCTTGGTATTACTGGGGATGTTTTACAAAACTCATACTACAAATCAGTACTTCTTGAAGCAGAAGAGGCGGTCAAGAAAGGTATTCAAATATCTGATGTTTTTTCAAAGTATGAAAAATTGTATCCAATTTTAGTTGCTGAGATGATGCATGTGGGAGAGGAGACTGGAAAGCTGTCTGAAATGCTTTTAAACATGGCAGTCTTTTATGAAAATGAGGTTGAACAAAAGACAAAAGACATGTCGACGATTATCGAACCATTCATGATGGTTTTTATCGGTATTGGGGTTGGTTTCTTCGCTATCTCGATGCTTGCGCCAACTTATTCTCTTGTAGATGCAATCCAATAAAATCTGTGATTTTGGCGTATTTCTTCGTCACTTCGTCACTTCGTTGATTTGCTCTCTCGCTGTACTATTAGTACAGCTCGGTCGCAAATCGACCTCGTTTCTTGAACTACATCCAAAATCATAGATTTTATAAAGTATGTTTAAATCTTATTTTCTAAAAAATAAAAAAAGAAACAACAAGGGTTTTACCCTTGTAGAAACACTTGTGGCTGTTTCTGTTTTTATTATTATTTCTCTTTCGGCATATCAGGCGTATATAGGTCTGCTCAAGGCAGTTCAGCTTTCTCGCATAAAACTTGCTGCGTCAAATCTTGCAAATGAGCAGTTTGAAATTGTACGTAACATGCCTTACTCAGATGTGGGTATATCAGGTGGTTTGCCTTCCGGAGTTATTCCTTATACACAAAATCTTACTCGAGACACACACAATTTCACAGTCACCGCAACAGTTCGAAATATAGACCAGCCTTTCGATGGAACCATAGGAGGAGACCCAAATGATCTTTCTCCTGCTGATAATAAGCTCGTAGAATTTATAATTTCATGTGCTACGTGTACAAATTTTAATCCCACATCTTTTACTTCGGTGGTTGCTCCAAAAAATCTAGAAACAGCTTCAACAAATGGGGCTTTGTTTGTCCGTGTGTTTGATGCAAACGGTGTGGCTATACAAGGTGCGTCTGTGCATATTGAAAACAATGTACTTGTTCCAGCTGTGTCTATAAATGAAACAACAAATAGTCAGGGTATGCTCCAGATTGTAGATGTTCCACCTGCAAATGTGTCGTATGAAATACATGTTACAAAGGATGGATATTCGTCAGACTATACGTTGCCTCCAACAGTTGCTAATCCAAATCCAGCCAAGCCTCATTCAACCGTAGTGCTTCAGCAGGTGACACAAACAAGTTTTGCGATCGATAAAACAAGTACATTCAATTTTTCTTCTCGCACTATGAATTGTAATGCTGTTCCGCAAGTAAGTTTTGATCTTTCTGGTTCAAAGCTTATTGGTTCGGAGCCTGATGTGTTGAAGTTTGAAGAGTCTTTCGAAACAAACAATAGTGGTCTGCTCCCTCTCCAGGGTATGGAATGGGACTCATATGATTTGATTATGACTGATGCAGATTATGATCTTATTGGTACTAATCCCTTGCTTCCTTTAAGCTTAAATCCTGATTCGGTTTTTGATGCACAGATTATCGTTGCTCCAAAAGATCCTCGGACTCTTCTTGTGACGGTAAAAGATAATGGAGTGCTCCTTCCTGTTGCGGATGTTTCTGTAGAGTTGAGTAAAGCAGGTTTTAGTGAAACTCTTACTACAGGAAGAGGCTTTGTAAACCAAACGGATTGGTCTGGTGGTGGAGGTCAGCAACTCTATACAAATACAAGTGAATATTGGATAGGGGATGGGGGGCTTGATACAACTACTCTGGTTGGAGACGTGATACTTACAGAAAATTTTGGTTCATATACTTCAGCAGGATATCTCGAGTCTTCCGTGCTTGATACTGGTTCTGTAAGTACATTTTATAATATTTCTATCTCTCCTCAAGATCAGCCACCGCTTGCAGGTTCTAATAGTGTAAGGATCCAACTTGCTTCAGGAAATGATGCTGCAACAACAACATGGGATTTTAAGGGTCCTGATGGAACCGCTGGTACTTACTACACGCTTTCAGATCTAAACATAGGAAGTTTTCATAACAATGACCGTTATATGAAGTACAAATTACTTTTAAGTACTGAGGATGACTCTGTAAGTCCTCAAGTTTCTGATGTAGCAATTACTTATACTTCTGCATGTATACCTCCAGGGCAGGTTGCTTTTCAAGGTTTAAGTAGTGGTGATTACACTCTTGAGCTTTCTCGGGCTGGATATGATACTCAACAAATAACTATAACCATGGATGCTTTGTGGAAAAAACAAGATGTTCTTCTTATACCAACTCCATAATGAATAATCTTCGTTTTAAAAAAGGAATGACAATGGTCGAGATGATTATTGTTATTTTCATCTTCGGTATTATTTCTTTAGCAACAGCCCAGTTTCAGCTTGATGTGTTTCGTCTTAGTGGGTATGCCGACAAAAGTTTAAATGCTGTTTTTAATTCTCGCCAAATTTTAAAAATTATGGTTTCAGAACTTCGGTCAACTACCATTAGTGAAAATGGTTCGTATCCCTTACAAGCTGTCGCTACAAGTACACTTACTTTTTATAGTGATGTTGACGGTGATGGTTTGGTTGAGCGTGTGCGGTACTTTCTTCAAGGTACTGACTTTAAGAAGGGGATAGTTGAACCCACAGGAAATCCTTATGTATATACAGGCACAGAAACTACGGTGACTCTTGTGTCAGGGGTGCGAAATACAGCAACTTCAATTTTTACATATTATGATACAGACTATACAGGAACGACACTACCTCTCTCAAATCCCTCTGTTTCAGATATTCGTCTGATTAAGGTTACAATTGAAATTGATGAGGATCCGAATAAGCCACCAGCAATGCTAACTTCAACAACTCAAGTTTCTTTGCGAAATCTTAAAGACAATCTCTAATGTTCTCTTCTCAAAAAAAAGGAATTATTCTCATAAATACACTTGTGTTTGGGACACTAGCAGCAATTATGACTATGGCCCTCATAGGATGGGTTGCTCTCGTTCTTAAAAATATTAGAAATATTGCTGTCAGGGAACAAGCATTTCAAGTTGCTGAAGCTGGTGTTGATTATTATCGATGGCACTTAGCTCACTCTCCTGGAGACTTTCAAGACAGTACCGACACAGACGGTCCATATGTACATGATTTTAACGATAAGAATGGTCTTCGTATTGGAGAATTTAGTCTTGAGATTACACCTCCACCAACAGGATCAACATTGGTAACAATTCGCTCAACAGGGCTTGTTGATAGTCAGCCAGCTCTCACTCGTACTGTTGTGACTCAGCTTGCCATACCTTCTTTTGCAAAATATGCTGTGGTGGCAAATGATACGATGCGTTTTGGTGCAGGCACAGAGATTTTTGGACCTATTCACTCAAATGGAGGTATTCGTTTTGATGGGTTGGCCCATAATCTTGTTACAAGCTCGGTCACTTCATATAACGACCCTGACTCAGACGACTGCAATAACAATAATTCCTTTGGTGTTCATACGTGTGTAAATCCTGATGACCCGAGTCCACCAACAGCTGTACCGAGTCGTACTGATGTTTTTGAAGCGGGAAGAGAATTCCCAGTTTCACCGGTAGATTTTGTCGGTATTACAACAGATCTTTCAAATCTTAAAACAAAAGCACAGGCAGCTGGTTTCTATAGATCAGGATCAGGTTCTCAAGGGTATGAGGTTGTATTTAAAACAAATGATACATTTGATCTCTATCGAGTGAATACAATACTCGCTACTCCAAATGGTTGTTTCTATTCATCTCAGGCAAACTGGGGAACATGGAGTATTGGTACACAGGGAAGTGCTCGAACTCTTCTTGGAAATTATGCAAATCCATCAAATGGCGTTATGTTTTTTGAAGATCATGTGTGGGTACGAGGACAGATTAATACTGCACGTATTACATTAGCGGCTGGACGTTTCCCTGATAGTCCAAGCACACACAGAGATATCATTATCAATAGTGATCTTTCGTATACAAATTATGATGGTCAGGATGTTATCGGTCTCATTGCTCAAAGAAATGTGAGTGTGGGACTTTCAAGTGATAATGATTTACGTATAGACGCTGCACTTATTGCTCAAAATGGTCGTGTGGGTCGCTACTATTACAGTTCTTCATGCGGATCAAACTATATTCGTACACAACTTACTTTGTTTGGAATGATTGGTACAAGAGAGCGTTATGGTTTTGCTTACACAAACGGTACAGGGTATTTAAATCGTGATATTAATTATGATGGAAATCTTCTATATTCTCCTCCTCCTGATTTTCCACTAACCTCTGACCAGTATCAGGTAGTCTCTTGGCAAGAAGAATTGTAAGGTGTCTATATATGCGAGGTTGTTCTTCTGTCTTATAATAAGGTGATGCGCAAGAATAAAAAACTTATTGTTGGTAATTGGAAGATGAATCCTCAAACTCTTGAGGAGGCAAAAAAGACCTATGGTGAAATAAAAAGAAAGGTTTCAAATTTTAAAAATACGGAGGTGTATATGTGTGTGCCTAATATATACATACATGAGCTTTGGAAGGGAGATAAAAAACAAGTACTCCCGCTCGGTGCTCAGAATGTATATGCTGAAACAGCAGGTGCATTCACAGGAGAAGTGGGTCCAGTTATGCTTCGTGAAATAGGCACCTCTATTGTGATCATAGGACACTCAGAGAGACGAATGCGAGGAGAGACTGATACTGATGTCAACAAAAAAATCCTCCTTTCTCTTAAAGAAGGATTGAGAATTATTCTTTGTATTGGAGAGAAAGCTCGTGATAGTGAGGGAGAGTACCTGTCATTTATAAGAGAACAGCTCAAGCTTGCTCTTCAGGGTGTTTCAAATAAAGATCTTGAGCGTGTGGTGGTTGCATATGAGCCAGTATGGGCAATTGGTAAAACTGATGCTGAGGCAATGAAAGGTCAGGATGTGCATGAGATGGTTATTTTTATAAAAAAGACGTTAGGAGATATGTATCCCGCAGAAGATGTACAAGAAGTTAAGATTCTATATGGTGGATCGGTGAGCGCCTTAAATACACTTGATATTGTGGGGCAGGGACACGTCGACGGTCTTCTTGTAGGAAGACAGAGTCTTTTTGGACAAGGTTTCCTTGATATTGTTCGTATTGTTGATTCTCTATAAACATATGAATTTTCTTAAAAACCTTTCAGATCTAAGAGGGAAGAGGGTGTTTCTACGTGCGGATTTTAATGTGCCTGTAGCTCAAGGAAAAGTTGTGGATCCTTTTCGAATAGAAAAAACACTACCAACAATAAAATTTTTACGAGACCAAAAAGCTCGCATTATTATCGCAAGTCATTTTGAGAATAAGGAAAGTAACACCCTTGCTCCTGTCGCTTCATATCTTCAAAACAGATTTCCTGTTGAATTTATTACAAATCCTTTTTCTGTGGAAGGGAAAAAGATGATTGAGGATGCGCTCGATTTTGGAAAGGTGGTTTTACTTGAAAATCTACGTACTTTTCCGGGTGAAAAAGATAATGATGAAAGTTTTGCAAAAGATCTTGCTTCTCTTGCAGAAATATATGTTAACGAAGCTTTTTCTGCTTCTCATAGAAGTCACGCTTCAATTGTGGGTGTTCCAAAACATATTAAAGCTTATGCAGGACTTCTTTTTGAAGAAGAGGTTGTTAATCTTTCAAAAGCGTTTGATGCTAGTCGACCTTTTCTTTTTATATTGGGTGGGGCAAAATTCGACACCAAGATGCCTCTCATAGAAAAGTTTTTTAATAAGGCGGATATGGTTTTTGTGGGTGGGGCTCTTGCAAATAACTTTTTCAAAGAAAAAGGATTTAATACAGGTAAGTCTCTTGTGTCAGAAGGGGACTTTGATTTAAAGAAATTTGGTTCTGAAAGACTTTTCCTTCCTCTTGATGTGGTTACTCAATCAGCAAAAAATACCCGTACTATTGCTCCAGATAAGGTGGAGGATGATGAAACGATAATGGACGCAGGGCCAGAAACAGGAGGTCTACTACAAAAACTTATTTTGAAGGCAGAATTTATTCTATGGAATGGTCCTTTGGGAAACTATGAGCTTGGTTTTACTAAAGGTACGGAAGATTTAGCAAGAACTATTGCCCAGAGTAAGCGTGAAGCGATTGTGGGTGGAGGAGATACGCTTGCTGCAATTGCAAAGTTGAATTTATTTAAAAAAATCTCTTTTGTTTCTACGGGAGGTGGAGCGACACTTGATTTTCTTGCGAATGAAACTCTTCCGGGAATTGAAGCGCTCAAGTAGCTTTGAGCTGTTAGCTTTTAGGTTTTAGGTGTGTTTAGATATAAACAGAAATTCTTCTTTGAAAGGTGGTGTTTATGCGTCAAAAGAAAAGGTTGTACGGAAAATTCTTTGGATTTTTGAGCTTGGTAACAGTTCCTTGTTTTATTGGAATTGTCCTATTGCTCGGCACAGGTCACTACTGGCTGACTTCGATTGCCTTTGCCAGCTTCTCCTTGTTTTTTGTTGTAGGAATGAGATTGTGTGTTCGCCGAGAAATGTACGTGCATCAAGTGGCCGTGCGAAGAAGTAGTCGGCTGACTAAATTTCCTCATTGAAAGGGGTTGTTTCATGAACCGAACACTTTTTGTTGTGGGAATATTTCTTTCTTTTGTTGTTATGTTCAACCTTGTCATACTCGCAGTGATTGCAAATGTTTATCAAGATTCTGATGTTGCTTACAACCTAAGGGCATTTGGTGATTTTCTAACTGAAAACAGGCTGGCAGGAGAATACCTTATGGGGTCACTCTATGTTGGTTTGCATTGGTGCTTTCTAGGTATTAAACGTCAGCGGGAAAACAAACTAAACAAAGGAAGGGGCTAATCATGTTAAGAAAACTTATGATTGGGCTCGGGTTCGTTCTGTGTATTGCGCCACCATTTCTTGTATTACTTGAGTTGTTCGCTATGCCAATACTCTGTTTGATTTTTGGTATTTGTGAAATCTCAGGTTTAGGTCTTATTCTTTGTTTTAAAAAACCTCATCCGCAAGGGTGAGGTTTTCTTTTTGTGTTTTTAATTTTTAAATCCTAATTCATTTTTTATCTTTTCTGCATTTCCTGCAAGGTCTTTTTTATCACCTGTTACTTTATTGTTTGGGAAAATCCAAATATGTGCGTGAGGAACTTCATCGCCTATTATTTTTGAAAGTACCCAATCTGTATCAAAAACTTTTTGTTGTGCTAATGCTATTTTTTTTGCTACTTCAAAATACATACCTGCGTTTGGTATGTCCCAAACCCAACGGTAGTGTTTCTTTGGAACGACCTGTGTATGTCCGGGGGATTGAGGGTTAATGTCTAAAAAAGCCAAGAAATCATTGTCTTCATAGACAATATGAGCCGGAATTTCCTTGGCTACAATTTTACAAAAAATACAAGACTGTTCATTGTTCATACTGATTTATAATATCATCATGCAGAAAAAATATGTTGTACGTCCTACTCCTCACACAGTACCTGATTTAAAAGAGTTTTCTCCTCTTCTTCAAAATTTACTTATTTCAAGGGGTATTACAAATAAAGAAGAGGCTTATGCTTTTGTATCTCCTGATTATGAAAAGCATACACACGATCCTTTTTTATTTGCTGACATGGAAAAAGCTGTTGGTAGGGTTTTAGCCGCTATTGATGAGGGACAAAAGATATTGATTTATAGCGATTATGATGCGGACGGCATTCCGGGAGCTGTGGTTCTTTCAGATTTTTTTAAAAAAATAGGATATGCACATGTTGAGGTTTATATCCCTCATCGTCATGACGAAGGGTACGGTTTGCATCTTGAGGCTGTAGAAACTTTTTTAGAGAAAAACATAAAGCTTCTTATTACTATTGATTGTGGAATTGTTGATCATGCCGAAGTAGAAAAGGCTAATAGTCTTGGTATTGATGTGATCATTACTGATCATCATGAACCGAAAGACACACTTCCTCCTGCGTATGCTGTGCTTAATCCTAAAAGAGCTGACTGTATGTATCCTGAGAAAATGCTTTGCGGATCAGGGGTTATTTTTAAATTTATTCAGGCGATTTTTGCACGTCGAGATTTTAAAGTAAAACCAGGAGCAGAGAAGTGGTTTCTTGATATGGTGGGACTTGCAACACTTTCAGACATGGTGCCACTCCGAGGGGAGAATAGGGTATTTGCTCACTTTGGTTTGAGAGTACTTCGCAAGTCTCCTCGTCCTGGACTTCAAGCACTTCTTCGAATTTTAAAAATAGATCAGCGCTTTATAACTGAAGATGATGTGGGGTTTATGATAACGCCTCGTATTAATGCTGCGTCTCGTATGGGGCGTCCCCAAGATGCTTTCAATCTACTCTCAGGTTCTGATCCACTTCAGGCAATAGTTTCTGCGAAACATTTAGATGGTATTAATGATGAGCGTAAGGGAGTTGTGGCGAGTATTGTAAAAGAAGTAAAGAAGAGAATTATTGGTCTCGGAGAAAGTCTCCATCCGGTGATAGTAATGGGAAGTCTCGAGTGGAGGCCATCACTTCTGGGGCTTGTTGCAAATAGTGTTTCAGAAGAAATGAAGCGACCTGTTTTTCTCTGGGGGCGTGATGGGGGAGATGAAATAAAAGGATCATGTCGTTCAGATGGAGTAACTGACCTTGTAGCTCTTATGGAAAAAGCGAAAGAGGTCTTTGTAGGTTTTGGAGGACATAAACTTGCTGGGGGTTTTTCAATTCTTAAGGAAAAGCTCCATACTCTGGAAGAGATTTTAGTACAAGCCTTTAAGGAAGTAAGTGAAAAAAATAAAAGTATACAGGAGGAGTATGTTGATGCTTCGCTTGCTCTTGGAGATGTAAATCAAAAGTTTTGGAACGATATTGAAAAACTAGCTCCTTTTGGAGTAGGTAATCCTAAGCCTGTTTTCTTGTTTGAAAATGTGACACCTTCGAAGGTCGGTCTTTTTGGTAAACAAAAAAATCATCTCGAAGTGGTATTTGATCGAAATATGGATAGATCTCTCAAGGCGATTGGTTTTTTTATGATCCCTGAGCAATTTAGTACTGTGCCTGAAGCAGGAAAGAAAATGAATATGGTTGCAACTATCGAGAAGTCTTTCTTTATGAACCGTCCTGAAATTAGGCTCCGCATAGTTGACATTATTTAAATATCTGTTAATATTATACTCAGATTCGTTATCCAATAATGATTGGAGCCCCTGTAGAGGGTTACATTTCTACTTCTGCCTTTCTGCCTTTCTGCCTTTCTGCCTTTGCTGCTGCTCTTGCTCTTGCTCTTGCTCTTGCTCTTGCTTTTGCTTTTGTGGCTTTTGCCACGCGCCGACGCCCATTGTGGGAGTCAACCCTCGGTCCATTGGGCCGAGGGTTTTTCTTTTTTAAATTTTGATACAATACAGTTATGGAAAAAATTACTATTTTCACCGACGGATCATCGAGAGGTAATCCTGGGCCGGGTGGTTGGGGAGCAATCCTTGTTATCTCTGATAACAAGGATAATGACAAATTCCCAACGACAAATGTCAAAGTCAAAGAGCTTGGTGGAGGAGATAAAAAAACAACAAACAATCGTATGGAGCTCAAAGCTTCGATCGAAGCTTTGAGATGTGTTGAAAGCTTAAAGCTAAAAGCTGACAGCTTAACGCTTTATACCGATTCAAGTTATGTAGTAAATGGCATTACAAAATGGGCGTATTCATGGGAGAGGCGTAACTGGGTAACAGTCAATAAAGAGCCAGTTTTAAATAAAGATTTGTGGGAAGATTTATTGTCTCTCGTTAAAGGTAAAAAGATAGAGTGGAAAAGAATAGAAGGTCATGTGGGTGTGAAGGGGAATGAAAGAGCGGATATGATAGCAACTGCTTTTGCAGACGGAACTCCTTTTAATTTGTATGAAGGACCTTTGTCTCACTACGAAATAAAGGATATTTTGAATATTTCATCGGATGCCGGATTAAAACAGGCAAAAAACGCTACTAAAAAGAAAACCGGCGGTAAGGCTTATTCGTATGTGAGTCTTGTTGGTAAAAAAATAGAGATTCATAAAACATGGGCAGAGTGTGAAGCTCGGGTTAAGGGGGTAAAGGCAAAATTTAGAAAGATCACATCTCCCGATGAAGAAAAAGCTTTGATTGCTGAGTGGAGCAAATAAAGTATGCAAGCAAGCTTATTTTACGGAAGTATTGTAAGTTTCGCTCTCGGAGTTGCTGTCCATTCTTTCTTTTCTCTTAATGTATATGTACTAGCGTTTTTTATGCTCCTTACTGGAGTGTTTTTTGTGTATGGAGCGTTTTTGAAATTCCAAGGATACAGTTTGTATAGAGTAATTTTAAGCATCTCACTTGTTGCGTCTTTTTTTGTGATGGGTATTGTTCGATATGAAATTCTTGAGCAGAAAAACAAAGGTCAGTCTCTTGAGGTGTATGCAGGTCAACGAATTACCATGGAGGGAGTTGTTGTAGACGAGCCTGATAAGAGGGAGGGTAGTCTTCGTCTTGTGCTACAGTCGAGTGCTCTTATATTTCCTAAAGAGGTAGATATTTCATCTAAGATTCTCCTTACAACAGACTTATATCCAGAATATAGTTATGGCGATAAGATTCAGATGTCGGGCCTGCTTCAAGAGCCTCAAAATTTTACTAACGATCTTGGAAGAGAATTTAACTACAAGGTATATCTCGCAAAAGATGGAATTTTTTACCAGATGTTTCGTCCGCAGATCGAACTTGTTGAGAAAAACCAAGGGAATTTTTTTAAAGAAAAAATACTTAGTTTTAAATACGCTTTTATTTCACATATTGAGCAGACAATCCCAGAGCCTGCAAGTTCGCTTGCGGGAGGACTGCTTTTAGGAGTGAAGCAATCTCTCGGTGCGAAGATTCTTGATGATTTTAGAAAGGTGGGACTTATTCATATTGTGGTACTTTCTGGATACAACATTACGATTGTTGCAGAGTCCCTTATGAGATTTTTTGGTTTCTTTTTACGAAGAAGAATCGCTTCTCTCTTGGGACTTCTCAGTATTGTCCTTTTTGCGGTAATGGTGGGTGCTGGGGCGACGGTAGTTCGAGCTTCGATCATGGCCTCTCTCGTGATTGTTGCCCGTCTTACTGGTCGCGATTTTAATGCCTTACGAGCACTTTGTATTGCAGGTTTCGTAATGCTTATGCATAACCCAAAGATTTTATTGTTTGATCCATCATTTCAACTATCCTTTATGGCAACTCTCGGCCTTATTTATTTGTCACCGCTCGTTTTAAAATACATTCAGTTCTTGCCGGAAAGATTTGGATTCAGAGAATTAACTGCTTCCACAATCTCGACCCAGATTTTTGTTTTACCCTTACTGCTTTATATGATGGGGGAGCTTTCGCTTGTGGCTCTACCTGCAAATCTTTTGGTACTGGTATTGGTTCCGTATGCAATGCTCTTAAGTTTTATTACAGGAAGCGTTGGATTTATCTCAGGAATCTTTGCTGTGCCATTTGGTTTTCTTTCATATCTTGTCCTCGCTTACATGTTTAAAATGGTTGAGCTTTTTGCTGCACTTCCGTTTGCATCAGTTAAAATTTCTTATTTTCCTCTGTGGCTTATGGTGATTGTGTATGTGGTGTATGGGTATGTTCTATACAAACAGGCGCAGAAGTCGGAGACTTCTGCGCCTATTCTTGATTCCCAAATCTAAAAGCTATTTCTTCGCGTATGCAAAAAACTTCTCAATCATTTCCCAGTTGAGGTTTGCGAAGAAGTCCTCAACGTATTGCTTCTTTCCACTTGGTTGATAGTCGGCGACAAATGAATGCTCCCACATATCGAGTGCAAGAACCGGTTTTGTACTTACGAGCTGTCCCAAATGTTGTTCATCAACCCAGTGGGTGAGGAGGCGATTTGTTTCTTTATCATATGAAAGCATAGCCCAGCCGATACCACGAGTGAGAGCAACTCCCTTAAATCGAGCAAGCCATGCATCAAATGAACCCCATTCTTTTTCAATGGCTTTTTTAAGTTCACCCGCCTCGCTTGGTGGTTTAGGTCCGTTTTCAAGGCTGAAAAAGTAGTATTCATGGTTTCTCATTCCACAGAATTCAAAACCGAAGCGTCGATTTATCTCTCCAAGTTCATATGCATACTTTTCAGAATCTTTCGAGAGCTCTGCAATGTGTTCTTGTATAAGATTGGCATGTTTAACGTATCCAGCGTAGAGCTTCAAGTGTTCCTCGATGGTTTTTTTTGAAATCCCTTTGAGTTCAGGAATAGTAAACTTTTGTTCTTCGAATTTTTGCATAAAAATGGTGTAAAAATGATTATATAATTTGCTTAGTATACCTTGAAAATAAGAGGGGGTGGGGTTTGACAAAGATTTAAAAGTATGCATACTGTACCCAGGCTTGTTCTATCAAAAGGTGGGAAACCGCTATATACAAATCTAAAATCAACAACGTCCTTCTTGCGAGGGACAGCTCATCAAAATAACAGGGCAGGTCAAGAGGCAGGAAGGGTGTGAGACAGGTATAATTGTCTCCAGAAATCGCTTGTAGCGACTCTGTGTAAAACAGCAACCTTTTTGTTTAAGGAGACCGGCCATGATTAGTGCTACTGTTGCTGGAACAACACAACGTCGTAAACCGAGCGTTATTGTTCCAAATTCGTCTTTTTCAATTACTCATGCTCGATCAGAAACGGACATGATGGTGGTTGAGAGTATCAGGCAGTTGGCTTACTGTGTTGACCGCCCGTTCGAGACTTTCGAATCAGAAGATGATGGTGTGAATCCTCAGTCGCTTCATGCCTACATCAGCTTTTCTGGAAAACCTGTCGGGGTATCCAGAATCACCTTGGGCGATATGGTTGAGGAGCTTCCTTTTCTCAAGCATTGCACGGAAAAACCCTCTCGGGAAATTATCTGTGCAATGGGAGAGATTGGACGCTTTGCTTGTTCAAAGCAAGCAAAAAAAGAGGCGGGTTTATCAAATACTGTGCGTGACAGTATCCCGTTGATTCTTTACAACCTCAAGGCGACCCTTGAGATGAGCGCTTGTGCAGGAATCAAGTATTGGGGAATGTTCATCGATGCTCGACTCAAGAGTTGTATCGAAGAATTCGGGGGCGTCTTGCCAGCAGCTGGTCCTTCCAAATGTTGGCCTGTCAACACCAAGTTTTTGAGAGTTCCCTGCATTGTTAGTATCCGGGATTTCTCTGAAAACATGCGGTTGCATAACGAAGATCATTGGAATTTTTTGACGGATAAAGGTTCTTTGATGGACCAGATTCCGTCAGACTAGATTTGTACATTTGAAGAAGAAATAGCCGCTTGCACTCGTGTGCAAGCGGTTTTTTTTATTTACCCCACAGGGGGATTATGTCAAAAATTTTTCTCCGTCTACATAAAATAATCGCATGATACTATGGGTTTATTGTGAAATGGTTCAGAACTAATGGCTCAACTCTTCTTGTTTTATTTCTTCTTATTTCAAATATCTTTATTTTCTATATTCTTTTTGCAAGTCAGCGTTCAGGTCTTACAGTTTCTTTTTTAAATATTGGCCAGGGCGATGCGATTTTTATACAGACTCCAAGTGGCAAGGATATTTTAATAGATGGAGGCAAAAACAAAGAAGTACTGAAAGAGCTTGGTGGAGTAATGTCTTTCTTTGATCGGCATATCGATATGGTGATTGCAACTCATCCCGACCTTGATCATATTGGTGGATTTCCAGGAGTTTTTGATAGATACAGGGTGGACACGTTGGTAGAGCCAGGGGTTTTTTGTGATAAAAGTATCTGCACCGCTCTCGAAGAAAGGGCTGTACAAGAAAAGTCAAAAAGAATTCAGGCTCTTCGCGGAACGGTATTTGATTTTGGTGATGGAGTATTTCTGACTATTCTTTTTCCAGATCGGGATGTTATGGATCTTGAAACAAATACAGCTTCAGTAGTTGCTCGGCTTATCTACGGCACTAACTCACTTCTCCTTACAGGAGATTCGCCGATATCAATTGAGAATTTTTTGGTATGGAAAGATGGTACAAATTTAAACAGTGATATTTTAAAAGCTGGACATCACGGTTCGCGCACATCATCTTCTGAAGAATTTGTACGAATGGTTTCTCCTGCGATATCAGTTATCTCAGCCGGGAAAGGAAATTCGTATGGTCATCCACATAAAGAGGTGGTTGATATTCTCACAAAAGCTCAAAGTAAAATTCTCGGGACATATGAAGAGGGGAGAATCAATCTCGTGTCTGATGGAAAAAATTGGAGTGTGAAGTAGTTGAAAATACATAAAATATGTGTTATTGTATATATTAGATTGTACCCCAGTTTCACTTTCAGTACCTCTAACACAAAGGGTTTGTTTATGTCGAAACAAAAGAAGCGGTCTAAGTTTCGTGAAAAAACAGATCGTAAGATTGAGGAATCACAACCCTCACCTCGGTCAGAGTCAGTTTTTCATTACTGGGCAAGAAATGGGGATGAAACCGCTCAGTCAATGCTTCGATTGCTTGACTATTGCCGAAGTAGGGCAAAAAAAGGAGGGCTTAGCGCGTGAAAGTTGCAAATCAAAAATCCCGAGGCGTACGCCTCGGGTTTTCTTTTGATCATAAGTTGAAAAAATAGAGTACGTGGAGTAGTCTGGTGGAGAATCGTGGTTCTTAAACAGAGACTCAAATATAAGGAACATTTCTATGCCATCTTTGGATGAACAGAGGTTGTCTGCGATCTTTAAAGACGGAGACATTCTTGTTTTTGATTTGGTACAGCGAGTTATGAATCATCTTCGGCCAAAATGGAGAGGAAGTTCTGAGATGAAGCAGGTTCCTTTTTTGGGCGGTAAGGGTGCGGTGACTATTCCTAGCTACCATTTCCTACTTAGTTCTCGTGCACGAAATGATCGTGAGGAGTTGGCGTTGCTCATTGCGCATCTTAATGGTCTTGATGGTATCCAGTTCCATTCTTTTGAGTCGAATCGGTTTGAGAAGTATCTTCTTAAGAAGATGTAAGAATCCCCGAGGCGCAAGCGCCTCGGGGATTTCATTTTTGCACCATAAAAATGACATAAAAAAACGACACCCTTGGGTGCCGTTTTTCTAAAAGCTTAAAGCTAAAACCTAACAGCTATATAATTCCCGCTTTCTTCAATGTTGCAAATGCACCATTCTTATTAATAGTTTTGATAGCCTTAGTTGAGAGCGTAAGGTTTACATATTTCTTAAGTTCGGCAACATAAATACGCTTCTTTTGGAGGTTTGGTTGCTTGCGTACTTTTCCTGTTGGGTTGAATTGAGTAGCACGAGTACGGTTTGAATATCCGCCCCCTACGATCGAACCTTTATGTGTTACTGGGCATGTTCTCATGTTTTTGAATTTAGGTTCTAAGATGCTACCATAGGGAAATATATTCTGCAATCATGCTCGACATCAGCTTTATATTTTCAATAGCGATACTTATTATGTCTGTCGTGGTACATGAGGTAAGTCATGGTTTTGCTGCGTATCTCCTGGGTGATAAGACAGCTCAATATCAAGGTCGTCTTACCCTTAATCCTCTCTATCATCTCGATATGTTTGGTTCTATTATCTTGCCGTTATTGCTTGTGCTTACAAATGCAGGCTTCATTATTGGGTGGGCAAAACCAGTTCCATATAATCCATACAACCTTCGGAATCAAAGATGGGGTGAGGCGATTGTTTCTTTTGCTGGCCCTCTTTCAAATTTTATTATTGCTTTTGTGTTTGGTTTGGTAATTAGATTTGGTAATGGGGTATTGCCAATATCATTTCTTGAGCTTTCACTCGTACTTGTAATTATGAATATTGTTCTTGGATGTTTTAATCTTGTACCGATTCCACCTCTCGATGGTTCAAAAATATTGTTCTCGGTATTGCCTCATAGGTTTGGATACATTCGTAATACGCTTGAGCAATACGGACTTGTATTTGTTTTGTTATTCGTCTTTTTGTTTTGGGGTTATATCACACCAGTTATTGGTTTGATTGGAGATTTTTTTACAGGACTTTCTCTTACAGGTCTTTTATAGACTTGCTTTTTTTTCTCTGAGGTATTAAAGTAGTTTGCATTCCCACTTCTTAGGGATTTTTTGTTCCATATGGCAACAATTAACCAGCTTATAAAAAGAAATAGAAAGAAGTCTACACGTAAGTCACAAGCGGTTGCTTTAACTCGTGGTTTTGATCATATTAAAAACCGTCCAGTATTCTTCAATTCTCCTTTTAAGCGAGGTGTGTGTACAAAGGTAACAACAAAGACTCCTAAGAAACCTAACTCAGCTATTCGAAAGATTGCCCGCGTACGTCTTTCAAATGGTATGGAAGTAACAGCATATATCCCAGGTATCGGTCACAACCTCCAAGAGCACTCAGTGGTACTTCTCCGAGGTGGAAAGGTGCGAGACGTTGGTCTCCGATATACTATTGTTCGAGGTAAGCTCGATGCGACAGGTGTAGAGACTCGTCGAAAGGGTAGAAGTCAATACGGAACAAAGACTCCTAAAGTTAAATCATAATTTTTAATCATGCGAAGAAAACTTAAAGCAAAAAAGCCTTTATCTCCTGATCCTATTTATGGTTCAGTTCGTCTTTCGAAGCTTATCAACTACGTTATGTTAAGTGGAAAAAAGAACACTGCACGTAATGTTGTGTATGAAGCTATGGATATCATCAAGGAGAAGCAGAAAATTGAGAATCCTATTGAAATTGTTGATGCTGCAATTAAGAATGCAGGTCCTACAGTTGAGGTACGTTCACGACGAGTGGGAGGTGCTAACTACCAAATCCCTCGAGAAGTTCGACCAGAACGACGCTTAGCTTTGTCTATGAAGTGGATTATTGAAGCGGCTCGAAGTAAGAAGGGTGTGCCAATGCACAAGAAACTTGCGGATGAGCTTATTTCTGCTTCAAAGAATGAAGGAGAAGCGATCAAGAAGCGAGACAATACTCACAAGATGGCTGAGGCTAATAAGGCCTTTGCTCACTTCGCCTGGTAAATTTCTTTCAATTTTCGTGGCCTGCTTCGTTGCGAGCTGTGTTCGTTCCCGTAATGTATAGTTATACATTTTGGTCACGAGCCTCGCTCGCGTCTCGCATCCCATCGAAAATTGAAAGAAATTTTGGGGGTAACTTCCCTCAAAATATCTCGGCTTGAAAAGTAGATTTTTTTATTTAACATCTAAAACCTAATAGCTAAAAGCTTTTATATTATGAACCGCGACTATCCATTAGAAAGAGTTAGAAACTTCGGAATTATTGCTCACATTGATGCCGGTAAAACAACTACATCAGAACGTGTGTTGTATTACACAGGTGCTCAGCACAAAATTGGTGAAGTGCATGAAGGAGAGACAACGACTGACTGGATGGAACAGGAACGAGAACGTGGTATCACTATTACAGCTGCTGCTATCACTTGTTTTTGGAACCCAACATACATGGGTACAGATTTGAGTAAGAAGGTTCGTTTTAATATTATTGACACTCCTGGTCACGTAGACTTTACGATTGAAGTAGAGCGCTCTCTTCGAGTGTTGGACGGTGGGGTGGTGGTATTTGACGGAGTTGCGGGTGTAGAACCTCAGTCAGAGACTGTATGGCGCCAGGCAGACCGTTACCATGTGCCTCGTATTTGTTTTATCAACAAGCTTGACCGAACAGGAGCGAGTTTTGAACGATCATACAAATCTATTTTAGACCGTTTGAATAAAAAGGCTGTTCGAATGCAGATTCCTATTGGTGAAGAAGGTGGTTTTGAAGGAGTAGTGGATCTTTTGAAAATGAAGGCATATCGTTTCGAAGGAGAAATGGGAGAGAAGGTTATCGAAGGAGAAATTCCAGAAAATATGAAAGCAGATGCGGCTAAATACCGTGCTGAACTTGTTGAAAAAGCTGTTGAAAATGATGAGGTTTTGATGACTGCATACCTCGAAGGAAAAGAACCTTCTATCGAAGATCTAAAGAAAGTAATTCGAAAGGCAACACTCGAAGCAAAGTTTTACCCAGTATTTACAGGTACAGCTCTTCGTAATAAAGGTGTTCAGCTTATTTTGGATGCGGTGGTTGATTATCTTCCATCTCCTCTCGATATCAAAGCTATTAAGGGTGTTCATCCAGACACAGGTGAACCTATTGAAAGACATGCTTCAGATGCAGAACCATTTTCTGCTCTTGTATTTAAACTTCAGACAGACCCATTCGTAGGACAGCTTGCATTCTTTCGTGTGTATTCAGGAACAGTTGAGGCTGGTTCATACGTATACAACTCAACAACAGGAAGAAAGGAGCGCTTAGGACGTATTGTGCGTCTTCAGGCAAACCAACGTGAAGAGGTAAAGAAAGTGTACTCAGGAGAAATTGCTGCAGCTATCGGTCTCAAAGAAGCAAAGACTTCTCATACTCTTTGTGATGAAGCTAATCCTATTATTCTCGACCCAATCAAGATTACTGATTCAGTGGTGTCACTTCGTATTGAGCCAAAGACAAAGGCTGACCAAGAGAAAATGGGTATGGCCCTGAAGAAACTTTCTGACGAAGATCCTACATTTAGAATTAGTTCAAATACTGAAACAGGAGAAACTATTATTGCAGGTATGGGTGAGCTTCACCTTGAAATTATGGTTGATCGTATGAAGCGAGAGTTTGGTGTACAAGCTAATGTGGGTGAACCACAGGTGGCTTATCGAGAAACTATTACTACATCTGCAGAAGCAGAACATAAATATATTAAACAGTCTGGAGGTAAGGGTCAGTATGGTCACGTAAAGATTACACTGAAGCCTATGGAGAAGATTGAAGAGGGGGCGAAGATTCCAAAGAACGTGAAGCGTTACGATGAATTTGAATTTATCGATTCAATTAAAGGAGGAGTTATCCCTCAGGAATTTATTCCTGCAGTTGAAAAGGGAGTGTACGAAGCGATGGATCGAGGAATTCTCGCAGGTTACAGAGTGGTGAATGTATCGTGTGAACTTACATACGGTTCATACCATGATGTGGACTCATCTGAAATCGCGTACAAGATTGCTGCTTCTCAGGCCTTTCAGGATGCTTCAAAGCGCGCAAAACCAGTTATTCTCGAACCTATTATGAGAGTTGAGGTTGTTACTCCAGATAAGTTCATGGGTGATATCACAGGACACTTGAGCTCAAAGCGTGGACAGATTGAAGGTATGGAAGAGCGAGGAGAACTTAAGGTTATTAAGGCTAAGGTGCCTCTTTCAGAAATGTTCGGTTATGTAACAACACTTCGTTCTATGTCAGAAGGTCGCGCAAGTTCTACTATGGAATTTGATCATTATGATATTGTTCCTCCGAACGTAGCGCAAACAATTATCGAAAAGCGTAAATAGCTTTTAGCTATTAGGTTTCAGCTGTTAGCTTCAGAAAACCACCCGCAAGGCGAAGCCTTGCGGGTGGTTTTCTTTTGTGATACTTTTCACTTGGATCAATTAAATTGTTTTCAAACACAAGGAGATTTGTGATGGGTTTAGTGATAAATCAAACTTTACTAATCTCGTGGTTTCTTACTATGCTTGTTATGAGGTTTGTTATTGGAATCTTTGCTCGACAAGTAATGGTTTCCGATGGTTCTAAAGCATCAAAGATGTTTGTTTCTATCTGGTGGGTTTGGATACTCGTGCTTTTTCCACTTTATTTTCTTACGTGTGAGATGGTGCTTTGTTGGTCGGTTGAGGATTGGCAATGGATACGCAATTCACTTCCACATCCTAAGTTTTTTTCACCCTAACTTCAACTATTAGACAACCTCCAGGCATCCGCCTTGAGGTTTTTCTTTTTGCGTGGTAGTTTTGTTGCGGCATCGATGAACATTAACCTAAGCAGAAAGGACCTGTTGTATGGTTTTGAAAAAAACTAGAACGAAGCGTAGTAAACAGATGAAAAAACGTTCTGATGGGTATGAAGATTGGATTCAGTCTGTGACTGTGGATGAGGTGTTGCGAAGTAGACTCAGAAAGGCAATTAATTCTCGTAAGAAACCTCCTTCCAGATCTCAATTAAGTAAGATACTTCATTTGGCCGTGAATAGGTTGCGTACTGACACATTAAAGGATCTTAGGAGGTCTTTTAATGAACCTTTCACGTCTTAATAATTTAGTGTTACGTGTATTTTAAACCTCCTGGCCCCACCTTGAGGTTTTTTCTTTTATCTATATTTTCTTGACTCCTACTATTTATTTGCTACTATAGGCGTTACGCACTTTTGCGCTGTTTTTGTTTTGACGCCTCTGATTTTTCCCACAAAGAAAAATCATGTCGGAATATTTTGAAAACCTAGGTTTTCAAAATATTCCGACTCGTTGTGACGTCTGGACTAAAAGAAACAAAACAAATTATCAGTACATTATTCGTTCTTAAGATTAAGCCGTTCTCGCGCGTTTAATTTTAAGAGTGAAAATTAACATACAATTATTATGGCAGCAGAATTTGATCGATCAAAGCCTCACGTAAACGTTGGTACTATCGGCCACGTTGACCACGGTAAAACAACACTTACAGCAGCTATCACTGCTGTGCAAGCAAGAAAGGGTCTTGCTAACTCTATTGCATACGACCAAGTTGCAAAAGCTTCTGAAAAAGATGGTCGTCGTGACCCATCAAAGATTATTACTATTGCTATTTCTCACGTTGAGTACTCATCAGAGGCTCGTCACTACGCTCACGTTGACTGTCCAGGTCACGCTGACTATGTGAAGAATATGATCACTGGTGCCGCTCAAATGGACGGTGCTATCCTGGTGGTTTCAGCTATTGATGGTCCTATGCCTCAGACTCGTGAGCACATTTTGCTCGCACGTCAGGTTGGTGTGCCAAAGATTGTTGTATTTCTAAACAAGTGCGACATGGTTGAAGACAAGGATCTTTTGGATCTTGTTGAAGAAGAAATTCGAGATCTTCTCGATAAAAATAACTTTGATGGAAAGAACACTCCTATTATTCGAGGTTCAGCTTTGAATGCTCTTCAGGGAGATGCAGAATGGTCAAAGAAGATTGATGAGCTTATGACAGCTTTGGATACCTTTATTCCAATTCCAGTTCGAGAAACTGACAAGCCTTTCCTTATGCCTGTTGAGGACATCTTCTCAATCGAAGGACGAGGAACTGTAGCCACAGGAAGAATCGAACGAGGTACTATCAAGGTTGGCGAGGAAATTGAAATTGTGGGTCTTAAGGACACTACAAAGACAACTGTTACTGGTATTGAAATGTTCAATAAGCAGCTTCAAGATGGTCGTGCAGGAGACAATGCCGGTATTCTCCTTCGAGGTTTGAAGAAGGAAGATATTACACGAGGTCAGGTTCTTGCTAAGCCAGGAACTGTTACACCACATACAGACTTCGAAGCAGAAGTATTTATCTTGAAGAAGGAGGAAGGTGGTCGTCACACTCCATTCTTCAATGGATACAAGCCTCAGTTCTACTGTCGAACAACTGACGTTACAGGAGAGGTAACTCTTCCAGCAGGAACTGAAATGGTTATGCCTGGAGATACTGTAAAGTTCGTTGTAAAGCTTGTTGCTCCTATCGCTCTTGAGGAAAAGCAAAGATTTGCGATTCGAGAGGGAGGTAAGACAGTGGGTGCCGGAGTTGTTACAAAAATCATCAAATAATAATCCTTTCTCTAAGCACATTTACAATGGTTAAAGCAACCACTACAAAAAAAGAAAAGAAAGTGAAAGACGATGTTCTTCAGAGACTTCGAATCAGAGTTCAAGCATACGAGTATAAAATTCTTGATGTTTCTGTGAAGCAGATTATCGACACAGCACTTCGCTACGATGCGAAAGTTCTAGGTCCCATTCCGCTTCCTACAGCAATCAAGAAGTATACTGTTAATCGTTCAACATTCGTTCATAAAAACGCGCGAGAACAGTTTGAAATGCGAGTGCACAAGCGATTGATTGATATTTTGAATCCAAGTCAGAAGATTATTGAGTCTCTCACAAACATGAGTCTTCCGTCAGGAGTAAATATTGACGTGAAGATAATGTAGTTTCTTCCAGTGCTTTGTACCAGAGAATTTTAAATTCTCTGGTGTATAAGCTCTAGAAGGTGACGTTTTCTTGCAAAAGAAGACACTCTCGTGTAGTATCACCATTCGTAGTTTAAAACCGAAATGAAGTTTATTCTTGCGACAAAAAAGAATATGACCCAGATGTTTGATGGGGAAGGAAAAGCTCACGCAGCGACTCTTCTTTCTGTATCTCCTTTGGTTATCACTCAGATAAAAACTCTTACAACTGATGGTTATTCAGCTGTGCAAGTAGGATCAGGTGTTCGTAAAGCAAAGAACATCAACAAGGCTCAAAAGGGTCATTTTAAAACTCTTGGAAATTTTGCTCACGTAAAAGAATTCCGAGTTGAAAATACTGAAACATTTAAGGTAGGAGATTCAATTGACGCTTCTATATTTGCTCTAGGAGACAAGGTTACTATTTCAGGTATTTCAAAAGGTAAAGGTTTTCAAGGTGTTGTGAAGCGACATGGTTTCGGTGGAGGTCCACGAAGTCACGGTCAGAAGCACTCAGAGCGTGAACCAGGTTCTATTGGTTCAGGTCTTCGAAATAAAGTCCCTCGAGGTATGCGTATGGCAGGCCGTATGGGAAATGATCGGGTGAGTATTCCTGATGTAGCTATTCTTCACATCGATAAAGATGCTGGTGAAATTCTTGTAAAAGGAGCTCTTCCAGGACGACGAGGAACACTTCTTGAAATTGTTGCGTAATATTTAAGACCATGATTACTTCAAAGGTATACAATCAAAAAGGTAAAGAGGTAGGTTCTGTAAACTTACCAGAACATGTGTTTGGTATTCCTTGGAATGCTGACCTTATTCACCAGGTTGTTACTTCAATGAAGACAAATGCTCGTGTGCCTTACGCACATACAAAGACTCGTGGAGAAGTACGAGGAGGAGGTAAGAAGCCTTGGAAGCAGAAAGGTCTTGGTAAGGCTCGACACGGCTCTACTCGTTCTCCTATTTGGGTTGGAGGAGGTGTTGCTCATGGTCCTCGAAACGATAAAAACTTTACTCGAAAGATCAGTAAGAAAATGATGGCGAAAGCTTTGTACACAACACTTTCTCGAAAGTTTCGAGATGGCGAACTACTCTTTGTAGACTCTCTTGAAATGTCTACTCCAAAGACAAAGACAGCTAAAGAAACTCTTATTTCTCTCGGAACTGTTAAAGGTTTTGAATCATTGGTATACAAAAAGACAAATGCAGCTTTTATCGCTCTTTCTGAAGTTCGAGAAAATACAGTTAAGAGTTTGAGAAATTTTAATAATTTGACTATTGGTCAACTTCGAAACATTAATCCTCTTGATATTCTTGAGAAGAAAATTATTGTTATCGAAAACCCAGAAAAAGCTGTTGAATTTTTGGATGCAAAATTAAAGCCGGAACAAAAAATTCTTACTACTTCTTCAAAGAAAGCTGTGGTAAAGAAACCAGCAATAAAGAAGGTAAGTACTAAGGTAGCTAAAAAATAACACCATGGCCCTCTTCGGATCTACAAAAGAAAAGAAAGTTGTAAAAGCGCCTCAGGTACAAGGTACTGTTTCTGATGTTCTTGATCGATCAAAGTCTATTATTCGTCCACGAATTACAGAAAAGGCTACAGCTTCTATTGAAGCAAATACTTACGTTTTTGAAGTTACAAAAGATTCAAATAAAAAATCTATTGCTTTGGCAATTGCTCAAATCTATAAGGTAAAGCCAGTCTCTGTACGTATTGCTCGAACTCCAGCAAAGCAGGTATTTGTGCGAGGTAAGGCAGGTGTAAAGGGCGGTGTTAAGAAAGCATATGTAACTCTCAAAAAGGGTGACAAGATTGAGTTTGTATAATTTTGAGCATCATGAAATCATTTAAACCACGATCAGAAGGACGACGACAAATGACCGTTATTGAATACGGAAAGATTTTGACTACAGGTAAGCCTGAAAAATCTCTTACAAAAGGTTTTCACCGCCCTATGGGTAGAAACTCTTTTGGTCGTATTACTACTCGCCACAAGGGAGGTGGAAATAAGCGTCGTTTCCGAGATGTTGATTTTACATACGAGAAAATAAATATTCCATATACTCTAAAGACTGTTGAATATGATCCAAACCGAGGTGGTTTCGTAGGTCTTGTATTTTACAAGGATGGTGAAAAGCGTTACGTATTGCTCCCTCAAGGAGTGAAGGTTGGCGACACATTTGTGAATTCAGAGACAGCTGAAATCAAGGCTGGTAACCGTCTTCCTCTTTCAAAGATCCCTGTAGGTACTTTTGTATACAATGTTGAACTAAAGCCAAAGGGTGGTGCAAAGATCGCTCGAGGTGCAGGTAACTTTATTGAAGTTATTGCAAAAGATGCTGGATACATCGACCTTAAGATGCCTTCGACAGAAATTCGAAAAGTACTCGATGCTGCATGGGCAACTATTGGGGCTGTTTCAAATGAAGAAAAACACTTGGTAAATCAAGGTAAGGCTGGACGTAACCGATGGAGAGGTATTCGACCGACAGTAAGAGGTAGTGCCATGAACCCTGTGGATCACCCATACGGAGGAGGAGAAGGACGACAAGGACGAGGACTCCGACGTCTTAAGAACCGATGGGGAAAGCCTGTAGGAAAGGGTCAGAAGACACGAAAGCCAAAGAAACAGTCAAATATTTATATTGTTTCAAGACGACGTGTTGGAAAGGCAAAAACAGGAGACAAAATCTAAATAAAAAAAAGACCTTCACTCGAAGGTCTTTTTTGTTGACTACACGGCCAGCAAGAGATACTGTTCTTTTCAGTTGGCTCTTTCTAAAACTCCTTTTCCTGGAGGTTCCCATGTTTGAACGATTTACTGATCGTGCGCGGAAGGTGATGGCTCTTGCAAACCAAGAGGCTACACGTCTCAATCATGATTTTATTGACACTGAGCACATTCTTCTTGGGCTTGTGAAAGAGGGGTCGGGTAACGGTGCTAACACACTTAAGAATCTCGATCTTGATTTACGCAAGATCCGTCTCGAGGTTGAGAAAAAAATCTCTGCTGGGTCTACGCCGACATTGCCCGGTAAGCTGCCTCAAAACCCAAAAGCAAAGAGTGTGATTGTGCATGCTATTGAGGAATCACGGAACTTTGGTCATAACTACGTGGGTACGGAGCATATTCTCTTAGGACTCCTTCTTGAAACAGAAGGTATAGCGGGAATTGTCCTTGCCGGGCTTGGGCTTACGATCGAAGCTGTTCGTGAAGAAGTGCTGAATTTTCTCAAGGAACAGGATGCAGACTCTTCCGATCAAACCAAGCTTGGGCAGATCCACCCACCTCTTCTTCAAGGTTCAATTGTTGGAAATTCTGAAGAGGTGATTGCCTGGATTAAGCAGACTGAAGAAGATGCGAAGCTTCTGGTACGCAAACCTTATTTCACAGTCGTTGCGATTAATTGATCGAAGGGCTCGAACCGCAAACCTGCTAGGTTTGCGGTTCTTTCTTTTTTGACCCTATTGGAAACAGATCACGACCTGTAAGAATAGAGCTGTTCTGACATCTTTCCCCACTCTAAAGATGAGACTATTTAAGTATTTTCTGTCTAAGAGTAATCGTAGTTTCTAGTAGGGTTTGACTTTATTTCTGGCTCTGCTAAGATAGTTTTCACGCGTTTCTGCGTTTTTTTAATTATGACACGATCGCTAAAAAAGGGCCCATACGTTGACGAGCGTCTTATGAAGAAGATTGCCGGCAAGAAACCAGGAGCATCTGGGGTTATTAAAACATGGTCACGAGCATGTGTTATTGCTCCTGAGTTTGTAGGCTTCACTTTTGGAGTGCACAACGGTAAGGATCATGTTGAAGTGTTTGTAACAGAAGACATGGTTGGTCACCGACTTGGAGAATTTTCACTTACTCGAAAATTCGTTAAGCACGGAGGAAAAATGCAGAAAGAACTTGAAACTAAGAAGAAAGAAGCTGAAATGGCTGCTGCATCTGCAGCAAAGGCTTCTACTGAAGCTAAAAAATAATATATTACTACTATGGCAACAGCTTCAGCACAACTTAATCAGTACCGACAATCTCCTCGAAAGGTTCGTCTTATTGCAGACCTTGTTCGTGGTAAAAAAGTTGCTGTAGCAATTACTGAACTTTCTCTTATCGCAAAGCGAGCTGGAGCTCCGATTGCTAAGCTCATTGCTTCAGCCCTTGCAAATGCAAAGTCTCAAAATCTTGTTGAGGCAGATTTGGTTGTAAAAGAAATCAGTGTTGATGGGGGAGCAATTCTCTACCGACGAATGCCACGATCTCGAGGTATGGCAAATCCTATCCGAAAGCGCACAAGTCATATCTCTGTTGTTCTTGAAGAAAAAGCTTCAAAACCAAAGAAGGCTAAGCTAACACCAAGTAAAAATTAAAAAACATGAGTCATACCGTACACCCATATTCTCATAGATTAGGAATACTTCGAGACTGGAAGTCTCGCTGGTTTGGCACTAAAGGTAAATACAAGGCTTTTCTAAAAGCTGATACGCTTGTTCGTGAATATCTCGAAGAAAAACTTCGTCCAAATTATATTCACTCTATTGAAATGGAGCGAAGTGAAAAAGCCCTAAGAATTATCATTGAGACATCTCGTCCGGGAGTTCTTATTGGAAGACAAGGTGAGGGCATGACAAAGCTTCGTGCTGAAATACTTGAGTTTATGCGTCGAGCAAAAATTCTTCCTAAGGAAGAGTTGAAGATTGATATAAAAGAAGTTCGATCTCCAGAATCAAGTGCTCCTATTGTTGCTCAGATGGTTGCAGAAGGTCTTGAGAAGCGTCTTCCATTTCGACGTGTTATGAAGCAGATGGTTGAGAAGGTTATGGCAAATCGTGATGTATTGGGAATAAAAATTGAACTCTCAGGACGTCTTGGTGGTGCTGAAATGTCTCGAACAGAAAAACTCAAGAAAGGACGAGTGCCTCTCCAGACACTTCGTGCAGATATTGATTACACTATTTTTGAAGCACGTCTTCCATACGGTCTTTTGGGTGTAAAGGTATGGATATACAAAGGTGATATTTTTGCTGCGAACGTTCAGCCTAAGAATAATTAATACTTCCATGTTACTACCAAAAAAAGTTAAATATCGAAAGTGGCATACATTCAGAAAACACCCATCAAAGGTGGGTGTGGCTACTCGTGGTATCACTGTTGCTTTCGGATCATTTGGTATTAAGGCTATGGAATACGGACGTATCAGATCAAACCAACTTGAAGCTGCTCGAAAGACTCTCGCTCGTGCTGTAGGAAAGACTGGAAGAGTATGGACTCGTGTATTTCCTGATATGCCATTTACTCAGAAGCCAGCTGAAGTAAAGCTTGGAAAAGGAAAGGGTGAGCTTCAGGGATATCAGGTTCCTGTGAAGGCAGGCCGAATGATATTTGAAGTTGACGGAGTTTCTGAAGCTATTGCTCGTGAAGCGCTTCGAAAGGCTGGTACAAAGCTTCCTGTTGCGACCAAGATCGTAGAACGAGTATAGTATTGTCTTTTTTGTAGAGATGTAGTAAGGTTTTCCCATTGTCCATGAAAGATATTAAGAACATAAAAGAACAAGACTTGATCAAGACGCTTAATGAAAAGCGTACAGGACTTCGAAATTTCCGTTTTGGAAGTACAGGAAGTAAGACACGAAATGTAAAAGAGGCTTTGAGTATTCGAAAGAGTATCGCTCAAATTTTAACCGAGTTACGAGCTCGAAAAGCATAATATCTTATATGACACACGAGAAAGTACAAAAGAATACAGAACTTAAGGGCAAGAAGCTTTCTGGTGTTGTTGTGTCTGACAAAATGAAAGACACTATTGTGGTTGAGGTTTCTCGTTACGTAAAACATCCAAAATACCAAAAGTTTCTTTTGAAGAAAAACAAGATTAAGGCTCATGATGCTGGTAATACAAAAAAGATAGGGGAGAAAGTTACTATCCAGGAGACACGACCAATTTCAAAGCAAAAGCATTTTATTGTTGTATAAAAAACCATGATCCAGCCACGCTCAATAGTTAAAATAGCAGACAACTCCGGAGGAAAGATCGGACGTATTTTTAAAGTGCTCGGATCTTCAAAGAAGCGTTACGCAGAACTCGGTGAGATTGTAGTACTTTCAATCCAGAAAGCAGAACCACGAAAACTCGCAAAGAAGAAGGATGTTTTTCATGCGGTAGTTGTTCGTCAGAAGAAGGCATATCGTCGAGCAGATGGCTCATATATTCGTTTCGATGAAAATGCAGTAGTTCTTCTTGAAAAGGGAAAGACTAACCCTGTTGCTGGTCGTGTATTCGGTCCTATTCCACGAGAGATCACAGAACTTGGTTTTCAAAAGATCACATCTCTTGCTGCTGAAGTAGTGTAATTTTTCCATCATGAAAATAAAGAAAGATGACAATGTAATAGTGATAACAGGAAAGGAAAAGGGTAAAACCGGAAAGGTTACTCAGGTTTTTCCTCGTGAAGATAAAATTCTGATCGCTGGTTTTAATATAAAAAAAGTTCACTCACGTGCTCGAAAGAGTAATGAAAAGGGTCAGATTATTGAAAAGTCTATGCCTATTCATATTTCAAACGTCCTCCTTGTTGACCCAAAGACAAATAAAGGTACTCGAGTAGGTTTTAAAATGGAAGGAGACAAGAAGGTTCGTGTCACTAAGAAGAGTGCTTCTGTAATTAAATAAATATGGAACTTACACGTCAAAAAATAAAGAATGCTTTTAAGGCTCTCAAGGGTGAGCTCGGTATTGAAAATGTAATGCAAACTCCTCGTCTCGAGAAGATTGTAGTTTCTGCAGGTATCGGATCATTCAAAGATCCTAAGAAGAAAGAACTTGTTCCTAAGCGTCTTGAGAGAATCACAGGACAGAAGCCAGCTCCCCGCTCTGCAAAAGAGTCTGTTGCTTCATTTAAGCTTCGTCAGGGTGATGTTGTGGGTCATCAAGTAACACTCCACGGTGCTCGAATGTATGATTTTCTTGATCGACTTTTAAACATTGCTCTTCCTCGAACAAAAGACTTCCGAGGTATATCAACAAAAGCTATTGATGAAATGGGTAACTATACTCTTGGTATCAAGGAACATACTATTTTCCCTGAAGTATCTGATGAGGAACTGAAGGATGTGTTTGGTCTTGCGGTTACTGTGGTAACCACAGCTTCAAATAAAAAGGATGCTCAAACATTCCTTACATATCTAGGATTTCCATTTAAGAAGGAAGAAGATAAAAAGAAGAATTAGGAATTAAGAAAAAGCCCTGTCGCCTAAAGGCGACAGGGCTTTTTCTATGTCCAAACAGAGCCATTTCCCAGCATGTTCCTACCTTGACTTTTATTTTCAAATATGCTATTATATATACAGATCTAGAGAGAGGTTCATTGTGATATTTTACTTAGCACAAGCGGCGTTTTGAGGGGTTTGATACCTTCAAAAAGCCGCTCGTGTAGGCGACTATTCCGGGTTTCCGGGAAAACAAATAACTCTTGAAAGGAAATTTTATGTCGATAGACGA
>JBJOQC010000003.1:0-14589 GCA_046050145.1 Candidatus Parcubacteria bacterium | reverse complement strand
ATGCGCCAAACCTAGACATCTAGGCGCGAGTAGCCCTAGCGGAAATGTCCGAGGCGAATGCCGAGGATGGACCCCTTTAGATCATGACGCAAAAATAGTAGAATGGTAGAGGCACAATATTGAATTTCTGTATTTTTTGTCCGCCCCGAATTTCGCCAAAAGAAAACGGATGGAGCAAGCGGAGGATTCCTCCCCAGACCCCTCCTCCTCCGCTTGCGAAATCCGAAATTAGCCGAGGTTTTGCGGAAACCATATTCCCAGAAAATTGCTTCCGCAAAACCGAGTCCTTTTGTTAGTCCGCATCAGGATTTTGTTCGTAATAGGTTCGGACTTTGTTAATGACACACCACACGATAAAACGCCGAAAGGCGTTTTTGTTTTGTGTGGACCCTAAAAAACTGCTGGGAGCAGTTTTGTCAGGACTCGAAAACCTGTGATAGTTTTTTGTGAGCTTGCGAAACAAAAAACAGAACAGGTGTACAGAATCTGTAAGATTCGAGATTCCTGTAATCTATGTTGACAATAGTGATAATTTATGATATCTTACGTAGTAAATAGTTCTTTACCAAAACTTCTTCAGGAGAACGCCATGGCAACGATCATGAACAAACAAAATGAACCGATTACGGTCAAGCGGTTTGTTGAAGAAATTGCACCTCACCCAATCCATTCCCAACACATTAAATGGTTGGGAAATCTCTGTCTCATCGAAATATTTCGTGAGGCAAAATCCACAGAAGGAGGACGATTAATTCGAGGACGCCTCTGGAAAACAACTAACCAACAGTGGTGGGTAAACTACGATCAACATCCACTGTGCCAAACACTGAAAAGTCTTGATCAAATACGAGGTATACCCATCGAAGAGTAGACTTCAAGTAAAATTACAAAACTACACCCATCAACAAACCCCAACCTTAACTGGTTCGGGGTTTTTTATTTCCCCATCGCAACTGTCACCAAGTGATCTAGAAAGTGTGAGAACTTGCATCCAACCGCCTCCAGAGCTTTTGGTAAGAGAGACTCTTCGGTAAGTCCTGGCAAAGAATTTGTTTCAAGTATAAAAATTCCACGTTGAGAATTCCAAATAAAATCTGAGCGTGAATAGTGTCTCAAATGAAGAGCTTCGTGGGCACGCATTGCCATATGCTGTACTTGTCTTTTTATTTCAAGGGGAAATGGTGCAGGACAAATCTCTTGTGTACCACCTCCATATTTTGCTTCATAATCAAAAAAATCTTTATGTTTTGGCTTTATTATTTCAATCGGTAGTAGAGGATATAGATTCATCCCCCTAAAAGCCTCCACCACTCCGCAAGTCGCTTCCCTTCCTTCAATAAATTCTTCGACAAGCACCTGCTCTTCTGTATCAAATAAAACATCGAGTGCTCTTACAAACGTGCCAAAATCTCGAACAAGTGCGACACCAACCGAAGAACCTTTACTAATAGGTTTTACAATAACCTGATATGGAAGTGATATATAAAATTCATACAAACTCTCTTTTGTTGTATCTTCTTTTTTTAATATATGTGTTTTTGCGACCTGAAGACCAGCATTATGAAACATCTTTTTTGCTTGGACTTTATTCATTGCAAGAGAAGAGCCAAATACTCCTGAACCAGTAAAAGGAATCTTGAAATGTTCTAGTATTCGTTGAACAGTTCCATCTTCCCCATATTCACCATGGAGAGCATTGATAACAACATCAAGCTTTCTTAAAATTCTATCTGGAGTACGAGGAAGACCTTGGGAATGCCAAATACCTTCTTTATCAATCAAAATATCGTGAGCCTGATATTTTTCTCCTAAGTGCTTTAAAATACTTCCACCCGTTTTAAGAGAAACATCATACTCAGATGAGGGTCCTCCACGGAGAACTCCAACATGTATCTTGTGAGCGAACATAAAAACATTATAACTCAGAATTCAAAAAGCAAAGTGCAGAGCTAAATTAAAAATCCCCGGAAACAACAAGTTTCCGAGGAGCAAGGAGTTCGCCGCTACACAAACCCCTTATATTATTTTTATATCAACTTGTCTCTTTTTTGTCTATAAAAAAACTCGACACATCCCTGCGTCGAGCGGAGCTGAAAGTGTGAGATTTAGAAACTACTACGAGTAGCAACCTCACCACTTACCGCATAAAAAGTTTAACAAAGAATTTTAATTATAACAACTAACCATACGACAAGAAACATTAGTTACAGTTAATTTTTATAGCTGATCTCTTTTTTGTCTATGGAATTTCAAAGCAAATCTGTGTGCTTCTCCGTTTGCAAGTAAAATATTTTTTTCATATGTTTTAACAAGCTCTACATCACCTTGAATTTCTCGAGGCTTATGACGCCCATCTTTAGTAACAGCAACAACAGGGATTTGAATATTCTTTTCTTTTAGAAAGCTCTCTGCTGTATTTTTCTGAGCAATACCACCATCAACCACCACGAGAGTTGGCATAGCCCACTCAAGATGATTAAAACGACGAGTAAGTATCTCTCTAAGAGCTCCTGTATCATTTACCCCGGGATTATCTTTTATAATAAATTTTCTATAATCTGACCTTTTAATTTCTCTATCTTCAATCACTGTCATGACACCTACCACGGATGTACCTGCAATATGAGCCACGTCATACGCTTCAATCCTAAAACTCTCTCCTATAACAGACTGCCTCTCTTTTATGAGGGCAACATCCTGAATGTGGTTTAATGCAAATATTTTTCTTTTTACTCCCTCTGCCTTCTCAAAGGCTAAATTTTTTGCATAAATCTGCATTTCTCTTTCGAGATTTTTAATAATCTTTTTCTTATTACCTTCAAAAAATAAAATAATATTTTTAATTATTTTTGTATACTCTTTCTCTGCTCCTTCTCTTGAAACATCAGGTGCTAATCCAAGCTGTTTATAAAATTCTTCTCCATATGTTTTTTTAGAACGAGCATCATGAAAAGGAAATAGTTTGCGTACAATTTTTAGCGCTTCTTGTAGCTCCTTACCATGAGGGAAAGGTCCGAAAGAAGCTTTGATTTTTAAAGTTTTGGCTTTTAGCTGAGAATCAAGATCACGACCACGAACAACTAATACTTGTGGGAAATCTTCCTTAGTTATAACAACATAATTAAAACTCTTATTATCTTTTTCTTTTGTATTGTATGGAGGCTGATGTTTTTTTATTAAATGAGCTTCGAGAATCAAAGCTTCAAGAACTGAGTCTGTTTTTTCAATATCTATCTTTGAAGCATCAGTGATCATTTTAGCAATCAAAGGACTACGCACAAATTCGATGTCATTTGAAAAATAACTTCGCACTCGATCATGAAGTGATGTTGCTTTTCCGATATACAAAATATCCCCTTTTTCATTTTTAAAAAGGTATACGCCAGAAGAATCTGGAAGGTTTTTTACTTGTTCTTGAATATTTGACATATATATACTTATGTATTATCGTATCAAATGAATCGCACATTCACAAATTTTTTTGGAGGTCTCTACCATGAGCTGGCCAAGCCGACGTGCCCATATCTGTTTTGGAATTACAGAAGTTATCGAGGAAATGGTCGAGGAATCCTTACCAGCAATTGAATTTGGTTCCCTTACACTAGATCGTGCTGGGATTGGTCAGCACCCTATCGGACAAGGTGAGTTCCTCGAGTTTCAAGCCCGCCTCGAAAAAAAGTTCGGAATCAAATTCAATCCAGATGAAATTCCAACAGATCCAGCTTTGGCTGGAGAACTGACTCTAGACGAGATCGCAACCAAAATCATAAATAAACGAAATGCAACGTAAACAAAATTAAGCACCTCTACAGCAAACCGAGCAATTGCTCGGTTTTTTTATTTATCCACTTTTTTGAATTTTTATCTTTAATTTTTTAATTTTAATGCTATATTCAAAAAGGCGTACATTTTATATTTCTTTTCTCTTAGGTACAGAGGTGCACCATGAGCAAGGATGGCGTTCGATCAGAACTCGAAAAATGGGCAGAGGAAGAGCGACGTTCAGGACTACACAACATCAACACACAAATAACTAATGAGAGTTTAGAGGAAGCTCTCAAGAGACCGGTTCGCACAATACGACACAATATCCAACACAAGTCAGACGCAAGTTTATCGTCTGCAGCTACCTGTCGACTAATAAGCAAAGGAATGACTGATTTCTAAACTCGCCACACAACCCCGATTTTTCTGCTTTTTTAAGCAGAAAAATCGGGGTTTTGTTTTATCTTGCCTTTAAAACTTTCTTTAGATATTCACCAGTGTATGAGCCCTTTGTGTTAGCTACCTGTTCTGGAGTGCCTTTTGCAACGATTTTTCCACCTCCCTCACCACCCTCAGGTCCAATATCAATAACATAGTCAGATGACTTTATAAGATCAAGATTATGTTCAATCACCAAAACTGTATTTCCCTTATCAACAAGTTTCTGAAGAATTTCAATCAGTTTTTTAACATCTTCATAGTGAAGTCCGATAGTAGGTTCATCAAGAAGATATATAGTTTTTTGAATATGAGGACGGTACAACTCAGAAGAAATCTTTACACGCTGAGCTTCTCCACCTGAAAGTGTTGTGGCAGATTGACCAAGCTGTAAATATCCAAGACCTACATCGTTCAAAGTATTTAACCTATCGTAAATAGCTGGAATATCTTCAAAGAAAGTAAGTGCTTCTTCGACCGTCATTTTTAATACTTCATATATGTTTTTTCCTTTGTATGTTACCTCTAGAGTGTCTTTCATAAATCGCTTTCCCTGACATACATCACACGGCACATACACTGTAGGCAAAAAATGCATTTCAACAGCAATAGTTCCGTTACCCTGACATGTCTCACAACGACCGCCTTTTACGTTAAAAGAAAATCTATTTGATCTCCAACCTCGAGCTCGAGCCTCAGCAGTTTCTGCAAACATATCTCGAATAAACGTAAATGCTCCTGTATATGTTGCTGGATTTGATCGCGGAGTTCTGCCAATCGGTGACTGGTCAATCAAAATTGAACGTCCTAGATATTCCGTACCTGTAAAAGACGTACAGTTGTATATCTCCGCAGATCGATACTTTCGTTCAAATCGAGCTTGGAGATTTTTATGTAATATTTCATACACAAATGATGACTTACCTGATCCCGACACACCCGTCACAGCAAGAAGTCTTCCTAAAGGAATTTCGATATTTAAGTTTTTTATATTAAAAACTTTTCCTCCAGCAATTTTTATACTTCCCTTATCATTTGACCGTCGTGTTTCTGGAATAGCAATCTTTTTGTCTCCACGTAAATAGTCGAGTGTTACAGAGCCTGATGTATTTTTCTTCGCCATAAGCAATTCCTCAAGCCAACCCGAAACGACCACATTACCTCCATGCACCCCCGCACCTGGACCAATGTCGACAAGATAGTCTGAAGCAAAAATAGTATCCTCATCATGCTCAACAATAATAATTGTATTTCCCAAATCTCGAAGTTCAAGAAGTGTTTTTATCAAACGATCATTGTCTCGTGAATGAAGTCCAATCGTAGGTTCATCGAGCACATACAGCGCTCCCACAAGTCCTGAGCCAAGCTGACTTGCCAAACGAATACGCTGAGCCTCTCCACCCGAAAGAGTATGGGCACGACGGTCGAGTGAGAGATACTCAATACCCACATTGATCATAAAGAGAATACGAGATGTTATCTCTTTCAAAATAACCTTTGAAATTTCCTGTTCTCGAGATGTAAGATCGAGACTTTCAAAAAAAGTATTACTATTTTTTATAGACATCGCAACGAGCTCAACAATATTTTTATCTCCAATTCGTACATGAAGTGCTTCTGGACGAAGACGTGCACCATTACACACGGGACAGACTTCTTTACCAAAAAAATATTTTGTACCAAGCCCATTACAATCAGGACAAGCACCATACGGAGAGTTGAATGAAAACAAACGAGGCTCTATTTCTGGATACGAATACCCGTCTTTTGGACATGAAAATTTTGAAGACATAAGAAAACGTTCTTCGTCTTGTACTTTTGTAGACATATCTCGCCAACCAATCTCTACCAAACCCTCAGACTCTTGCAGAGCTTTTTCGAGAGACTCTCCAAGACGCTCTTCTGCATCCTTTTTTGAAGTTGTCCCAAAATCAAAAATATTAATAGAATCTACAAGGACAGAAATATCATGGCGCTTTGTTTTTGAAAGCTCTATTCGTTCACGAAGTTTGTGTCGCTTACCATCAACAAGCACTTCTGAATATCCCTTACCAAGTAGGTCATAAAGAAGTTGGTAGTATTCACCTTTTCGCCCTCGAACTACAGGAGCAAAGAGTTCAATATAAAATGGTAATGCTTTTACATTTTGTGTTACCTTCGTAAGTTTCTCGTCTATTTTCTGATGAATAAAATTCTTTATTTCCTCATGAGAAAGTCTTCGTATCTCATCCCCACAAATCAAACAGTGTGGTTTACCAATACGAGCATAGAGAATACGAAGGTAGTCGTAAATTTCAGTAATCGTTGCAACTGTCGAACGAGGATTGTTTGATCGAGACTTTTGATCAATAGAGATTGCAGGAGAAAGACCTTGAATCTCATCCACATCTGGCTTCTGCATCGTATTTAAAAACTGTCGAGCGTATGAAGAAAGAGATTCTACATAGCGACGCTGACCTTCAGCAAAAATAGTATCAAAAGCAAGTGATGATTTTCCTGAACCAGAAAGTCCCGTAAAAACAACCATCTTATTTCGTGGCATTTCAACAGTAATATCTTTAAGGTTGTGTGTTCGAGCACCCTTTACAATAAGGACTTCTGGATCACCTCCCTTTTTTTGCTTTTTGTTTAAAGACATGTAAATTTCCCCGTGGGACCAGCCCTAAGGGGTATATATGATTTTTATAATGCGTATATCCTACAAGAAAAAAAGAGACCTCGCAAGGTCTCTTTTTTTCTTATACAATGTGCAATGCGGACTTTATTTCATCTATAATCTCGTTTGGAACAATAGTTGCCTTTACAATAAATTTATGTGCACCGAGTGAAAGCCCTTTTTCAATATCTTCTTTTGAAGAAAGGTTTGAGAAAAGAATCACAGGAATATTCATAAGTTTTGGATTCTGCTTAATGGTTTCAAGAACCTTAAACCCGTCTGCCTTTGGAAGCAAGATGTCGAGCACTACAATATCTGGCATTTCTGTTTCAACAATACGCTGAGCCTCTTCACCGTCCATTGCCCGCACAACTGTTGCGCCGTGGTTTGTAATAACCTTTGCAACCACATCTCCTAAAAGCTGGTCATCCTCAACCCACATTACTTTTTTACCTGTTAGTACTTGTTCCATAATGAATCTAATTTAACAATTATAGCTTATAGTATAACACCCAATTTAGTTTTTAAAAGGTAATGAAATATGAAAAACGCTTCCAGACCCTTCAATACTTTCAAAACCAAAAGTGCCTCCGTGTCGCTCAACAATCCTTCTTACAATAAACAAACCTAAGCCAGACCCGTGTTCATTTGCTGTATGAGCATTTGTTGCCCTAAAAAATCTACTCGAGATCTTTGAAATTTCTTCTTTTGGAATACCTATACCTGTATCAGTTACAGAAAACACCACACTATTTCCTTCTACCGCAACAAGAGCCTCAACCTTTCCACCTTGAGGTGTGTAGTGAAGAGCATTTTCTAAAAGGTTGAGAACAGCTTCACCAATGTGGGCTGGATCAATAGAAATAAGAGGGGTATTTTTATGATCGGCCTTAAGAGTAAACTGTATCTTTTTTTGATCAGCGTGAGTCCTGAGCTCATCGAATGCTTTCTGCACAATCTCAACAAAATCAGAATCAACAGGATAAATATCAAATGTGCTTGAATCAATACGATCAGCCTTAAGCATGTCGTCAATCAAAGCGAGAGCATGCTCTCCACTTCGAAATGCTTTTCCTATGAGTTCTTTTTGTTCAGAAGAGAGATTCCCCGCCTCACCATTTACCAAAAGAGAAAGAACCCATTTTATATTCGTAAGTGGTTCACGAAGTTGATGGGTTATAAGAGAAGTAAACTCATTATGCTCTTTGTGTACCATAAAACTATTCTATCATGACGCCTTTTTGTTTTCATTGCCCGCAAGCATCTTCTCTTGAATAATACGTATCTCATCACGCAAAATAGCAGCTGTTTCAAAATCTAAAATCTTGACCGCAGCATTCATGAGACGCTCCTTTTGTTTAATAATTTTTTCAGGATTATTTTTTAAAAGTTCAGCATCAAGAGCAAGATCCATTTGTGCAGTACGAGTTCGATGAGCTCGAAGCTCTTCGGTAATATCATGAATTTTCTTAATAATTGTCTTAGGAGTAATTCCGTGTTTTTTATTGTATGCAACCTGAATTGTTCGACGACGATTTGTTTCCTCTATAGCACGCTCAATAGAACCTGTTACAACATCAGCATAGAGTGTCACCCGTCCTTTCACGTTTCGAGCCGCACGACCAATAATCTGAATAAGAGAAGTGTCTGAACGTAAAAATCCTTCCTTATCAGCATCTAAGATTCCAATAAACTCAACTTCTGGCAAATCCAAACCTTCTCGCAAGAGATTTACTCCAACCACACAATCAAATTCTCCTTTTCTAAAACGAGTAAGTATTTCAATACGATCAATAGTCATGATATCGCTATGGAGATACTCTGCTTTTACACCCTTCTCTTTTAGAAATTCACTCAAGTCCTCTGCCATTTTCTTTGTAAGAGTTGTAGCAATAACACGCCCACCTTGTTTTATAACAGTAATTGCCTCCGCTATAAAATCTTTAATTTGACCCTTATAAGCACCTTTTTCAGCAACAGGTTTAATAGTAACTTCTGGATCTATAAGACCTGTTGGTCGAATAATCTGTTCAGCAATAGCATCACTGTTCTTTTTTTCATAATTACCTGGAGTTGCAGAAGTAAAAATAGCTTGACCGATGCGCTCTTCAAACTCTTCAAACCGAAGAGGTCTGTTATCCTTTGCTGAAGGCAGTCTAAATCCATAATCAACAAGAGATGATTTACGTGACTGATCACCTCCATACATACCACCTATTTGAGGAATAGCCACATGAGATTCATCAATCACTGTTAAGAAATTTGGTGTCCCATCATCGTTATGAGGAAAATACGAAAGAAGGGTCTCGGGAGGTTCACCTTCACGTTTTCCTGAAAAATGTCTTGAGTAGTTTTCTATACCATTACAATATCCAACCTCACGAATAAGAGCGAGATCATATCTACAACGACGCTTGAGACGCTCTGCCTCAAGATTTTTACCCTGATCTTTAAGTTGTTGAAGTCTCAACTCAAGTTCCTTTTCGATATCTTTTACAGCCCTCTCAACTTCAGTTTTTGAAGTAATAAAATGTTTTGCAGGAAATAAGAAAAATACATCAACATCCTTAATAATTGATCTTGAAATAGGGTCAAGTTTTGTAATATGTTTTATTTCATCCTCTTCAATTTCGATACGATACAAAACTCGCTCACTCACTGGCATAACTTCAACCATATTTCCTAAAGCTCGAAATTGTCCTGGGGTAAGGTCAGCGGTAGTACGTTCAAAATGAATTGCAATTAATTTTCGGATTAAATCTGCACGAGATATAACATCACCTTTTGCAAGTTTCAAATTTACCTTTTCATATTCAACAGGACTTCCAAGACCGTATATACAAGAGACAGAAGCAACGATGATTACATCTTTACGTGTAAGAAGTGCTTGGGTCGAAGCATGGCGAAGACGCTCAATCTCTTCGTTGATTTGAGCTTCTTTTTCTATATAGGTATCACTCACCGGCATATACGCTTCTGGCTGGTAATAGTCGTAGTAAGACACAAAGTAATGCACTTCATTTTCAGGAAAAAATTCTTTATACTCCTGCGCGAGCTGCGCTGCAAGAGTTTTATTATGAGCAATAACTAAAGTAGGTTTGTTAAGTTTTGCAATAACATTTGCAACCGTAAATGTTTTTCCAGAACCCGTCACACCGAGAAGTGTTTGATAACGGAGATTATTTTCCAAACCGTCAATCAAGGTCTTAATAGCCTTTGGCTGGTCTCCAGCTGGTTTATATTCAGAATGTAATTTAAATTTTTGAGACATATGAATACTGAAACAATACTTTGAAATGTAAAAAAAGAAAAGAACCCATCACAAGGACGGGTTCTGTAGCAACTTTTTTGCTTTCTTTATTTTTATCGCTGCGGTATAGAGTCGCCCAAATAAAACTTCGGGCCTTACCCCCATCTCTCGCGCAACTTCTGTCGCAGTTTTGAACTCAGAACACATCTTTATAGCAGCATCTCTCTCCTCAGGCTTCAGAAGATTAAGATGTGTCTGAAAATCACGAACAGTTAAACCTCGACAGACTTTTCGGCCACCAGGATCTCGAACTGAGGCCATGGATGATTTCGCTAGCTTCAGAGCAAACTTTAGTCTGTCGAAGGCTGCCCTCTTATCACTCAGGCCGTTTCGCCTAGCTATTTCATCAAAGCTAATCTGTCCAAGAACTCTGTCTTCAATCAAACGTCTATATTTTTTTGGGATGATCTCCATAAGTCTTCTGATTTCAGAAATTTTCAGAGGCTCATCTTCATCGAAAAGTGAGCTGCGCAAGGTGACCACAAAACTCGCGTCAATTTCACCTTCAGCTACAGCACAGCGTTCAGCTAGCCTTTTCATTCTCTCCTTATTCCAAAGTGCCCTGATGTGATTTAGAGCAATATGAAAAAGCCACACGCTAAAACTATCGCCCTTGAAAGAACTTTTTGTTTTAACAAGGGAACACAAGGTTGTTTGTGCAACATCTTGTGCATCTGACAAAGGTAGGCCTTTATTTAGAGCGAACTGAACAAGCCTAGGAATCCACGAATCGAAAAGTTTTTCTCCTGCTTGTCTATCACCTTGTTTATACGAAATGTATAAAGCCTCATCAGAAAGATTACTTTTAACTTTAGCCAAAGAAGACCCTCCTTTTGTTGTGTGAACATGGTTCACGGTTTCAAAATGAAGCCCCTCCGGCTCCGAGACCTTCTCAGGGCTCGGAGAAACTATCAATGTACGATACTCTAAGTATTATATCACAAAACACAACATTGTCAAAGATTTTCTTATTTTTTACTTATAATATTTTTTAATAAAACTCTCCTTATATTCACTGAAAGTATCGTTCAAAATAGCCTTTCTCATATTACTTACAAGTGTATTCAAAAAATAAAGATTGTGAATCGAAGCAAGTGTCCCCGCAAACATTTCTTTAGCTCTAAATAAATGGGCTATATATGCTTTTGTATAATTTTTGCAGGCGTAACAACCACACTCTGTATCTATCGGAGTAAAATCTTCGGCATATTGAGCATTCAAAATATTTATCCTTCCCTCTTCTGTATAGAGCGCAGCATTTCTTCCCATTCGTGTCGGTGCTACACAATCAAATGTGTCACACCCATTTTCTACTCCTAAAAATAAATCTCTCGGTTCACCAATACCGAGTAAATGTCGAGGTTTGTTTTCTGGTAACACTTCATTCACCCATCGTACTGCGGTACCAATATCCTCTTTAGTAAAAGATCCTCCAATACCGAAACCATCAAAATCCATTCTTCCAATTTCACGAGCACTTTCTTTTCGAAGGTCTTCATACTTGCCACCTTGCACAATACCAAAAAGCGCTTGAGGTCCTCCAAGCTTCTTATGCTCATCAAGACTTCTCTTTGCCCATCGGTGAGTTCTATCAAGTGCTTCCTTTTGATATTCATAGGGAGCTTGAGGTGATGTGCATTCGTCGAAAGCAAAAATTATATCAGCACCGATATTATGTTGTATTCCTATTGAACTTTCAGGAGTGAGTCTATGAGCGCTTCCGTCAATATGACTTCGAAAATCAACCCCTTCTTCGTCAATCTTCGCTAAAGGTAGAATAGATTTTGTCTGTAAGTCTTCGTCTTCAACAACTTCCTTTTGATCATTTTGTTTTTCAGATGCAAATTTTGTCACTCCTTTGCCGAAAGCTGCTCCCAAAGAAAATACCTGGAAACCTCCGGAATCAGTCATGGTTGGACCAGACCAATTCATAAAATTCTGTACTCCACCAGCTTTTTTTATTAGATCATCCCCTGGTTCAAGATAGAGATGGTATGTATTTGCCAATACAACTTGCGCCCCAAGGTCTCGCACTTGTTCTGGAGAGAGAGCTTTGACGGTAGCTTTTGTACCAACTGTCACAAAAGAAGGTGTCAAAATGTCACCATGAGGTGTACTAATCACCCCTGCTCGTGCAAGTCCATTTCCTTTCTTTTCTATTTTAAATCCAAAGTTTGACATTTATTTTTTATTATGATATATATTAAAAAGTAGCTACATCTATATTGATCTAGCTATACAACCACAAAAGCTAGTGAAGTGCTAGCAAAACAGAAAGGTACGGTACTGTATGGACAGTGTCCACATTCTTCAAGGAACTCCTGGATCAGTCACCGAAGCGATCAAGAAACTGATCAAGGAAAAGAAAGCTTCGGTGAAATCAGCCCAGTCAGTGTCTGTTCCCATCTCGGGAGCACATGTGTTGACGACTCTGGTTCTTTCACATGAAGAATCCTGATTAGCGCTCGACCAGCACGCAAACTGCCGAGGACCCAAAGGGTCCTCGGCAGTTTTTTCTTAATTCTATACTTTATATTCTAACTACTGATTTTCAGGCACATCCATCACATCCACAAGCTCAACATCAAAGAGAAGTGTTGAGTTTGGAGGAATTGGTCCTTGACCAGCGGCGCCATACGCAAGTTCTGCTGGAATAGTAAGCTTTCTCTTGCCACCAACCTTCATTCCTACAAGCCCTTGATCCCAACCCTTGATCACATAGCCCACACCAAGCACAAACTGAATTGGCTGTCCTCGATCTACTGAGCTATCAAACTTAACACCATTAGTAAATGTTCCTGTGTAATGCACAGAAACCACCTTTCCTGCCACAGCTTCTAAACCTGTTCCAACTACTACATCTTCAATACCTAACATTGTATTTTGATTATTATTTTCTAATAAAGAAGCGTCTGACTTATCGTCACTCCAAATAAGAGAGCTGAAAATACTATCGAATCCAAAGAAAATAAACACCAACACTATTGCAACCACCACTCCTATCCATTGAGATTTTGTAAGCATGAAATATCTAATGTTCGAATAATATATATCAGTATAAATGTTTTTATGCACATTGCAAAAGAACCCTGAGACGCTAGAATACTACCTATGGACAAAGAACAGACCCGCAAGCATAACGAAAAACATTTAGGACTTGAACCCTTAAGTCTCTCTGAGGTTCATAATGCAATTGATACTCGTATTGGTGCAATACAAAAAGAATTTAAAGACGGTTTTGAATTTCTCGTTGATCACCCAAAATCAGTTACCTTTTTTGGTTCAGCACGACTTCCTACAGGAGATATTTATTATGAAAAGGCTCGTTCTATAGCTGCAAAGATTGTACATGCACTTGGATACTCTATTGTGACAGGTGGTGGACCTGGGATCATGGAGGCTGCAAACAAAGGAGGATTTGAAGCAAAAGGTAAATCACTCGGTCTTACTATCAAACTTCCTAAAGAACAAATCACAAACCCATTTTTGACCGAAGAAGTTAAATTTCACTATTTCTTTAGTCGAAAAGTATGTCTTTCATTTTCAGCAGAAGCATATCTTTTCTTTCCGGGAGGATTTGGAACACTCGATGAACTTTTTGAAATACTTACTCTCGTTCAGACTCACAAAATTGAAAAGGTTCCTGTTATTCTTGTTGGTACTGAATACTGGAAAGCCCTTGATGTTTTCATGAGAGAACAAATGCTTGCAAAAGAAATGATCGATAAGGATGATGTAGCTCTCTACCATATTACCGAAGATGAAAATGAGATTATAGAGATCATTAAAAATGCTCCTATAAAAAATGGTGTTCCGATAAAAAAATAGGGAGACAAAGCAAAACCGCACCCCTCCGAGTGCGGTTTTTTTATGGAAAAAATTGCGAATTGAACACGATCAGGCAGCTTGTTTTTGAACGAGAAGGACCTCCCACATCGTTGGGTGAGATTTCGTCACCCTTTTCATCAAGTCGTCAACAACGATAACCTGATGAGTCTCCCCTTTTTCAGAAATCACCCAAGGAGGAGACATCACAACAAATTCATAAATATCCCCTGCCAAAGACCCTTTGGCACACCACCGTCCATGCCCACAGGGATAAAAATGAAGCCCGAGCTCCATACCCTTGTTCGGCAAAGAAGAAAGTGGGGTGACCCGTTTCGATTCCAAAGTGGCGGCCATATACGACCCTTTTCGAAATGAACCCTGACTTGAGATTACGGCCCTCAAGAACGCCGTGATTTCCCCTTTCCATAAGGAAATCAATCCTCAAAAAATATACTCCTCTTATAAAGAAATGTAAAGATATTCTGTGCACAATAAAAGCAACTAGGACTTAGGTCCTAGTTGCTTTTGTTTCTTATACTATCTACTAGATTCTACAACCTAAGAATTATAACTTCACATCCTTAAGAACTGT
>JBJOQC010000002.1:0-23996 GCA_046050145.1 Candidatus Parcubacteria bacterium | reverse complement strand
CCGACATTGATGTGCGAGTTTCTTCACTTCGATCACAGAGAGAAGATACAAAATCAAAATATGATATTGAAAAGCTTGATGAGCGGATTGCAAAACTTTCGGGAGGTGTCGCAGTAATTCGAGTGGGTGCTGCAACAGAAACAGAGATGAAATATTTGAAATTGAAGATTGAAGATGCGGTGAATGCCACAAAGGCAGCGATTGAAGAGGGAATTGTGGCAGGAGGAGGAAGTGCACTTGTTCGTGTGGCACGAAAAATGTCTCAGAAGAAGGTTGTAAGTAGTGATTCGCGAGAACATGCTATTGGATATGAGATTGTTTTGAAAGCTCTTCAGGCTCCACTTCAACAGATTGTAATTAATGTTGGTAAGAATGATGGATCTGTGGTGGTAAATAAAGTAATGGAATCAGAGCATGAAAATGCTGGATATAATGCAGTTACTGATGAATATATAGAAGACATGGTGAAGGCGGGAATTATCGATCCAGTAAAAGTAACCCGTACAGCACTTCAAAATGCTGTTTCAGCAGCTTCTATACTTCTTACAACAGAGGTTGCTATAGCAGAAGAACCAAAAGAGGAAAAGTCAATGATGGGTGGTGGTGGAATGCCAGGAGGAATGGACTACTAGGTAAGAATTTCCAAATCTAAATTACAAATGTCAAAATAAAAGAACACCCCGCAAGGCCTCGCTTTGCGGGGTGTTTCTAAGAAAATATGGTATAATACGTACGTAATTTACTCAGTTTAATTAAAATTTTTATGAGCATTATTATTTGGATACTAATCGGATTATTGCTTGCGAGTGGTTTGTTCAATGCTGTAACTTGGGCATTTAATATTCCAGCAATTCTTATTCTTCTTGGTGTGTGGGTAGTTCTTTTGTACAACCACTTTATTCGTCTTGTAAACCGAACTGATGAAGCGTGGTCTGACATAGATGTTCAACTCAAGCGTCGTTATGACCTTATTCCTAACCTTGTAAATACTGTAAAAGGCTACGCAACTCACGAACAGTCAGCTTTTGAAAATGTAACAAAAGCTCGTTCAATGGCAATGGGAGCTCAAAGTGTGGAGGATCATGCAAAAGCAGAAAACATGCTTACAGGAGCTCTCAAATCAGTTTTTGCTCTTGCAGAAGCGTACCCAGACCTTAAGGCAAATCAAAATTTTCTTTCACTTCAACAAGAACTTTCTGATACAGAAAATAAAGTTCAAGCAGCTCGAAGATTTTATAATGGTAATGTGCGCGATTTAAATACAGGCGTTGAATCATTCCCTGGAAATATAATTGCTGGTATGTTTCGTTTTGTGAAGCGATCATTCTTTGAACTTGATCAAGCTGAAGCCGCAGCTGCTCGAAATCCTGTAGAGGTGAAATTCTAGTACTTTCTAAAAGCTAACACCTGACAGCTAACAGCTTTCTAATGACAACTCTTTACTCTCACCAAGATTCAAATACAACAAAGACATGGCTCTTTATGGGTTTGTTTTTTGCTTTGGTGGTGGGGCTTGGTTGGTTTTTAAGTTTTTACTATGGAAATCCGATCATCCTTTATATTGCTGTTGGCTTAAGTATTTTGATGAATATAGGAAGTTACTGGTTTTCAGATAAATTGGTTATTAAACTCACTGGAGCCCGACCTTTTGAAAGAAAAGAGAGTGAAGAGTATTGGGATATTGTTGAAAATCTTTCAATAACTGCAGGGCTTCCGATGCCAAAGTTATATATTGTTGATGATCAAGCTCCGAATGCATTTGCGACAGGGAGAAATAAAGAACATGCAGTGGTTGCAGTAACGAGTGGGCTTTTAAAAATTCTCAATAAAACAGAACTTGAAGGTGTGATTGCTCATGAGCTTGCTCATATCGGTAACAGAGACATGCTCCTCTCTACTGTAGTTGTAGTACTTGCAGGTTTTGTTTCAATTATTGCCGATATGTTTTTGCGGGGTGCAATGTGGGGTGGTTCGGGAGATAGAAACAATAAAGCGGGTGGAGTTATTATGATTGTCGGTATTGTCTTTGTAATTCTTTCACCAATTTTTGCAACACTTATTCGCTTGGCAATCTCTCGTAAAAGAGAGTTTCTTGCAGATGCTTCAGGAGCACTCCTTACGCGATATCCAGAAGGTCTTGCTTCTGCTCTTGAAAAGATTTCAAGTTATGGGCTACCTATGAAAAAAGCATCTGATGCAACTGCTCATCTTTTTATTTCAAATCCATTTGGAGGTAAGAAAATAAGTGGTTTACATAAGTTGTTTATGACTCATCCACCTGCAGAAGAAAGAGTTAGGGCGCTTCGTAGTATAGAATAAAAAGAATAATGAAGAAAAATAATATTAAGCTCTTCGATATTCTTCTTGATTTCAATGAAGCAAAGGTTGCTTACTTTCGTAAGCCGAACTTCATAGACAAGATCTTGTCTATAACTTTTTTACGATTACTTCCGTCTGTGGTGACTCCAAATCATCTCACTTTACTTCGTCTTATTCTCACTCCTTTTGTTTTCTTCCTCCTTCTTATTGGGTCATATACGTATGGCACTATACTTTTTATTATTGCAGCGTTTTCAGATGCTTTAGATGGTGCTCGAGCACGCACCGAAAATCGTATAACACTCTGGGGGACACTCTGTGATCCAATTGCTGACAAGCTTCTTGTTTCGAGTGTGGCAGTTCTTCTTGTCTCAAGGTATATGTCGATTGCTCTGGCGGGCACAATTATTTTTATTGAACTTATTTTGGTTTTGAGTTCTTATTTTCGTTTCAAGGGTAAGGTTGTGCCTGCAAAAGCTTCGGGCAAGATCAAGATGGTTCTGCAGTGTGTAGGTATTATCTTTCTCTTATTATGGATTGTATGGCAAACACCGCTTTTGTTGATGTTGGCTAGCTATACTCTCTATGGAGCTGTGTTTTTTGCTTTATTAAGTTTACTTGTATATCGTTCTGTATAGTTTGGAGGGTTCGCATAGTGGTCTAGTGCGCCACCTTGGAAAGGTGGTATGCCCGAAAGGGTATCAAGAGTTCAAATCTCTTACCCTCCGCCAAAATTGAATTTTAATACTTTTGTATTTTAAATTTAATTTCAGCGAAGAGAAGATAAGTAGAGAGATTTGAAAGCCGGAGCGCACGAGCGAAGCGAAGTCCGACGAAGTCGGGCGCGAGGCCGGGGAGAAAGTTCTTGACGAACTTTGTTCGTTTAGAAACTTGACCCCAAATCTCTTACCCTCCGCCAAAATTGAAATTTTTTAAAAAGTAATGTATTATTTTTTGTAGTATTTCTGTCCTTTTATGGAGGTAAATAATGAGAACGAATAAGCCTTTGAAGGGGGTTTTCTGTGTTGCACCGCTTGCATGTGACTTGTCTCGTGATGGAAGAAGTCTTGGTCGAGACACCCTTGCTCGATGTAAGAAGGCGTTTGAACATCTGTGTATGGGTCGGTCGTACTACCCGCATGCTCGGGTGATTGTCAGTGCTGGATTTTCTCCCAACAGGAAAACATATCCTTTTCAAGAGAAAACAATGGCACGTCTTATGGCAGAAGAGCTTATGAGTTTTGGTGTTAAGGAGAATGAACTGATTATTGGTAATGAACGATGGGGAAGTCTCGGTGAAATTGAGGAAGTGTGGCTTCAAGCTCTACATTTTGCTACCCTACACAACCTTCTTGATCTCGATGTTCGGATTGTGACAAGTTGGTATCATTCGCCTCGGGTGCGACTGATCATGTGGCGTATAGCGCATGATGTCAGGAGTGGTGTGTGTAGAGCTCTTCAGAGTTCTAATAAACCTCCTGAAACATATTGTCTCGAATATTCGACATGGTCTACGTCAGGAAGTGTGACGCATGCTCTGTGGGAGCTTGTCAAAACTCCTATTACCGCTCTCAAGCTACTGGGTTTATAGTCTGTTAAAAAATAAGGCATCTTTCAAGAGATGTCTTTTCTTTTGTATACCCTATAATTGACTCATGAAACGATTTTTTATAATACTCAGCATTATTTTCTCAGTATGTCTTATATTTATTACTCAACATAGGCCTATGCCTCCAGATTTCACCTCTCTTACCATTGGAGACATAGAGGTTGTTGCAGAAGTTCTTGATACCTACAGTGAGAGGGTTCAAGGTTTGTCAGGGAGAGAGTCGTTGGTTCAAGACCATGTACTATTTTTTGTATTTGAAGAAGAAGATTTTCACGGTATTTGGATGAAAGATATGAATTTTTCAATCGATATTATGTGGGTCAATCGTGATTTTGAGGTGGTTTATATAGAAGAGAATGTTTCGCCCCAAACCTATCCAAAAGTTTTCCGTCCTGAAGAAAAATCTCTCTATGTTATCGAAACAGTTTCTAATTTTATTAGAGACCATAGAATCAAAATTGGAGACAGGGTAAAAATATAAAAAAGCGACACTAAAAAATCGTTCTTCTAAGGTCTTTTTAAGCTTTAAAAAACGGCACTTCTTTACATGCGAAATAAATTGTTTCGCGTAACATATTTTTACTGTTATCCACAGGACATAAAGCTTTAATTTTTTATAAAATAATGGAACGTTATTCATTATCTTTATTAACTTTTATGTCAATCAATATCACCAAGGCGGATGGATCGAAAGAGGTTTTTGATGCGGATAAAATCAACCGTTCTATAGAACGTGCATCAAAAGGACTTCTTGATCCGATCAGTGTGGTGACTCAGATTGCAACCGAGACACGATTGACACTCTATGATGGAATTACGACAGATGAACTTGATAAGGCGACAATAAATGCTGCAGTTCAAAACATAAAAGAAGATATTGAATATGACAAAGTTGCAACACGACTTCTCCTCAAAACAATTTATCGTAAGGTGGTGGGTGAGTATGATAAGGACTCAAGTGAAGATCTGAAAAAGAAGCACAAAATAGCTTTTGTTGAGTACATAAAGACTGGAGTTGCTCAAAATCGTTTGCATCCTGATATGGTTGCAAAGTTTAACCTCAGTGTTCTTTCTGATGCGCTTCGTACCGACCGAGACGAGCTTTTTACGTACGCAGGTCTCGATGGTTTGATGAATAGATACAGTATTCGTGATGTAAAACAGAACTATCTTGAGACACCGCAATTTTTCTTTATGCGTGTTGCCATGGGACTTTCATACAACGAGAAAAATCCGACTGAGTGGGCAAAGAAGTTTTATAATAAAATGTCGAAAATGGAGTTTGTTGCGGGAGGTTCGACAAATCTTGGATCAGGTACGGTAAAAGCTGCGCTTTCAAATTGTTTTCTTCTTGAAATTCATGATGATATGCAACATATTGCAAAGTCTGTTGCTGATGTAATGCTTCTCTCGAAAGGTTCTGGAGGACTTGGAGCTTCTGTGACCAAGCTTCGTGCAGCAGGTTCACCTTTGAAGTCAAACTTCGGTGGTGTTTCAACAGGTCCTACTCCTTTTGCAAAAATTATTGATACAGCGATCCGAGCAATTCAGCGTGGTGGAAAAAAGAAGGGTGCGCTCGCATTCTATATGGAAAATTGGCATCTCGACTTTCCTGAATTTCTCGAGTGGAAACACAATGCTGGAGACGACTATATGCGTATGCGAACAGCAAACACTGCGGTGTTTATGACTGATGAGTTTATGAAGCGTGTAGAAAAGGGTGATGACTGGTATATGTTCGATCCAGCAGAGACTCCTGACCTCTGTGAGCTCTATGGTAAGGCATTTAGTAAGAGATATGCGGAATATATCCAAATGGCAGATCAAGGTAAGCTACGCACCTTTAAAAAGGTTCCAGCTACAGAGCAATTCCGTCAGATTTTAGTTGCTCTTCAGACAACTTCTCACCCATGGCTTGTATGGAAAGATTCTATAAATCTTCGAGCTCTCAATAACAATACAGGTACGATTCATATGTCGAATTTATGTACAGAAATTTGTCTCCCGCAAGATAGAGATAATGTAGCTGTATGTAACCTTGCTTCACTAAACCTCGCCGCTCATATAACAAATAAAGAAATCAACTGGATGAGACTTGAAGAGTCTGTACGTACAGCTGTTCGCCAGCTCGACAACCTTATTGATATCAATAAACTCCCAATTCCAGAGGCAGAAAAGTCAGACAAAGAAAACAGAGCTATCGGTCTCGGTGTGATGGGTTTTGCAGATACTATCGAGCAGCTTGGTATGGCATATGACTCAGAGCATGCGTATGACTTTGCTGACAGAATTTTTGAATTTATTAGCTATATGGCAATTGACGAGAGTGCAAGTCTTGCAGCTGAACGAGGAAGTTACTCAAACTTCAAAGGTTCTCAGTGGTCAAAAGGTATGGTGCCGATTGATTCTATTAAGATTCTTGAAGAGGATAGGGGAAGAAAATTAACTCTCTCGAAAGAAAGTAAACATAAAGGTCTTGACTGGAATATTTTGCGAGAAAAAGTAAAGAAGGGTATTCGAAATGCAACATTGATGGCTGTTGCTCCAAATGCAAATATCGGACTTGTTGCGGGTACGACTCCTGGAATAGATGCTCGATTTGCTCAGGTATTTTCTCGAAATAAGATTTCAGGAAAATATATGGATATCAATCATAATCTTGTGAAGGATCTCAAGAATATGGGTATCTGGGAAAAGGTAAAACATATGATTATTGAGCACCAGGGAGATATTTCTGCCATTGCTGAAATTCCAGATCATTTGAAAAATATTTATAAGACATCGTTTACCACTTCTCCTTATGCATATGTTGAAGTAGCAGCTCGCGCTCAAAAGTGGGTTGACCAAGCTTTGTCTCGAAATATGTATCTTGAAACACGAGATATCGATGAGACTATGAATATTTACAAGACAGCGTGGGATAAGGGTTTGAAGAGTACGTACTATCTCCACATGAAGCCGAGACATACAGCAGAGCAAAGTACGGTTGCAGTAAATAAGGCTGTAAGTATGGGTAAAAGAGGTTTTGGAGCTTTGGCTGCAACAGAGCCGGTAGAAGCAGTTGATCCGAAACAACAAAATCTACTCAACTCAATTCCTTCGCCTGTAGTTATGGAGGAAACAGTTTCTGTGGCACAGGCTGTGCACAAGAAATTAGAAGCATCTCCCGCTCGTCCTGCTGTTGGTTTTGCTCGAGTTTTACAGCATGAAGTTCCTAAAATAGAAACAGTAGTTTCTGCTCCTGTGTCACAAAAAGCTCCGGAGATACCGAAACAAGGAGTGTCTGTTGGTTTTGCTAAAATAAAATCTGAAACGTCTCAGAGTGTTCCTCAGGTTGGTTTTGCAAAAGCAAGGCCAAAAGTGATGATTATTACTGATGCAAAAACGTGTCCGACCGATCCTGCGGAAAGAGCACAATGTGATAGTTGTCAGTAAAACAACAAGCGTAGCGAGTATGTTTTACTAGACCCGACTCTTTCTTTTGTGACAAGTTACGAGAAGAAATTGTGAGAGTATAATAAAAATCAATTCTTTAATAGCAATAGATAATATAAGAAAGAGCGGGTGGTGATTTTTATTGTCACTTCGTTCTTTAAAAATCAACCATGCCACTTATAGGAAAACCATCACCAGATGATATGAATTTGCATCCGCTGAATTATCAGTGGGCATATGATTTGTACCAACAAGCCGTTCGAAATACCTGGTTTCCACACGAAATTGCCCTTAAGGAAGACTTGGATGACTTCGAAAAGATGACTCCTGATGAACGTCATGCGGTGAAGTTTTTGATGGCATTTTTTAATCCTGCAGAGCTTATTGTGAATCGTTCGATTGCTCTTGGTATTTATCCGTATCTTAAATCTCCTGAATGTCATTTGTATTTAGCAAAACAGATGTGGGAAGAGGCAAATCATTGTGTTGCTTTTGAGTATGTTCTTGAAACGTTTCCGTTTGATCGTGACAAGATATACGACATTCATCTCGAAGTTCCTTCAATGAAGGCTAAAGAAGACTATATCAACAAGTACATGAAACGTATGACTGAAGACACGCTCGATATCACAAGCGCAGAAGGTAAAAAAGATTTTCTGCGAAACCTTGTTGCGACAAACTTGGTAATGGAAGGTATTTGGTTTTACAGTGGTTTTATGGTCGCTCTTTCTTTTAGACAGAGAAATCAGCTTCGAAATTTTGGTTCAATGATCAACTGGGTTATTCGTGATGAAAGTTTGCATTTGAAGTTTGGAATGAATCTTGTTCATAATATTCTTGAGGAAAATCCAGAGCTTTTGACGCACGAATTTGCTCGTGAAATTAGAGACATTATTATTCAGGGTGTTGACCTGGAAACGGCTTATAATAAGGATCTTTTCCCTCGAGGAATACTTGGTTTGAATGCTGATTATGTGAATCAATACGTGCAATATGTCGCAGATAGACGCCTTGAAGAGCTTGGTCTTGAAAAGCATTACAATGCAACAAATCCAGCTAAATGGATGAGTACTGCAACTGATGTTTTTGAGCTTGTAAACTTCTTCGAAGCTCAAAATACAAGTTATGAGGTTGACGGACACGCTCATACTAAAAAAGCTGCTCCTGCAAAATAAAATATCTTGCTGAGTTGCTGTGAAAAACTAAAACCCCTCACATGAGGGGTTTTAGTTTTTCACAGCTTAATTTTTTAAAAGGTGCGATATACTTGTAATATGCGTTTTGGCAAAATTATTTTTGCGTTTATTTTTCTGTTTGTATGTAGTGCTCCCCATTTTGTATTTGCGGGAAATATTAGTGCCACAGACAAGTATGCTCGGTTTTTGGACGGAAGCGATTTGATAAATTTCAATCCTTCAAATGGAAATGTTACTGTTTCAACTACAACTCTCACTGGGCATGCATGGGGAACAAATTCAAGTTGGATAAATCTCGCCCCAACACTCGGTGGGGTGGTAAATGATGGATCGGGAAATCTTTCTGGATATGCATGGGGAGAAAATACTGGTTGGATAAATTTTGACCCAACAAATGGAGGGGTAACGATTGATTGTAATGGTGATTTTTCGGGATATGCGTGGGCTGAAAAAAGAGGTTGGATAGTATTTAACTGCTCTACCGATAATTCATGTTCAACCTTAAATCATAAGGTCTCAACGACATGGAATGGTGGTGTGTGTGTTGCGAGCACTTTCCAGTGTAATGATGGTGTTGATAATGATAATGATGGACAAATTGATTTTGGTACAGATCCTGGATGTTCGGGAGCAACTGATGATGATGAAGTGAATGGTGGCGGGTCTTCTGGCCCTCCAGGGGGAGGTCCCCAGCCACAATGCTCTGACAATAGAGATAATGATGGGGACGGCCTTGTTGACAGATTTGATCATGCTTGTCATACGGATGGTAATCCAAATAATACGAATTCATATTCTCCAAATACTAATAATGAAAATGCTCGACCCGTACTTACTCTTATTGGTCAAAATCAAATTAATATAGCTCTCGGTACGCCCTATGTTGACCTTGGTGCGACAGCGCAAGATGCTGAAGATGGAAATATAACTTCACGTATTACACACACGGCGTCACTTGTGAATGTGAATATTCCTGGAGATTATGTAGTGATTTACAATGTCGCTGATTCAAGTGGTTTTTTTGCGGTGCCAATCACACGAATTGTAAAAGTTATTTCAAACACAATAGAACCACCTCCACCTCCTGATGATCTCGATAATAATCCACCAATAATTACACTCTCCGGTTTTTCTGTTGTAACAATTCAAGAGGGAACACAATTTTTTGAGCCCGGATTTCGTGCTCTCGATATTGAAGATGGAGATATTACTTTTAGTGTAACTGTTTCGTCTTTGGTAAATTCAAATCGTGTTGGGAGTTATGTTGTTACGTACAGAGTTGCTGATAGCGCAGGTGCGACACATACAGTGACGCGAATTGTTGATGTGATTCCAAAGGGCACTCCTCTTCCTCCACCTCCTGATGGTGAGGTTTTACCACCAGACGATGGTGTACCAAATGTCCCTCCACCAGAAGAACTTCCAGGTGGTGAAGATGTATTTTTTCCTCCAGGTCCTGTACCAGATTTTTTGGGTCCTGTAGTGCCTCTAGTTAACGATACACCTGCAAAGGCTTTTGGTATTCTAGGCCTTATATTAGGGCTTATTTCGACATTTTTGAGTGTGCTTGGCATGTCAGGAAAAGCATCAGAACTGGTGCTGCTACCTGCTCGTATTTGGAGTTGGCTCCTTTCATTTTTTGGACTTCGAAAACGATATCGACCGTGGGGAACTGTCTATGATGCAATCACGAAACAGCCACTTGATCCGGCGTATGTAACTTTGCTCGGTGAAGATGGAACAGAAGTTGCAACTTCGATTACTGATATTGATGGTCGGTATGGTTTTCTTGCGCCAGCGGGAAAATATACTTTGAAAGCTCAAAAAACAAATTATGTTTTTCCTTCAGAAAAATTAAAAGGAAAAGACCATGATGAGTTGTATAACAATTTATATTTTGGAGAAACAATAGAGCTTAATGAAAAAGAGGGAATTGTTGCGCGAAACATTCCGATGGATCCTGTAAATTTTGACTGGAATGAATTTGCAAAAAAGGGACATAAGGTGATGCATGTGTATTCAAAGTTCGATCCAATATTTACTCGTTTGTCAGATATCTTTTTCTATGTCGGACTTGTTGTCTCCGTGTTTGCTTTTTATGTTTTGCCAGCTCCTTACAACACAATCATTTTCGTTCTTTACATTGTAATGTTGGTGTTGCGTATTTTGGGTTTGAGACCTCGTTTCAATGGAAAAATTGTGGAAGCACAGACTGGAAAACCACTTTCTTTTGCAATTATTCGAGTAAAATCACCCGAATTAGCACTTCTTGGACAAGCTGAGGTTGCAAAAAGAGTGGCGGATGCACTCGGTAGATATTATCTTCTTGTGCCGATCGGAAAGTATCAAATTACTGTTGAAAAAAAGAATTCTGATGGGTCATATTCACACATCTACACCTCGTCAGTTTTCTATGCTCGAAAAGGTATCATAAACAAGACTTTTAAAGTATAAAAAAACCCTTATAAAATAAGCTTAAAACCAACTTTCTTATCCACATAAGAAAGTCTGTTTTGTAAGGTAAAATAAACCTATCGGAAATTAAGATGTAATGGCACAAAAGAGTGGACACAAAATAGTGGTAGCCGTGGTGGCATTGATTTTAGCAATGCGCGGTTCTTCACTTGCTTCCGATATTTATTTCAGCTTCAAAGACGGCTCAACAAACGAATATTTCATACGACAAGAACAGTCAGTAGGATTGGATATACCACCTTTGCTTTTTGAAGACGGAATTAATTTTTCTGAGGCAGAATATGCTCTCATTCACACATCTGGAGATTTAGTATCTTCAGGTTCTTTGCGTTTTTCTACAAAAGTTTTGAATTTTGTTGATGCATTTTTCAAAAACACATACACAGCAAGTCTTAATCTCTTTGCTCCAAAGGTACTTTTTGCGGCACCTCCGACAACTCCTTACACTCCAGGAGAAACTCTTGATCCAACATGTTTACCTGGTGGTCTAAACTGTACTGTGAACGAACTTCCAGCGGGAAGTGATGGACAACTTCAATACAACAACGGTGGAGCTTTTGGTGGAGCTTCACAATTTGTGTTTGCATCAACAACTGGAAATGTTGGAATAGGCACAACAAGTCCATATGCAAAACTTTCTGTTGGGGGACAGGTTGTTGCAACAAACTTTACTTCAACTTCAACAACAGCGACCTCAACTCTTACTAATCTTGCGATTTCAAACTTTCTCAATGTTTCTGCAAGTGCCTCATCAACTTTTGCAAACGGTATCAATATCGCTGCAGGTTGTTTCGCAATCAACGGAACATGTATTAGTGGAGGTTCATCATCAAGCTCAGGCTTTGGTGAAGCATGGACAATCTCTACAAACACTTTTGGTCAATCAGCACTTGTTCCAACAACAACACAAAACATTGCAGTGAATGGAGTTGGAACCTCTACATTTGCTGGAGGACTTTCAGCTTTCCGTCAGATCTCTGCTCCATATTTCCAGGCGACAAGTACGAGTGCGACTTCGACATTTACTCATGTGTCTGTGACTGAGATGCTCAGGGTTCTTCAGAATGGAACCTCTGCGGTAATTATCGGAGATACTACTGGAAATACGAGGGGGACAGAGGCTTTAGATATTCAAGCAAGTCGACTAAATGGAGGTAATGTGGCGGGTGGTACACGATCAATTGCTGTTGGTCATAGTAATACAGCTTCAGCTATATATTCCTCAGCTTTTGGTTATTCGAACACTGTTTCGGCAAACACTGCGATTGCTGTTGGACATCTTAACACTGCTTCATTTGAGTATGCTTCAGCTTTTGGTATACAAAACACAGCGTCTGGCCATCGTTCTACAGCTATTGGTTTCCTCAATACTTCTTCGGGATATGGCTCTTCAGCTTTTGGTCGTTCAGCTACTGCTTCAGGAGCTCGTTCCACAGCTTCTGGATATACAAGTTCTGCTACAGCAGAATCATCTTCAGCTTTTGGTCGTTCTAGTACAGCTTCAGCTTCATACGCAACTGCTGTAGGTAGTAATGTAATTAACTCCATCGCCAACTCCGCCCAATTCGGTTCATCAAACACCGCTAAGCTCACCATTCTTTCAACCGGAGAAACAAAAGCTCCATTCTTCACCGCAACAACAACAGGAGCAACATCATCATTCCAAAGACTAGGAGCAGATCTTCTCCGTGTATCAACAACAACAGCAACATCTACATTCCAATATGGAATTGATATTGCTGCAGGCTGTTTCTCAATCAACGGAACATGTATCAGTGGTGGATCAGGATCTGGTTCAAGCTTCGGTGAAGCATGGACAATCTCTACAAACACATTCGGTCAATCAGCTTTAGCACCAACAACAACACAAAACATTGCAGTTAACGGAGTTGGAACCTCAACATTTGCTGGAGGACTTTCAGCATTTAGACAGATTTCAGCTCCATATTTCCAGGCGACTTCGACTACAGCGACAAGTACATTTGGACACAGTCTTAGTGTGACAGGAATGATTCAGTTAATTCAGAGTGGAAGTTCTGCGGTGATTATTGGAGATACTACTGGAAATACGAGGGGGACGAATGCGATCGATGTGCAGTCAGGTCGAGCGTCTGTCTCTCAGGTTGCAAACGGAGTAAATGCAAGTGCTTTTGGTTACGCAAACACAGCTTCAGGTTATAGATCAGCAGCTGTTGGCTATGGCAATACTTCGTCTGGGATTAATGCATCTTCTTTTGGCTACATAAACACAGCTTCAGGAGATTATTCTTTTGCTGCTGGTCGTGGTAATACTGCTTCACAATCTCAAACAACAGCACTTGGATATGGGAATAATGCTACAGTTGCTCAATCTTCTGCTGTGGGTCGTGGTAACGCTACAGGAGGTTCTGGGTCTGTGGCGTTCGGTGATTCTAATAATGCCAATGGTTCTAACTCTAGTGCTTTCGGTGTTAGTAATACAGCTTCAGGTTCTAACTCATCAGCTTTGGGTCGTGCAAGCAGTGCTTCAAACACTGGTGCAACAGCTTCAGGTTATTCAACTGTTGCTTCAGGAATACATTCTTCTGTTTTTGGTAATTCTAGTACTGCTTCTGCAAACTATTCAACCGCTATCGGTCGCAACATCATCAACTCAATCGCCTCATCAGCCCAATTCGGTTCATCAAACACAGCAAAGTTGACGATCCTCTCTACAGGAGAAACTCAAGCACCATTCTTCACAGCAACAACAACCACTGCAACTTCAACCTTCTATGGTCTCTCAGCAGGACTTTTGAATGTTTCTTCAACAACAGCCTCATCAACTTTTGCAAACGGCATCAACCTCTCTGCAGGCTGTTTCGCAATCAACGGAACATGTATTTCAGGTGGAGCTCCAGGATCAGGAACAGTTAACTCAGGACTCCAAGGACAGGTCGCATACTATGCATCAGGTGGTACTGCTGTATCTGCAACATCAACACTCTTCTTTAATACAACAACTGGAGCACTCGGTATTGGTACAACTACAGCGACAAGTACAGCGAAACTTTCTATATATGGAGGAGTACATCTCACATCATCAAATCGATCTGTGGCAATTGGAAATACTACTGGTGACTTCTCTCAGGTTGCAACAGGTACACGAGCTGTGTCTGTAGGTATTAACAACCTTGCTGGAGGAACAAATTCTTCAGCTTTTGGTTATCAAAACACCGCTTCAGGATACGGTTCTTCCTCTTCTGGTTACTTAAACATTGCTTCGGGGTATAGGTCTTCAGCTTCAGGATATAGTAACGATGCTTCGGCAAGCTACTCTTTAGCTTTTGGGTACGATAACACTGCCTCATTCTATAATTCTTCAGCTTTTGGTCGTTCAAACATCGCTTCAGGAGATAGCTCTTCAGCTTTTGGATATCAAAACAATACTGCAGGATCAAAATCAGCCGCTTCTGGTTATAACAATAATGCTTCAGGGTCGTGTTCTTCAGCTTTTGGATCTATAAATGGCGCGTGCGGTTCAGCTGCCTCAGCTTTCGGTAGAGGTAATACTGCCTCAGCTCAATATTCTTCAGCTTTTGGGTATAACAACACTGCTTCAGGTTCTAACTCTTCAGCTTTTGGTCATTCAAACATCGCTTCAGGAGACTACTCTACTGCTTCTGGTTATGTAAACATCGCTTCAGGAACTTATTCTTCTGCTTTCGGTCGTAATATTATCAACTCCATCGCTTCATCAGCCCAATTCGGAGCTTCAAACACAGCTAAACTCACTATCCTTTCAACTGGAGAAACACAAGCTCCATTCTTCACAGCAACAACAACAGGAGCAACATCAACATTCAAAGGTTTAAGTGCTGATCTCCTTCAGATCTCTTCAACAACAGCAACAAGTACATTTGCAAACGGTATTAACCTCACAGCAGGTTGTTTCGCAATTAATGGAACATGTGTATCAGGTGGGGTTGGTTCATCTCAATGGACAACATCAGGATCTGATATTTATTACACCACTGGAAACGTAGGTATTGGCACAACAACACCATATGCCATGCTTTCGGTTGCAGGTGAAGTGGTGGGAAGAAATTTTACAGCTACATCAACTACTGCCACATCTACATTTGCTGGCGGACTTAATGTAAATTCAGGCTCAATCCTCCACGACTTCTCATCTGGCATTACCTCTATTTCAAATCTTGAATTGGGTGCTTTGAGTTTTGATACAAATGCAGGTGTTGTGAGTTGGACTGATTTACCAGTTACATCAGCCGCAGCGCTCGGTACTGTAGAAAGCTATTCTGCTCAAATTGACGGAAATTCTCTGCTTACTGTATATAGCAGATCAAATGGCGTTGGAGGTGTGCAAGATCTTTCTGTTGGTATTGGTACCACAACTCCATCAGCTCGTTTCTCAATCCAGCAGATTGCAAACACAGCAACTTCAAGTTTGTGGATTGCTGCAAGTGATGGTGACTATCGAGCTTTTTATATGGACACATCGAATCAGCTTAATGTGGAAGGTGGTTCTGGAAACACAGCGACACTTTCTGCTGCTGGTGCATGGACAAACGCTCCTTCATTCTCATATCTTAAGCAAGACAGAACAGTTCTTTCAAAGGAGAAACTCTTGGAAATATTTGCATCAACAACAATTGAAACATTTAAGGTTATAAGTGATGTAAATCAGTTTGGAGTTAATGCAGATACTCAACTAGGTATCGTTCTTGATGAGGCTCATGATCTTCTTTCTGATAGAAATCCAGCAGGGGACATTGTTGGATACTCACCGATACGAACCGCGGCGGCAGCGTTTGGTGGTGTACAACTCCTTACAAATATCTTCGACATCACCAACGCAACAACATCTCTTTCTTCACTTTCAATTGATGGACAGGGAAATGTTGGTATCGGCACTTCAACTCCAGAGTACAAGCTCCATGTGCTAGGTGATGTTGCTGCAAATGCTTTCGTAAATACTTCAACTCGAAATTCAAAGACAGATATTTCATATTTGAAGAACGAGGATTATGAAAACTATCTTGAGAAATTAAGTGATATAAATATTGCAACTTACAGGTATAAAACAGATGATGCGACCGCTCCTGTAAGTCGTCTTGGTCTTATTGCTGAAGAGGCACCAAGTGAAGTTCTTGGAGCAGGAGGTCATGGTGTTGATATATATAAACTTGTGTCATTTACACTCGGAGCAACAAAAGCTCAATATAAGAGGCTTCAGGATCTTGAGCTAAAGGTTCAAGCTTTGGAAGGAGTAAGTGGTCAAAGTACTGGTGGAGGTATTTCAATAGGAGGAGTTCTTTCTGGTCTTGAAGCTCTCGGTACTCGAATTGTCCAAGGTGTTACTTATATGAGACAGGCGATTGTTGAAAATCTCGTAGTTGGAAGTCCGGCAAAACCGACAGGTATTACTTTGTATGATGAAGTAACAGGTGCGCCTTATTGTTTGAAGATTTCAAACGGCAGTACGGTTACAGCTCAAGGTGTGTGTCCGATTGTGACAGAGGATGATTCACAAAATAATCAAAATTCTGGTGGAGGAAGTACGGACACTGAAGCTCCTGTTATTACACTGATAGGTAATAATCCAGCAACAATTGATGTGGGAACTTCTTATGTAGATTTGGGTGCAACAGTGACAGATAATGTAAATCTGAATCTCGGCATACAAGTAGAAGGTGAGCAAATAGATACAACAGTGCCTGGTATGCATACTATTATATATAGTGCTACAGACCAGGCAGGAAATACGGGAACTACTACACGAACTGTGATTGTAAAAGATCCATTTGCGGAAGAGACTCCTGCAGAAGTGGTAGAAGATGAGGTTGTTGTGGATACGGATCCTGTAGTTGAAGAAGAGATGTCTCAAGAAGAACCTTCTCCTGAACCAGTAGGAGATGAGGGTGAAAATGTATCCGATGAAGTGCTTTAAAGATGCTTTGAAAAAAAGAGGCTATGAAATTCAAAAAGATTACAGTTACTATTCTGTTAACCGTTCTTGCCTTAGTTGTGGTGGGATTATATTTCTATTATAGAGGTGAAATAAAAAGCTCTATTTTTAAAGACGGAAGTGTTTATGTGGATTCTGAATCCTTACTTAGTTTTAGCTATCCTGACAACCTCAACGTAAGTTCTGTAAAGGATGCAGATGGGGAAGTTATTCTCTTGAAGACTTCAGAAAAAGGTGTAGTTATCCAAATTTTTATAAGTCCCGGTGAAGAAGGAATTGTCATTACGCCTGAAATAGTAAAAGCAGATATTCCAGAACTTAAGGATGTAGAAATGAAGGCTGTTGAAGTGGGTTCGTCGAGGAAAGGAGTTTTATTTTCTGATAGTGAGGGTGCAGGTATAAAAAATCTTTGGTTTGCGGAAGGAAATAAACTTTTTCAAGTAACTTTTTATGAAGACTTTGAGAAGGTTGTATTTTTGATGGGGGAATCACTCAGTATTAAGAAATGATTCATTTTTTTAAAAAAAAACTTTTTATATTTCTTTTCATCACTCTATATATAGTGCCTTTTCAGACACAAGCAGCTTTTAATCTGATTGCAAATACAGGAGCTGGTTCTAGTGGAGGTAATAATGTTACTACAGGTGCAATAGACACCACAGGTGCAAATCTTATTGTGGTTGTTGTCAGTTGGTATTCTGGTGCGGCGAATACTTTATCAGACTCAAAAGGTAATACATGGACAGCTCTGACTGCTTATGCTGCAGGAAATACACAGCAGAGAATTTACTATGCATATAATCCAACAGTAGGAAGTGGGCATACTTTTACTGCAACAAACAGTAGCTATCCTTCAATAGCTGTGTCTGCATGGAGTGGAGCAGCAACAAGTCCTTATGATGTAGAAAATGGTTCATCGGGTTCTGGTATTACCTCTAAACAACCAGGAAGTGTAACCCCGAGTGAGAATAATGAACTTATTATTACAGGTCTTGGTTTTGATACATCAAACACTCTTTCTATAAATAGTGGTTTTACTATAAGTAATCAGCTTAACTATACAGTTGGTAATTATATGGGAGGTGCGATGGCATACCTTGTGCAGACAACCTCTGCTGCGGTAAATCCTACATGGTCATGGAGTTCGAGTATGGGTGTGTCTACAGGTATCGCAACATTTAAAGCTGCGAGTGCAACACGCAGTTTTACCCTCAAACGTCCGCCAAACAATTTCCTTGGTTTAGTTGCTCGATATACATTTGATGGGGGAGACATGACTTCAAATGTTGCTGATTCAAGTGGTACTGGGAATCATGGGTATCTTGTTGGTCAAAGATCTACCAGCACAGCTATTGGAAAACTTGGTCAAGCACTTTCTTTTGATGGAGTGAATGATAGTGTGAGCGTTTCATCTTTTAATCTTTCTGGTACACAACAAGCGACGTATGCTTTTTGGTATAACACATCAACATGGTCGCTTGGCACTGATATTTTGTTTACACACGCAGCATTTCCGACGGTTGGATATACATATATGGCACCCAATGATTCTGGCGGTTCGTGTGGTGCAGGAAAAATAGAGGTTGGGCACGATGGAGGAACGGGTTTTAATTTTGCTTGTTACACTCAACCTTCAACGGGATGGCATCATTTTGTTGTAGTTCACGATATTACTCAATCAGCAAATGAGGTTGACTTGTATATAGATGGGATCTACCAAAACCCAACTTCACGACCGGGTGTAAGTAATAACACCGCAAATCTTGCTAATGCAACATTAATTTTAATGGCTCATCCGTCGGGTTTGAATACAATGGGTACACTCGATGATTTTAGGGTGTATAGTCGAGTTCTGACTTCAGTCGAAGCTCTTGCTTTGTACAATTCCGGCCAAAATAAAATATCAAAAACTCCAACAGGAATTTCTAATGGTCTTATTGGTCACTGGACGTTTGATGGCGGAGACATGACTTCAAATGTTGCTGATTCAAGTGGTACTGGGAATCATGGGTATCTTGTTGGTCAAACTTCAACCACAACAGTAATTGGGAAGGTTGCGCAAGGACTTACATTTGATGGCATTAATGATTTCGTTAAGATTCTCGATAACGCAAATCTTCGACCTGGTACAGGAGCGTTCTCAGCCTCTATTTGGATTAAAGCTCCAAATTCAAATCAGGCAGTTACGTTCTATGGTAAACGCCTCAATTCAAACCCCTTTACTCAGTGGAATCTTTTGATAGGTACGGTTGATGGTAGTTGTAATGTCTCTGCAAGTAAAAGGATAAGTGTCGTTCAGTTCGATGGAACTAACGGTGAATGTATTTTATCAAACAGTGATTATGCTGATGGTAATTGGCACCATGTTGTTTTAGTAAGGAATAGTAGTCAGGTTATTACTACATATATTGATGGTGCTGTGATGCCCGTTACGACTCCGTATACTCTAGGGACAGGCAAGGCAAATATCAATAATACAGAAGATGTGCAAATAGGTACGGGTAACGCAGGAGTATTCTTTAATGGTGAGGTTGACGAAGCAAGATATTACGATCGTTCTTTGAGTGCAAGTGAAGTTGGTCTTCTGTATAGACTAGGTCAAACCAAAGTAAGGCCATGAGAAAAATACTTTTTTATATTTCCATTTTCTTTTTTATCCTCATGCCTATTACCGCAGACGCTGCTTGGTATTCCGCATCATGGACGTATCGTGTGAAAATCACGGTAGATAACACCAAGGTAGATGCGGACCTTACTGATTTTCCTGTATATGTAAACCTTGCCGACCTCTCTTCAGACTTCCACACAAATGTAAAAAGTGACGGTTGTGATATTAGAGTAACTTCATCTGATGGAAGTACCGAAGTTCCAATTGATTTAGTATTTTATACAGCAGCAAGTGACACAGGAGAACTTCACTTTAAAGCATCAAGTCTTGCAAACTCAACAGACACTGTCTTCTATATTTACTATGGAAACTCGGGTACAAGTTGTCCTTCTGCAAGTGCAACCTACGGCAGAAATAATGTGTGGATCAATTATGAAGTTGTTATGCATGGACAGGAAGATCCTACAGGTACGGTTACTAACTCAGTTGGGTCAAACAATGGAACTGGTAACAGTGTAGAGAGTGGAGACCTTGTTGCTACTCATATAGGTAAAGGCTATCAATTTGATGGTACTGGTGAAAGTGTTTCTTTTCCTAACGCCACCCTTACAAGTGTTTTATCTAATGATAGATTAACTGTTTCAGCGTGGGTGAAATTTGATAGTGGTGTTGCTACGTATGACAATATCTGGGGAGCTACAAATGGTGATGGTTGGAGTGATGGTTTTGGCGCACAAAGTGCTGGAACTGATTTAAAATTCTGGGTAAGTGATTGGGCTGGAAATACAGCAGACATGGATACCTCTATTTCGACAGCTGTCTACAGGTATTACACGGGTGTTTATGATGGGTCAAATGTTATTGCTTATAAAAATGGGGCTTCAAACGCTTCAGATCCATATGCGGGGACAATTACGGATACAACCTCGGCTGTGCATATTGGAAGAGTTCCGAACGGTAATGATAACTACGCTGCTCCTGGGTATTATGACGAATTTCGTATTAGTGACTCAGTTCTTTCTGCTACTTGGATTTCAACTGAATATAATAATCAAAGTTCACCCTCTACTTTTTATAGTGATGGGGCACAAGAATCAAATTCTCGAAGGCTAACTCTCAAACGTCCCCCAAATAATTTTCTTGGTTTAGTTGCTCGATATACATTTGATGGGGGAGACATGACTTCAAATGTTGCTGATTCAAGTGGTACTGGAAATAACGGATATCTCTCTGGTCAAACATCTACAACAACTGCAATTGGAAAAATCGGACAAGCGCTAAGTTTTGATGGAAGTAATGATTCTTTGAGTGAGTCTGCTATAGATCTCTCGGGTACAAATGCTTTAAGTGTTTCTTTGTGGATGAGAAAGGTAAGTTTTGGTGCAGGAACTGATAAGGTTCTTTTTGAAGTAACAACAAATACGAATAATAATACTACGGGTTTATTTTTTACTGCAGAACCAAGCTTGGGTGGAGGTTCTACCTGTACTGCAGGAAGTCAGCCTCTCATGGCTATAGCCTTAAAAGGTGATGTGGGTTATGACGCTCATTGTTACACAGCACCTTCAGTAAACGAGTGGCATCATTATGTTGCTCTATATGATAAAGGTCAGGCTGGAGGTTCTGAAACTTCACTTTATATTGACGGAGTTTTGCAGACACCTACAGGTACTGCAAATAGTTGTTGTTCTAACAATACAAATAATTTCGGTAATGATCCTTGGTACATAATGTCTCGCGCAGGATCAACACTGTTTAATGATGGTTCTTTAGATGATTTCCGTATCTATTCACGAGCTCTCACTGCTACTGAAGTCAAACAAATCTATAACTCAGCTCAATCAAAAATCTCAAAAACTCCAACAGGAATTTCAAGTGGTTTAGTTGGTCACTGGAGTTTTGATGGAAATAAAATGACATCAAATATTGCTGATTCGAGCGGTAATGGAAATCATGGATATTTAGTTGGTGTTACTTCTACAACAACAAAAATAGGAAAGATGGGTCAGGCATTTAGATCGAGTGGTGCAACTAATGCGGGGATTGATGTGCCTCATAGTTCAAGTATTGCGGTTGCGGGTCCAAGTATAACCATATCAAGTTGGGTGTACTTAGATTCTACCCCTACAGCTGAGGTCGATTGGATAGGTAAGTGGAATCTTGCTGGGAATGTACGTTCATATTTTCAAGGCTCTCATTACGCTGCTTCTTTCGCGAGAATTCTTTGTGGTATAAGTAGTGATGGTGGTACTACAAATTGGCATCTTCAAAGAACTGTAAGCGCTCACCTTACAGTAGGGTGGCAACATGTTGTGTGTGCATATAACGGTACTTCATGGACTATTTATTACAATGGTTCAAGTGTTGCGGTAGAGAATGATTTAGGCAGTGCTCAAAGTTCAATATACACAGGCGGAAGTGAGTCTCTGCATATTAGTTATTTACCAACAACTTCTTTTACAGGAGCGCTTGATGATATGAGGGTGTACAACAGAACGTTGTCTGCTTCCGAGGTTGATGTGTTGTACCGACTAGGTCAAACTAAAGTAAGGCCATGAGAAAGATACTTTTTTATATTTCCATCTTCTTTTTTATCCTCATGCCTATTACCGCAGACGCTGCTTGGTATTCCGCATCATGGACTTATCGTATAAAAATTACAGTTGAACAAGAGCAGGTACCGTCAGATCTTACAGATTTTCCTGTGTACGTATCCCTCGCTGATCTTTCTTCAGATTTTCATACAAACGTTAAAAGTGATGGGTGTGATATTCGCGTAACAACAAGCGATGGTTCAACAGAAGTTCCAATTGACCTTGTATTTTACACCGCTGCCTCTGACACAGGCGAGCTCTATTTCAAGGGAAGTATAGACGGTGACACTGATACTGACTTTTATATTTATTATGGAAACAGTGGAGCATCCTGTCCTGCAGAAAATACAACGTACGGAGCGCAGAATACGTGGAAGTCTGCTTATACTGCTGTCTATCACTTGCAAGAGGCGGTGAATAATAATAATGAAGGATATAAAGATTCAACTTCAAATAATAGAGATGCTGATGGGGTTAGTATGGCGCTCACTGCTCCCGCTGGAAAACTTGCGGGTTTGGCGCAGGACTTTGATGGAGGTGCTGATTATATAAATACAGAAGAAACATTAGGAACTTTGATTGCAAATAGTACAGGTACAGTAACAGCTTGGGCTAGCACTGATAGTGCAGGGGCAACGGTTGGTAATGTGTATCAGGGTAGGTGGGTTTGGAGTAATGGCACAGCGGGTGGGGGTCATGCGGGGGTAGCTATTTCAAATACTGATGGTACCGATAAAATATGGTCATATAACTGGGATGGTTCTGATGATCATGCAGGAACGACATATTCAACGGGAACATGGTATCACATTGCATGGAGACATACTGGAGGTACTCTGTATAACTATCAAAACACAACAGTAGCAAGTATTTCCTCTGGCAATACGTCTGACCTTGTCACTGCTGTTGAGATTGGCAATGGCTATTCTTTCAGCTCAACCCCTTTTTGGGATGGAAAAATAGACGAACTCCGTTTTTCTAATACTGACCTTGGAGCGGATTGGATTACAACTGAGTACAACAACACAAACTCTCCTTCAACTTTTTATACAGACTCTGCTCAGGAGACCAATCCGTGGGATTTGATTGCAACAGCAACAGCAGTAGGAATAAGTGGAGCAACAACAGCATCAATTGACACAACAGGAGCTGACCTTTTAATAATTGTGGCTACCAATCAAAGAGGAGAAACAGCAACTCCAACAGATTCTAAAAGTAATACATGGACAGCTTTGACAGCAAGTCAGGGTACTACGTACACAAGGAGTCAGATATTTTATACAACAAATCCTACCGTTGGAAGTGGGCATACTTTTACTCTAGGAGGTGTAGGTACCGCAATTACTGTTATGGCATGGAGTGGAGCAGACACATCATCTCCATATGACGTAGAAAATGGTGCAAATGGAAGTGCATCTACAATCCAGCCTGGAACTGTTACTCCATCTCAAAATAACTCACTTGTGATTGCAGGTCTTTCTTTTGATGCAAATTCTACACCTACTATAAATTCAAGTTTTACTCGTGAGACGTATACAAACTACTTGCTTGGTACTAACTATGGAAATGCCTCTGCGTACTTAATTCAAGATACTCTTGCGGCAACAAACCCTACTTGGTCAAGTATTGGTGTGTTTGGTGATAACGCAACAAGAATTGCGGTGTTTAAGCCCGCAGGTACAGCTCGCACATTCACCCTTAAGCGCCCACCGAACAACTTCCTTGGTTTGATTGCTCGCTATACATTTGATGGAGGGGATATGACTTCAAATGTTGCTGACTCAAGTGGAAGTGGAAACAATGGATATCTTGT
>JBJOQC010000001.1:0-11533 GCA_046050145.1 Candidatus Parcubacteria bacterium | reverse complement strand
TAAAAATCTGTGCTTCCTCCTTACTCTCTGCGTTTTTCTTAATAAATAAAGGAACAAGAATTGAGAGCGAAGCAAGAGATGCAATAGTAATAAAGATAAAGTCAGGAATACGGAATGATGCGTAATACACATCAAGTGTTTCTCCTACACCAAATGTTCCCGCAAGAAGCCTATCTCTTAGAAAACCTAAAAACTGAGAGAGTAAGGAGAAAAAAGCCAAAAGATAAGCAGCTCTATGGAGACCGCTTATCTCTTTATGGAAAAAATGTAATATTTTTTTTACCACAACTATTCTTCCAAAGGCAATTCATCCTTTTCTTCAGGTGGGGTTTCAAGAGAAATCTCCTCTGTTCCAGCAAGTGGCTTTTTTCCAGCTTTTAAATTCGAAACAATAAGAGCTATTTCTTTATTATCAGGATTAGCCTGTTTGATAAACTCAAAATCAGCAAGAGCTTTTTCTTTTTCACCAAGACTAAAGAGACTTAGACCTCTGAAATACATTGCATTTGCATAGTCAGGCACAAGTATAATTGCCTTATCAAAAGCATCCACAGAACCACGATAATCTTTATCGTTATACTTTAGAAATCCAAGTTGGAAATATGCGAGACTATTATTCACATCACGAGTGATAGCACTTTCCACAGCACTGATTGCTCCCTTTATGTTTCCAAGCTCTACATCAATCTGAGCCCAAAGAAATACAGCTTCTGTAAAGTTTGGTTTGAGAGCTACAGCAATCTGAATAAATTCTTTTGCTTTATCAAAATTACGCTGAGAAACCTCCAACCGAGCCCGCATCAAAAAGAGTCGAGGATCAGTAGGATTTGCAAGAACCGCTTGTTCATATATACCCGCAGCATTTATATAGGCATCAGCAACACCTGTACCAATAACAGCTTCATATACAGAAGCATATGCTACCCAGTTATAATAATTTGTTCTGTGTCTTTTTACTGCTTCACCCGCAAAATATAATGCCTGGCTGTAAGTCTGCTGCACATCAGCCTGAAGTGTTGTCGCTGGAGTTATTGTACCTGCAACCAATCCGTTAAGTTTAATAAGGTACAACTCAGACAAACCTCGGTAATAAATATCATGAGGAGCTGTTGAAATAGCCTTATTCATAAGACGAATTGATTCGTCAATATTTTGAGATGTATTGAGCGCTTGTAAACTTTTTTGAAAATATACAGATGACAAAGCACGTGATGTGATTAAAAATCCAACATAAAGAGTACCTAACATAAGAAGCACTAGTGCAATCCTTGGAAGCAATCCTTTTGTATTTTTCCATGAATACACAAAAACTTGCCTTTCAGACAACATGTAGAACGTTGCCAAAAAGAGTCCTGTGAAAACAAAAGTGAGCAATAGAATTATTGGACCTGAAACGTAAAAGATATTTATAACCCATAGGAAGAGAGATACTACAGCTGAAGAAAAAAGAAGGTATCGAGAAAAAGAATCTTCTACAGAAAGCTTGTAAGCCTTAACAATCGTAAGAGCAAAAAACACAAAGAACAACATAAACCCGACCATACCCAAAAGACCAGTAGTGATCATGTATGTCGGTATTGTTGCAACAGCAAAGTCAAACTCAACATTCCAAAAAGGATCTGAATTTACAGAGATTGGCTTGAATGCATACCATGCATTCAAGAATCTATTTGGACCAACACCAAATACTGGATTTTGTGCAATAACAGCCTTACCCACATTAAAGGTAGCTACCCAATCAGGCTTAACTTCAAGATATGAAATTCCAAGTTTTGAATATGTGAAATTACCTATAAATCCAAATCCAAAAAAAGCAATAACTGAAACAACGAGCGTAATATAGACATATATAGGCGTCTTTTTTGGAACAGCAACATCAGTCGCGACTACATTAGATGAAATACGAGAACTTCTTCGAGCAAAAAACCAAACAAGTAGAGATGCGAGAGCAACAAAAACCCACAATATTCTAAAGTTTATGATCAGCATCACAAAGAGAGAAGTACCTAAAAGAACACGCAGAATATTCTTAAAAGAACTAGAAAGAGAGACTGTTTCTAGTGTTATAAGTGACAAAACTACACCTACAGATAAAAATATTCCTAGATCGTTCCACTTACCTATCATATTCGCAAGAGAACCCACGAATGTGTTGAATACGAGAATTTCAGAAGAAAAGAGTCTTATGATCTGGAAAAGTAACACAACAACAAGAGCAGAGAAAAATGCAAGATATGCATAAAATACACGCTCCTTCTGTCTAAATGAATTAATAATCAAAAAAAGTACTGAAAATAAAAGTGTTATGAATGTTGTGGTCCAAACCTCAAATCCGTAACCAATGAGAGAAACATGCGCAACATTAAATGACTCTGCAAATAAAGAAGAAAGTAGAAATACAAAAGGAATAGATGGGATAAGTAATAATAAGTACGCCTTAGGAAAAGAAATTTCTTTTTCTTTATAAACTGATACAAAGTATAGGAGAGAAGCTATGAGCACTGGCAATGCAATCACAAGCATTTTACCAAACTGAAATGAGACAATTGGCAAGAAAAATATTGGCGCCAAGAATATTGCTGCAATTACAAAAGTATGAATATGTCGACCTGATGATTGTGTGATGTTTTTTGTATCTTCCATAATGTTTATTAAATAAATTAAGTAGATATATTATACAAAAGATCATCAACTTACACCAAGAAAAACTGTTAATTAGTCTATAATTTGATTTAAATTTATAAAAATGGTATAATAGTACTTGTGTGGATTGGATAATTACGCCAGTTTATCTTCGGATAAACTAGTGAGGAAAGTCCGAACATGTACCTGCTTAGGCAGGTAGGATGGTAGTGGGTAACGCCCACGCGCAGTAATGCGACAGGTGCGAGCAGTGACGTCAAAGTCGAAAGACAATGAATTCCCTTTTAGGAATAATCTTATGGCAACATGAGAGTGAAACGGCAAAATCCTTACCTACATGCAAGGCCGTGTCCATCGCAAGATGGAAGTGCCGCTTGAGCTGATTGGTAACAATTGGCCTAGATAAATGACTATCGTCCATTATCACTTGGTTACACCAATGACTGGATACAGAATTCGGCTTATAGATCCACATACAAAATAACAAAAACCGCGCTCAAACGCGGTTTTTGTTTTACTTATAAATCAGGTTTCTAAATAAGGTTTTACATCTAGATTCTGTTCCCTTTTTCTACTTAGTTAGATTCTTCCAAAAATTAAGCTTTCCGTACTGCTCTGCAAAAGGACCCAAAACAGTCGGCCATTGCGTAACCATAGGAGTGACCTTACTTCGAATATTATGAAGTCCCTTAAAGCCATGTACAGCATCGTCTTCCCATGTAACTTGCTCGACATGATCAAAGTTGTGAGCAAAATACTCCTCTCCCAGAAATTCATAAATAGCTTTCATTGACTGCTCAGGTTTTCCTGTAAGATCATCGAAGTCAACAAAAAACATTCTGTCGGTAAAACCCCGCACGAGTGCGTCAGTAATACGATTATACGCAAGCCCTACCGGCTGATCCGGACCAAGCCATGTATCACAACGTCCCTGAGCTGTTTGGAATTTAAAATAATTTGAACCCTCTTGTGCAACCTGCCCTGTACGAGATGTGTCACGCCATAACTTTTCAAAGCTCGCCAATACATCACGAACATCACGTACCGGTACAAGAACTTTTGCTTTATAACCTAAGACTGTTTCAGCCATCTCAAGAAGAGAAAGCCATCCCCTACACTTATCAAACACAACTGGCTTTTCTACATCAGCATAATATGACTCTAGAATTCCTCGGAGGACTCGTATCTTTGCTTCATCGTTTGGTGTTGCCTGAAACTCAACGAGCTTATCCCATGTATTACGAACACCGAACATAATATCCATAATTCCACTCGTACTTGTAGCATGAAATCTCGGATTCTGAGCAATAATATTTGCAAGAAGAGTTGAACCACTTCGTGGAAGTCCTGCAATAAAATAAAAAGTTTTTTCAGACTGACTGCCTTTTTTTGTAGTTTCTATTTCTTTCTTTTTTTGTGGTGCCATATTTTCTTATTCCAATATTATAAAGAAAATTATATCAACAATGACACCTCCAACACACTAGACAACACCTCTATCCTATTTCCTGAATCAGAGTTTGTTTTATAAGAGCTGGATTACCCGCACCCTTTAGAACCTTCATCGCCTGTCCAATAAGAAACTGAAGCGCAGACTCTTTTCCAGCCTTGAAATCTAAGACCACCTGCGCATGCAGAGCAATAACTTCCCTAATCACAATCTTGAGCGCTTCAGGATCATTTTTTTGAATAAGACCCTTTTTCTCTGCAACAGTTTTTGCATCCCCACCTTCCTCTATAAGAAAAGCCAATGTATCTTTTGCTCCACGAGATGAAAGCTTGCCCTCAAGAATAAGAAGAGCGAGTTCTGCCACAGCTTCTGGTGTAAGTTTTGTATCAGTAAGAGAAATATTCTTCTTTTTTAAAATACCAAGTGTGTCTGACACAATATAATTAGACACAAGAGTTACCGCTTCAGTATTTTTTGAAATGTCTCGTATTGCCTGCTCAAAAAAATGAGCGAGCTCAATATTATTCACAAAGACTTCTATGTCAGCATTTTTAATTCCAAATTCTTTTGCATACCGAAGACGCTTTTCTCCTGGCAATTCAGGCATTTCCTTTCTCAACACTTCATCTGAAAATTCTAAGACTTCACTTCGAATAATTTTTGGTAAATCAGGATCTGGAAAATATCGATAATCATGAGAATCTTCTTTTGTACGCTGAGAAAATGTTTTACCTGTAGTCTCATCCCATCCTCGAGTCTCCTGCACCACCTTTCCACCTGACTCAAGCACTTCTTTTTGTCGCTCTATCTCGTAGGCAATAGCACGCTCTACTGAACGAAATGAATTCAAATTTTTTACTTCACACTTAGTACCGAATGTATCAGTTTTACTTATAGAAATATTTGCCTCAACACGCATCTCCCCCTTTTCCATGTTGGCATCACTTACCTTTAAATACTGAAGTAGGAGCTGTAGTTCTCGAGCAAAACTTCCGGCCTGTTCTGCAGTATGAATCACAGGCTCAGTCACGAGCTCCATCAAAGGTACTCCTGCACGATTAAAATCAACCAAACTTTTTTCTCCTTCATGAGTTGATTTTGCAGTATCCTCTTCAAGATGTACTCGCGTAACAAGAACATCAGAAAGTTTTCCACCTGAAACTAGAGGAAATTTATACTGACTAATCTGATACCCTTTTGGTATATCAGGGTAAAAATAATTTTTTCTATCAAACTCAGTAAATTCGAAAAGCTTACCTCCAAGAGCAAGCCCTACTTTGAGCACGTGCTTGACCGCCTCCTTATTGATAACAGGAAGGGTGCCTGGATGACCCATACATACAGGACAAACATTTACATTAGGACGTTTTTCTTCAGTGTCATTTTTTGAAGCACAAAACATCTTTGTATGAGTTTTGAGCTCAGCATGAATTTCAAGACCGATTGTAGCTTTATAAGACATACAGAGATTCTAGCAAAAGAGTACGAACTATTCTATTTCTCTCAAGACCTTCACAAGACTATCTCCCAAATTCTTTACACCCTCCTCATCAATAATAGAGACAGTATATATTTCTTTTACCACATCTTTAAACATATCTTTCACTTCTTGTATTCGATCTTCTGTTACGAGATCTGTCTTAGTAAGAACCAATATCTCTCTTTTTTGTACAAAGTCCTTACTATATTCAACAAGTTCGCGTCGAACAGTATTGTATACCTCAAGTGGATTTTCATTTTCAAGAGAAACACAGTGGGCAATAATACGGGTTTTCTTTATATGTCTTAAAAATTTATGTCCCAAACCTTTTCCTTCAGAAGCACCTTCAATAAGTCCTGGAATATCAGCAATAATATACCCGTATAAATCTCCAAGGTTTGGTTCAAGTGTAGTAAACGCAAAATTACCAACCTTTGCTTTTGCTCGTGTAAGCACATTAAGTAGACTTGATTTTCCGGCATTTGGAAGTCCCACAAGTCCAATATGTGCAATAAGCTCAAGTTCTATCAAAAAATCAGCTTCTTCTCCTCCGCGTCCTGGAGTTGATTGTTCTGGACGAATATTTGTCGAAGCTTTGAAGTGTTCGTTACCAAGCCCTCCCTTACCACCCTTCAACAAAAGAACCTTCTCACCTGGATTTGTAAGTTCAAAACGCTCCTCTGTAGAAAGGTTGGTTATGATTGAACCGACAGGTACAGGAACAATAAGATGATCCGCCGCTTTTCCCTGACGACTATTTTTTGCACCAGCATCACCATTTTGAGCAGTAAGCTCTTTAATATTTCTATACTTATGGAGAATACCAAGATCGAGTACAGCCTCAGCGTACACATCGCCTCCAGGACCACCATTTCCACCAGAAGGACCTGAGTACTCCTTACTCTTTTCATGGAGCCATCGAACAACCCCCTCTCCGCCAGAGCCTGATTTAATATGAATTTTTACTTCGTCTATAAATGCCATAGTTTAAATTATAAATATAAACATTAATTTTTAAGAGCGAGATCTGCAAGTTTAAGTGCACCTTCTTTAGAACCTGCTACAGCCATAAATAAAGCCTTGTGACAGAATACCGCATCGGGAACTCCTGTTATATCTTGAAGTTCCTTATCTCTTTTTCCTGCCCAGCTTTCTGGAAATTTTTTTCGAGGACTAAAAGATTCTTTTAACTGCGGTACGGCATCAACCTTCCAGTTGTCTCCTTCTGAACTAGGAAGAACAACAAATAGGACTTCTGGATGTGCCTGCAATACTAAGTATGGATATCTATCTTCAAGAACAATTATCTGTTTATCAGATGAGTTTTTGTATACACCTTCTACTAAAGCCTCAGCTTGAACATAAGCTTTCGCATGCACAATAGCACGTTCTAGTATTTTTTGCGCATATAAAACCATTTCATCAAAACCCTGATCATACGTCCGATCTTGCTCGTTCCAAGCCGGAGAATAAAGAGACATTATCTGCTGTATAAGAACAGGAAGAACATCTTCACGAAGAGGGGTCATGAGAGCGACCCCATTATCAATCGCATCGATCGGAGCAACCAGTGTTTTATCTATATATGAAGCAATTTCTTCGCTCTGACACAATGCGTTACCGTACTTCTTCCAAATTAAACCAAATGACGCGTAGGGAATACCATTTTCACGAAAACCTGCACCTTCTTTTTGATGATGATCAAACCTACCCAGCCCTTCGTTATAAATACCACCAATATCTAGAACGATATCACCCTGAACAATAATCTCAGGGTCTCGAGTACGAATAAGCTCAATTTCTCCCAACACAAGCTTGAGTGTGGCGACAGAAAAACAATCATCCGCATGGAATCTGCCGTTGTGAGTTACTACTTTTAATACCGATTTATTCATAGTTAGAAGTGCATCCTACGATATATTAATTTACGTATTTCTTCAACAAATAATATTGAGAATCCGACAAGAATAATACCTGACCATTCTACAAGAGAAAGTGGTACTGTCCGGAAAATTGTCTGCCCAAACGGAGTATACAAAATTGAGATATGAAGAAGGATTGCAATAAAAGTGGAAACAACAAGGAATCGATTCTTGAAAGGGTTTGAAGAAAAAACAGACGCATACTCAGACCTACAATTCCACACGTTAATCCATTGAAATACAGCGAGCACCGTAAGCACTACCGTACCTGCACGAACCACATCAGTTTCATACAGCTCCCAAAACAAAATTAAACTTCCTATAGTCATCACAAGACCCATCAAAATGGTCCTGACAAGCATGGTTTTGTCTATAAGAGCTCTGCCATGCTGTTTTCTTTTCAAGATTTCTCTTGGTTCAACAGCAAATGCAACAACAAGAAAACCATCAGTCACAAGGTTAAGCCAGAGAATTTGAGTTGGTAAAAGCGGGAGTGGAAGCATCAAAAGGATTGCGCACGCAATTGTTAAAAACTCTCCAAGACCCGTTGAAAAAAGATACACCAAGACCTTACGTATCGTCGCATAGATAGACCTTCCCTCTTCAATAGCAGAAACAATGCTTTTAAAATTATCGTCGAGCAAAATAATATCAGCTGCTTCTTTTGTAACTTCAGTACCAGTCTTCCCCATTGCAACACCGAGATCCGCTGCAACTAAAGAAAGGGCATCATTTACCCCATCACCAGTCATCGCAACAATATTTCCAGCTCGTCGATACGCTTCAACAATACGAAGTTTATGTTCCGGAGCAACTCGCGCAAAAACAGAAACGTGAGATATTTTTAAAGACAATTCTTGATCACTCAATATCTCAATCTCCTTTCCAGTTAAAATTTTGTCACCATCTTTAAAAATACCCGCGCTGCGACCAATAGCCTCAGCAGTAACTTTATGATCCCCTGTTATCATAACTACCTTTACCCCACTTGCTTCTGCATCACGAACAGACTGTAAAACTTCCTGACGCAACACATCGCGCATTGCAAATAATCCTACAAAAGTAAGAGCTGATACATCTTCAGACGAAACAATCTTAGAAGCTCTTGTATTAATAGCACAAGCCAACACACGTAAACCTTTTGAAGAAAGTTCGTGAATCTGAACCTCAATCACATCTCGCTCTTTTTGACTCATTTTTTTTGAGCGACCCATCCATATTGAAGTTGAGAGTCTCAAGACTTCTTCTGGAGCACCCACCACAGTAAGAAACTTACCTTTTCGTGTCGAATGAACCGTGGCATGAAATTTTGTTTTTGAATCAAAAGGCATATCAAGCAGTTGATGATCCTCCTGCTCAAGTTCATCTTTATCAAAACCTGTTTTCTTACCAAAAACATAGAGTGCCGCTTCCGTTGGTTCACCAGACGCCTTCCATAAATTTTCTTCCGGAGAAAAGAAAGTTCGAGCACTTGCGCAGTATGCAGAAATTCTACCCATAAGCAGTATTTCCTCATGATTTGCAACATCGATAGAAACACCTTCTGAAAGCACTGAACCTTCGTAGCCGTATCCATCACCCGTAACATCATAGAGAGATCCTTTCACAAAAATCTTTTCAACCATGAGTTCATTTTTTGTAATTGTACCTGTTTTATCAACAGCAATAACATCAGCTTGACCTAGAGCTTCTACCGCCTGAAGACGCTTCACTAAAGCGTTTTGTTTCGCCATACGAAACACTCCAGCTGCAAGTACTAAAGTAATAACAATAGGCAAACCTTCCGGAACCACAGATACAGAAACTGCAACTGCAGTAAAAAACATTTCTTTAAATGAATTTCCATATAGAAGCCCGATAATAAAAAGAATGGTACTTGCAATAATAACTACAATTGAAATAAAGCGAGACAAGAGTTTAATGTCTGCCTTGAGTGGCATTTCTGTATCAAAAGATGACAGTTTTTGAGAGATGGCACCTATAACAGTCTTGGTACCTGTACCTGTAACAAGAGCGAGAGCATGACCCGAAACAATAAATGTTCCACGAAAGAACATGTTTTTTTGATCAGAAACAGGAACATCAGTCCCATGTATAGGATTTGATATTTTAAGCACTGGCTCTGATTCTCCTGTTAAGGCAGACTCATTAACCTTACATGAAGATGAAGCAATAATACGAGCATCTGCAGAAACCTTATCTCCCTCCTTAAGAACAATAATATCTCCAGGAACAAGGTTCGAATCCGGAACAACAACTTCAACACCCTGACGAATAACATGAGCAGATGTTTCAACAAATTTTTTAAGAGCTTCTAATGTATTTTCGGCACGACCCTCTTGGACCAATCCAATAATTGCATTAATAAGCAATACAGAGAGAATCACCAGAGCATCAACATATTCACTCAATATAAAAACAATAATACTTGCTACAAGCAATATATAAATAAGAGGGCTTTCAAACTGTCTTCCAAGCAAGACAAAAAATGATGTTTTCTTTTCACGAGGAAGATCATTGTTTCCATGAAGACGAAGGCGCTCCTCTACTTCTTGTGAATTCAATCCTTCTTCTCTGGTATTGAACAATGAAAAAATCTCCGCAGAGGAAAGTGAATAGACTTTTTTTTCTGGAAGAGGTGTGTTCATAAGCTTATACAAGAGGATAACACACAGGGGCAATAGCGAGCTCTTGTGCCTTTTCCATATACATAATAGTAGTCAGAACAAATTCTGAATGACTCCAGATAAGTGGGGACACAGAAACCTGCAGACCACTTTCTGGACTTACCTGCTCAGATAAAACACCTGAAGGCTGTGCAAATTTCATGAGTTTTGCTATATCTCGAGAAACTGAAGCGAGATCGTCAGATGTCTTTGCTCGACTAATGTCGTACTGAATAAACCACAATGTTGTTATAAACCAAGGATTACCAACTGATGTTTTATCAGTCTTACTTCTAAAGTATTGATCATTTTCATACCGAGCTATTCCAAAAGGAGATGTTGCTAAAACTTTCTTTGTTTTTTCATATGCTTGTTGTATTTTTTCATCCTCAGGACGAAGCACATTAAACCTAAAGGGTCCCAGAAAACTTGAGGCATCTATCGTCTGATCATAAGTAATACGATCTTTTTCTACAAAAGCCATCTTATAAAAAACTCCCTTTTCTTTGTTATATAAGTCAGTAATTAAAATATTCTTAAGTTTTTCTCCTGCTTCAGTATATACAGCAGTGTCTTCTTCTTTTCCAAGAAGCTCTGCAAAATTAGCTGCTGCACGAAGCGCTCCAATAACACTTGAAACAGTAAAGATCGATACGCCGTATTTTTCTTCCCACAAATCATAACTCGGTTGAGGTAAACCATTTTTTTCATTCCTAAAACGAACAAGGAAATCTGCAGCATTTTTTATAAGAGAATTGTAAATCTCTTCAATAAATTCGAGCCCAAGTGACTGCTTATAGTGCTCCCACAAACCACAGAGAATCAGAGCTGTCTCATCCTCTTGGATAGCAAGTTGTTTTTTTCCATCTTTTATCCACGGATGCCATGAACTTCCCAAAGATTTGTCCGCCTGATACTTGTGAAGCACATACCCGTCAGGAGTTATTATTTCATTACAAAATCTATAGAACTTTTTTGAAGTCTCATGGTACCCTGCTCGATCTAAGGTTTGTGCAACAAGAGCTGCATCTCTTGGCCAAATATATCCATACGTATCTCTTCCGTACTGGAAATTATCAGAATCTCCGGACGCGAGAATTCCTCCCCGATTATCACAATGAGTTCTAATAATAAGAAGTGATTTCTTAAACAAAGAAACAATAGTTTCATCTAAACCATGGAAAGAAAAATTCTTTTTATTAACCCACGCTTTCCAAAAATCTCCTGTGGTTTCAATAAGATGATTAGGGGTCTTTAAAGTACAGTAACTTTGAAGCGCTTGAACTTCTCGGAGTGTCTCTCCTGCACAAATCCAATAATCAACATCCTGAGAAGTCTGGGAATCAAGATTAAAAGAAAAACCAATCACAGA